>NZ_JCALCO010000030.1:0-64491 GCF_059812385.1 Mycobacterium sp. NGS58 | reverse complement strand
CAAGACCGTGCGGCCCGCGTCGGCCAGCTGGCGCAGCATCAGCATCACCTGACGGTCCAGCGCGGGGTCCAGGCCCGACGTCGGCTCGTCCAGGAGCAGCAGCGACGGCTGGGTGAGCAGCTCGAGGGCGACCGAGGCGCGCTTGCGCTGACCGCCGGAGAGCTTGTCGACCCGGGTGTCGGCGTGCTGGGTCATGTCGAGTTCCTCGAGCACCTGCGCGACGACGCGGGCCCGTTCCTCTTTGCTGGTGTCGGGCGGCAGGCGCAGTTCGGCCGCGTAGTTGAGGGCCTGGTTCACGGTGAGCTGGCGGTGCACCACGTCGTCCTGCGGGACCATGCCGATCCTGCTGCGCATGGACGCGTACTCGGTGTGAATGTTGTGGCCCTCGAAGGTCACATTGCCCGAGGTGGGGCTGGTGTAGCCGACGATCAGCCGCGACAGGGTGGTCTTCCCGGCGCCCGACCCACCGATGATGGCGGTCAGTGTTCCGGGCCGGGCGGTCAGCGAGATGTGGTCCAGCAGCTGCTTGCCATGGTCGACGGTGTAGCAGACGGAGTTGACCTCGAGCCCGCCGCTGCGTGTTGCGGCCTCGGTGCGCCGGACCAGGCTGTCGCCGGTGAACACCAGGTCGACGTTGCCGATGGTGACCACATCGCCCTCGGTGAGCACGGCCGAACCAACCCGGACGCCGTTGACGAAGGTCCCGTTCACGCTGTGCGCGTCGCGGATCTCGGTGCCCAGCGGAGTCTGGATCAAGAAGGCGTGGTGGCGCGAGGCCAGAACATCCTGGATGACGATGTCGTTGTCCGTGGCCCGGCCGATGGTCTGCGACCCGGCGGGCTGCTGGATCGCGCCGGACCGCGAAGGCAGCAGCGCCTGGAACATCTTGGTCGCGAGGTTCGCCACCTCGGGCGGCTTTGCGGAGGCCGGCGGGGCCATCTGGGTGTGGGGGCTGCCCGAACCCACGGCCGGCATCTGCGCGATGGGCGGGGCATTGTGCGGTGGGGGCGGCGCGGCGGGCGGGAACGCGGGCGGGCGTCCACCGCCACCCCCGTACATGGTGTGGCCCGGCGGGCCTTGCCGCTGCACGGGAGCGGGTTGCGGGCGCCGCGGCGGCGCCGCCCAACTGGGCGTGCGCCCGGGTGGGGGCGGAGGTGGTGGTGCGGCCGTGGGCGGGGCCGGCTGCGCCGACCACGCCGCGGCCTGCGGCGGCGCCGCCACCGGGATGTTCATCGATTCGGTTCGGGGCGGACGCCCGGCCATGCCCTGATGGCGGCCGACGTCGAAGGTCAGCAGCGGTCCGTCCGGGTTCCCGATGTTCAAGTTCTGCCCGTCGTGGATCTCGACCACCGGCACGCGCCGGCCGTTGACGAAAGTTCCGTTGAGCGAACCGTTGTCGATGGCCAGCCACTTGCCCTGATCGAATCGCAGCAGCAGGTGGGCGCGCGAAATCAGCGGGTGCGTGATACGCATGTCCGCTCGCAGGTCGCGCCCGACTACTACGTCGTGGCCCGCTGCGAAGGTGCGTTCCGATCCTTCGTGATGAACGGTTAGCGCTGGCGGGGCTGGTGCTGACATCGCCACAACTGTAGCTTGCAGCCCTGTGGTTTAGCCGTGAGTGTCAGGTGCGCCGGTCACCACGCAGTGCGTTCGGGTGTAGATCGTGGGCATGCACCGGTTGCAGTGCGTGCACGCCGAATGCACGTGGTGCTGGGCGCCATCAGCGGCGATTCGGTTGATCAGATCCGGCTCGGCCAGCAGCGCCCGGGCCATCGCGACGAAATCGAATCCCTCCGCCATCGCCAGGTCCATCGTCTCCCGATTGGTGATTCCGCCGAGCAGGATCAACGGCATCTTCAACTCGCTGCGGAACAGCTTGGCGTCGCGCAACAGATATGCCTCGCGGTACGGGTATTCGCGCAGGAACTTCTTGCCCGTCATGCGCATGCCCCAGCGCAGCGGCGGCTTGAACGCGCCGGCGAACTCCTTGAGGGGCGCGTCGCCGCGGAACAGGTACATCGGGTTGACCAGCGAGCTGCCGGCGGTGAGTTCGATCGCGTCCAGCCCGCCGTCTTCCTCCAGCCACTTGGCGGTAGTCAGCGATTCCTCCGTGCTGATGCCGCCGCGAACGCCGTCGGTCATGTTCAGCTTGGCGGTCACCGCAATGGGCGTGCCTTCCTTTTCCACGGCACGCCGAACGGCCATCACCATGCCGCGGGCGACCTTGGCCCGGTTCTGCAGCGAACCCCCGAACTCGTCGTCGCGGCGGTTGATCAGCGGGGACAGAAACGAACTCGCGAGGTAGTTGTGGCCCAGGTGGATTTCGACCGCATCGAAGCCGGCCTCGATCGCCAGGCGGGCCGCGTTGGCGTGCCCTGCGATCACCTCGTCGATGTCCTCGCGCGTCGCCTTCTTGGCGAACCGCATCCCGATCGGGTTGAAAAACCGGACCGGCGCCAGGGCCTTGGCCTTATTGGACTTCGCGTTTGCCACCGGGCCGGCGTGCCCGATCTGCGCACTGACCGCGGCACCCTCGGCGTGGATCGCGTCGGTGAGCCGGCGGAACCCGGGCACGGCCTCCGGTCGCATCCAGATCCCGTTGCCTTCGGTGCGGCCGCCGGGGGAGACGGCGCAGTAGGCGACGGTCGTCATGCCGACCCCGCCGGCGGCCGGCAATCGGTGGTATTCGATGAGATCGTCGGTCACCAACGCCTCGGGTGTGCGCGCCTCGAAGGTGGCGGACTTGATGGTGCGGTTGCGCAGCGTGATCGGACCGAGCTTCGCGGGGCTGAACACGTCCGGAGGGGTAGACATACCGGGAGCCTAATGGCGATCGCAAGCGCGGCGAAGCCGGGCGCGGCGGGTCGCCATTATTGGGAGCCGCGGCGATCGCAAGCGCGGCGAAGTCGGGCGCGGCGGGTCGCCATTATTGGGAGCCGCGGCGATCGCAAGCGCGGCGAGGCCGGGCGCGGCGGGTCGCCATTAGCGATGTCTGCCAGACTGTCACGGTGGGAGCAATCACGCTGGACGGCAAGGCCACCCGCGACGAGATTTTCGTCGACCTCAAGCAGCGCGTGACGGCATTGACCGCATCGGGCCGCACCCCCGGCCTCGGCACCATCCTGGTGGGCGATGATCCCGGCTCGCAGGCATACGTCCGGGGCAAGCACGCCGACTGTGCGAAGGTGGGCATCACCTCGATCCGCCGTGACCTGCCCGCCGACATCAGCGCAGCCACCCTCAACGAGACCATCGACGAACTCAACGCCAATCCCGACTGCACCGGGTACATCGTGCAGTTGCCGCTGCCCAAGCACCTCGACGAGAACGCGGCGCTGGAGCGGGTCGACCCGGACAAGGACGCCGACGGGCTGCACCCGACCAACCTGGGTCGGCTGGTGCTCAACAAACCTGCCCCGCTGCCATGCACCCCGCGCGGCATAGTGCACCTGTTGCGCCGCTACGACATTGAGATCGCCGGGGCGCACGCGGTCGTCATCGGCCGCGGAGTCACGGTCGGCCGCCCACTGGGGCTGCTGCTGACTCGCCGCTCGGAGAACGCCACGGTGACGTTGTGCCACACCAAGACTCGTGACCTGCCGGCGCTGACCAGGCAGGCCGACATCATCGTCGCGGCCGTGGGGGTGCCGCACATGGTGACCGCCGACATGGTGCGTCCCGGCGCCGCGGTGCTCGACGTCGGCGTCAGCCGCGTGGACGGCAAGCTCACCGGCGATGTGCATCCCGACGTGTGGGACGTGGCCGGCCACGTGTCGCCGAACCCGGGCGGCGTGGGACCGCTGACCCGCGCGTTCCTGCTGACCAACGTCGTCGAGCTGGCCGAGCGGCAATGATCGCGCGCACCGTGCTGCGGGCCCAGTGGCCGATTATGTTGGTGGGCTTGATCTTTGCGGTGGCGCTGGCCCTGGTTGGGGCCAACTTTTGGCGTCGCGGCTCGCTGTTGATCGGCATCGGTGTGGGTGTGGCGGCGCTACTGCGGTTGGTGTTGTCCGACGATCGGGCCGGCCTTCTGGTGGTGCGCGGCAAGGGAATCGACTTCGTCACCACCGCGATGGTCGGGGCGGCGATGTTCTATATCGCGTGGACCATCGACCCGCTGGGCACCCGCTAGAACCTCGGCAGCGCCGGGGGCTGCCCGGGCATCGCGGGCAATTGGTTTGCCATGCCCGGGAACTGGCCCGGCACTCCCGGAATCTGCCCGGGCATGCCCGGCAGCTGCCCCGCCATTCCGGGGATTTGCCCGGCCATTCCCGGCATTCCCGGCGGCATGGCGCCGGACAGGTTGCCGCTGGCGATGTTTGCCATCTCCTCGGGGCAGTACGTCTGGATCGCGATCTGGGTGAACATGCGGGCCATCATCGGCGACATGCCCCGACCGGCGACGCTGGACGCGGCCGCGGCGAAATTGCCTCCGGGCTGCGACAGCATCGGGCAGATCGATTCGCCGACGGACATCGCGTTTCCGGGCTCGCCGAAGTCGATACCGGCATGGTTGAGCGCGTCGATGAAGTCGTCCCCGTTGCCCTCCGCCTCAGCCGGCGCCGCGAACGCCGAGGCCACTGTCAGCAGGCCGGCGGCCACGGCCAGCAGGCGGATGGTAAAGGGCTGACAGCGAAAGACCCAGACCCATTGATGAGTTCGTGCAAGTGCCTTCACGCCAGCCCCCGTCCGCCATGGAGTGCGTCAGCGGCACTCGAATCACGTAAGGAACTCTGACCCATGACTGTCACGTTTGCGACACGGTGGGATAAAGGTTCGCACAATAAGCGTTTCGTGAGGCCACCGCGCCCGCGACATCGGTTATTACGCGGCCCGATTACGCAAGGCCGCGCGGCAGATCGACACCACACTGTGATCTGGACGCGGGCGCCTCGACGTGTCACCCGGGTTTGGCGTGCGACGAAACCTTTTGCGCGAGTGTGTATCTATGGCGGTCGATGCACCGGCCCTTGTCGGTGGGTGCGGCTAGTTTGGCGGTGTGGGCCCAAGCAGTCAGCAGGATGTCGACGGGGTATTCGACGCGCTCGATGCCGACTTGGATCGTGCCTGCGCGCTGTCGTTCGACGCGTTGAATCCCCGCCAGCAACTGGCGGTTTTGGAGCGCTGTGAGAAGCTACGCCGGCGCATCCCGGCCATCGAGCATCCACTAATCAATTCCCTTGCTCACCAATCTCCTTCGCTGGAGCTCGGTGGCACAGCGTCCCATGCGATCGCCGAGGCAACGCTGATCAGCCGCGCCGAGGCGTCCCGGCGGATCAAGGAGGCGCGGGACCTGGGCACACGGCACGGCCTGACCGGCGAACCGCTGGCGCCTGTTCTTGCCGCCACCGCGGCCGGCCAACGCGACGGTACGCTCGGGACTGGTCAGGTTGCGGTGATTCGCAGCTTTTTCCGCCGGCTGCCCGGCTGGATCGACATGGCAACCCGCGAACAGGTCGAAGCCCAATTGGCCAAGGAGGGCAGCCGGTTTCGTCCCGAACAACTGGCCAAGCTGGCCCGCACGCTCGCCGACTGCCTCAACCCCGATGGCACCTTCACCGATGAGGACCGGGCGCGCCAGCGCGGCTTGGCGCTCGGTGACCAGCAAGCCGACGGCATGTCGCAGTTGCGCGGCTGGCTGACCCCCGAGGCACGCGCCACCCTTGAAGCCGTACTGGCGAAACTCGCAGCTCCCGGCATGTGCAACCCACTCGACGAAAACCCTTGCGTGGATGGCGCGCCCAGCCAGGAAGCCATCGAGGACGACCCGCGGTCGGCCGGCCAACGCAACCATGATGGGCTCAACGCGGCACTGCGGGCGCTGCTGGCCTCCGGAGAGCTGGGTCAGCACAACGGCTTACCGGCCTCCATCGTCGTCACCACCACCCTCGGCGAACTGGAGTCGGCGGCAGGCCGCGGGCTGACCGGAGGCGGCACCATCCTGCCGATGAGCGACGTGATCCGCCTGGCCCGCCACGCCCATCACTACCTAACGGTCTTCGACAAAGGGAAGGCCCTGGCGCTGTACCACACGAAGCGGCTTGCGTCACCGGGCCAACGAATTGTGTTGTATGGCAAGGATCGTGGCTGCTCCGCTCCCGGATGCACCACACCCGGCTACTACTGCGAGGTCCACCACGTCACCGACTACGCCACCTGTCACACCACCGACGTCAACGACCTCACCTTCGCCTGCGGCCCCCATCATCGCCTGCTGCGGCCGGGCGGCTGGACCACCCGCAAAAACACCCGCTTCGACACCGAATGGAAACCGCCGCCGCACCTCGAGCGCGGAGCGCCCCGCACCAACGCGTTCCATCACCCGGAGAAGCTGTTTGGTGACCTGCAGGAGTAGTCGCTAGCCTGCCAGCGTCGCGCGGGTGCACATGGTGACATAGGGCAGCGCCAGGCCCGTCGAATTCGCCAGCGCCGGATGGGTGGCCAGCAATTGGCGCACCTGGTCGAGCGTTTGGGTGCGCACCTCGGTCGGCGAGGTGATGCAATAGCTGCGCGACGCGACAAGGTCGATCAACGCTTGCGGCGTAAGGTAACTCGTCCACTCGACCCGGTGATGCGCCAGGTCGGCGAAGGGTTCGGGCAGTGTCACCTGGGTGCGGCCGCCGTCGCCGTCGCTGCCGATGATCTGCCCCAGTTCGCGCACCCAGCCGAGCCGTTCGTCGCGGGTGTTCCACACCAGACCCAGGCGCCCGCCGGGCCGCAGCACGCGTGCCACCTCCGGAATCGCGCGCTCCGGATCCACCCAGTGCCATGCCTGGGCCACCAGGACCACGTCAACGCTGTTGTCCTCCAACGGAATCTCTTCCGCCGTGCCCAGCAGCGCCCGAGTCTCCGGCAGCGAGGCGCGCAGCACCTCCAGCATGTCCTGGATGGGGTCGACGGCCACCACGTCCAGGCCGCGTTCCACCAGCCGCGTCGTCAGCTTCCCGGTGCCGGCGCCCAAATCGAGCACCTGGCGCGCCCCGACCGGCAACAGCCAGTCGATTGCTTCCGGCGGATAGGAAGGGCGTCCCCGCTCATAGGCCGCGGCCGCCGAACCGAATGATAGGGAACGGTCGTGGCGAGAGCGGGTCACGGTCGTCACGCGCCTTGCTCATCGGCCAATTTGAGGGTTTTCCCAATCAAACCGTTGACCGCGTCGGCTTCGATCAGGAACCCGTCGTGCCCGTAAATGGACTCGATGACGTCCAGTTCGGTGCAGCCCGGCAGCAGCTCGGCGAGCTCTTCCTGCAGACGCAGCGGGTAAAGCCGGTCACTGGTGATCCCGCCGACCACGACCGGTACCGGACACTCGCTCAGGGCTTTTCGCACTCCACCACGGCCGCGGCCCACGTCATTGCTGCGCATCGAGTCCGACAACGCCACGTAACTGCCGGCGTCAAATCGGTCGACCAGCTTGTCGCTCTGATACTCCAGGTAGCTTTGCACCGCGTAGCGGCCGCCGTCCGTCGCGTCTTCACCACCCTGGATGCCGTTGCCGAACCGGGTGTCGAGCTCCAGCTCGCCGCGGTAGGTCAGGTGGGCGAATTGCCGCGCGAGCGCCATTCCGGTGTCGGGCTTACGCCCGGTGCCGTAATAGTCGCCGCCCTGCCAGTTCGGGTCGGCCTTGATCAGCGATATCTGCGTGGCCAGGTGGCCGATCAGGTCGGCGGTGCTGCGCGCGCCTACCGCTATCACCAGCCCCGCCCGAACCCGGTCGGGCTGGGCGACGATCCACTCCAAAGCCCTTGCCCCGCCCATGGATCCGCCGATGACGGCGGCAACCCGGTCGATGCCCAGCGCCGCAAGTGCGGCGACGTCCGCCGCAACCTGATCCTGCACCGAAATATGCGGAAACCGAGAGCCCCACGGCTTTCCGTCCGGGGCAATCGAGCTCGGCCCGGTGGAGCCGCGGCAACCGCCCAGCACATTGGTGACCACCGCGCACCAGCGATTCGTGTCGATTGGGGCACCCGGTGCGGCAACACCGTCCCACCAACCAGGCGTGGGATGCCCGGGGCCGGCGGGTCCAGTCAGGTGCGAATCACCGGTGAGCGCGTGCAGCACCACCACCACGTTGTCGCGATTGGGGGACAACTCGCCCCAGCGCTGGACGGCGATGCGGACATCGTCGATCACCGCGCCGTTTTCGGTGGTCAGCGAGCCGATGCGCACCACGCCGACCTCGCCTTCGGCCGGCAGCGGCTGGGTCGCAGCGTCTGAGATCGTCACCGCCGGTTTCCTCAAAACGCCGCCACGGCTTGCGGATCGGTGCCCGAGGCCTCCGCCGTCACGCCGAGTTTGCGCGCCGCGGCGAAGCCGAGCTCCAGGTCGGCGAGGATGTCGTCGATGCCCTCGATGCCCACGGCCAGGCGCACCAACCCGGGGCTGACGCCGGTGCTCAGCTGTTCCTTCGGGCTCAGCTGGGCGTGTGTCGTGGACGCCGGGTGGATCACCAGCGAGCGCACGTCGCCGATGTTGGCGACATGGCTGTGCAGCTTCAGCGCGTTCACGAAGGCTTTGCCGACCTCGACGCCGCCGTCCAGCTCGAAGGCCAGCACCGCGCCGGTTCCCTTGGGCGCCAGCTTCTTTGCCCGCTCATGCCAGGGCGAGCTGGGCAGGCCGGCATAGTTGACCGACACCACGCCCTCGTGGCCGGCCAGGTACTCGGCCACGCGCTGGGCGTTAAAGACGTGGCGCTCCATGCGCAGGCTCAGCGTCTCGATGCCCTGGGCGACCAGGAACGCGTTGAACGGCGACGCGGCCGAACCGAGGTCGCGCAGCAGCTGCACGCGCGCCTTAAGCGCGTAGGCCGGCGGGCCGAGCTCGGCGAACACCACGCCGTGGTAGCTCGGGTCGGGAGTGGTGAATCCCGGGAAGCGGCCCTGCGTCCAGTCGAAGGTGCCGCCGTCGACGATGACCCCGGCGATCGCCGAGCCGTGCCCGCCGAGGTACTTCGTGGCGGAGTGCACGACGATGTCGGCGCCGTGCTTGAACGGCTGGATCAGGTAGGGCGTGGCGATGGTGTTGTCGACGATCAGCGGGACGCCGTTGGCGTGCGCGACCCCGGCGACCCCGGGGATGTCCAGCACATCGATCTGCGGGTTGGAGATGGTCTCGCCGAAGAATGCTTTGGTGTTCGGCCGGACCGCGGCCTGCCACGAATCCAGGTCATCGGGGTCCTCCACGAAGGTGACGTCGATGCCGAGCTTGGCCAGCGAGTAGTGGAACAGGTTGTACGTACCGCCATAGAGCCGCGGGCTGGAGACGATGTGATCACCGGCGCAAGCCAGGTTCAGTATCGCGAAGGTCTCGGCGGCCTGCCCGGAGCTGAGGAAGAGCGCCGCCACCCCGCCCTCGAGCGCGGCGACGCGCTGCTCGACGACATCGGTGGTCGGGTTGCCGATCCGGGTGTAGATGTTGCCCGGTACTTCCAGACCGAACAGCGCGGCGGCGTGCGTGGTGTCGTCGAAGGTGTATGACGTGGTCTGGTAGATCGGCAGGGCGCGGGCGCTGGTGGCGGTGTCCGGCTGCTGGCCGGCGTGCACCTGCTTGGTGTCGAACGACCAATTGGCGGTCAGGTCGACGTCGTGATCGGCGTTGTCGGAGGTCACGGGGTTGCTTTCTGCTGGTAGGGAAATTTGCTCATCGACGGCCGGGACGCCGGGGCGTCAGCCGGCACGGCGGTTTAGCAGCGACACACGATGAGGCGCGAAAAAGTCGGGAAAAGGCACATCACGTTTCCCTGTCTGCTCAGGGGCCCGTCATGGCGGACCCGCGCTTGCCGGATAGCCGGTTGTGTGGCTACTCAACCTGGTCATCACCCGGGGCACCCCACCGCGGTTGGAGGGTTGCCGGCCAGCAAGCCGGGGCTTGATGCTGGCGCTCATGACCAATAAGAAGGTTATCTTACTGTGCCGAGTCGGTGCCAACTATCGCGGTGCGCCTGCAGGTCGACACCTGTCCAAACACCCTTGCTAACGTGGCAGTCAGAACGCTGAGCCCCCAAAATTTTCAACCCATCATTTCCGGGAGAGGGACCGTGAGCGCCGAACAGCCGACCGTCATCTACACACTGACCGACGAAGCGCCGCTGCTGGCGACCTACGCTTTCCTGCCGATCGTGCGCGCCTTTGCCGAGCCGGCGGGCATCGAGATCAAGACCAGCGACATCTCCGTGGCCGCCCGGATTCTGGCGGAGTTCCCCGATGACCTGACCGAGGAGCAGCGGGTGCCGGATAACCTCGGCGAGCTGGGCCGGCTGACGGAGCTCGCCGACACCAACATCATCAAGCTGCCCAACATCAGCGCCTCGGTACCCCAGCTGATCGCCGCCGTCAAGGAGTTGCAGGGCAAGGGATACAAGATTCCGGACTTTCCGCAGAGCCCAAAGACGGACGAGGACAAGGAGATCCGCGCGCGCTACGCCAAATGCCTCGGTAGCGCGGTCAACCCCGTACTGCGGCAGGGCAACTCGGACCGGCGTGCGCCCAAGGCCGTGAAGGAATACGCCCGCAAGCACCCGCACAGCATGGCGGACTGGTCGCCGGCCTCGCGCACCCACGTCGCCACCATGCGGCACGGCGACTTCTACCACGGTGAGAAGTCGATGACGCTGGACCGCGCGCGCAACGTGAAGATGGTGCTGGAGACCAAGAGCGGTCAGACCCTCGAGCTGAAGCCCAAGGTCGAGCTGCGCGAGGGCGACGTCATCGATTCCATGTTCATGAGCAAGAAGGCCCTCGTCGAGTTCTACGAGGAGCAGATGCAGGACGCCTACGAGACCGGCGTGATGTTTTCGCTGCATGTCAAGGCGACGATGATGAAGGTGTCGCACCCCATCGTCTTCGGTCACGCGGTGAAGATCTTCTACAAGGACGCTTTCGCCAAGCACCAGGAGCTCTTCGACGAGCTCGGCGTCGACGTCAACAACGGGTTGGTCGATCTGTACAACAAAATCGAGTCGCTGCCCGCGTCGCTGCACGAGGAGATCATCCGCGACCTGCACGCCTGCCACGAGCACCGCCCAGAGCTGGCCATGGTCGATTCCGCCAAGGGCATCACCAACTTCCATTCGCCCAGCGACGTGATCGTGGATGCGTCGATGCCGGCGATGATCCGCGCGGGCGGCAAGATGTGGGGCGCCGACGGGCGGCAGAAGGACACCAAGGCCGTCAACCCCGAATCCACCTTCTCCCGTATCTACCAGGAGATCATCAACTTCTGTAAGACCCACGGGCAGTTCGATCCGCGGACCATGGGCACGGTTCCCAACGTCGGCCTGATGGCGCAGCAGGCCGAGGAGTACGGCTCGCACGACAAGACGTTCGAGATTCCCGAGGACGGTGTCGCCAACATCGTCGACCTCGACACCGGGGAAGTTCTGCTGACCCAGAACGTCGAGGAGGGCGACATCTGGCGCATGCCCATCGTCACGGATGCGGCAATTCGCGACTGGGTCAAGCTCGCGGTGACCCGTGCGCGGAACTCCGGCATGACGGTGTTGTTCTGGCTGGACACCGAGCGGCCGCACGAGGTCGAGTTGCGCAAGAAGGTCAAGGCATACCTCAAGGAACACGACACCGAGGGCCTCGAGATCCAGATCATGCCGCAGGTGTGGGCCATGAGGTACACGATCGAGCGCGCGATGCGCGGGCAGGACACGATCGCCGCGACCGGCAACATCCTGCGCGATTACCTCACCGACCTGTTCCCCATCCTGGAGCTGGGCACCAGCGCCAAGATGCTGTCCATCGTGCCGCTGATGGCCGGCGGTGGGATGTACGAAACCGGCGCCGGCGGCTCGGCGCCCAAGCACGTTCACCAACTCGTCGAGGAGAACCATCTGCGCTGGGATTCCCTGGGTGAATTCCTTGCTCTCGGAGCGTGTTTCGAGGACATCGGCATCAAGACCGACAATGAGCGGGCCAAGGTCCTGGGCAAGACGCTGGACGCCGCGATCGGCAAGCTGCTGGAGAACAACAAGAGCCCGTCGCGAAAGACCGGTGAACTCGACAACCGTGGCAGCCAGTTCTACCTGGCGCTGTACTGGGCGCAGGAGCTCGCGAAATCCGACGACGAGGAGCTGCGCAAGCACTTCGCCGCGCTGGCCGACTCGCTGAGCGAGAACGAGGACACCATCGTGGCCGAGCTCGGCGAAGCGCAGGGCGAGGCGGTCGACATCGGCGGCTACTACTACCCGGACAGCGAGAAGACGACGGCGATCATGCGCCCGAGCAAGACCCTCAATGAGGCACTGGCGGCGTCGACAGGCTAGGGCCCGCAAGCAGGAAGCCGGACTTGACATGGGCGAAGCCAAAATCAAGGTCAAAGGCCGCGTCGTAGAGCTCGACGGTGACGAAATGACCCGCGTCATCTGGAAGTTCATCAAGGACATGCTGATCCTGCCGTACCTCGACATCGATCTGGACTACTACGACCTGGGCATCGAGCACCGCGACCGCACCGACGACCAGGTGACCATCGACGCGGCCTACGCCATCAAGAAGCACGGCGTGGGTGTCAAGTGCGCCACCATCACACCCGACGAGGCCCGCGTTCAGGAGTTCAATCTCAAGAAGATGTGGCTCTCGCCGAATGGAACGATTCGAAACATTTTGGGCGGCACCATCTTCCGCGAGCCCATTGTGATCTCGAACGTACCGCGGCTGGTCCCGGGCTGGACCAAGCCAATCGTGATCGGCCGTCACGCTTTTGGCGACCAATACCGGTCGACCAACTTCAAGGTGGACAAACCGGGCACCGTCGCAATCACTTTCACCCCGGCCGACGGTGGTGAGCCGATGGTGCACGAGGTGGTGTCCATCCCCGAAGACGGCGGCGTCGTGATGGGGATGTACAACTTCAAAGACTCCATCCGCGACTTCGCCCGCGCCTCGTTGAAGTACGGGCTGAACGCCAAGTGGCCGGTGTACCTGTCCACCAAGAACACCATCCTCAAGGCGTACGACGGCATGTTCAAAGACGAGTTCGAGCGCGTCTACGAGGAGGAATTCAAAGACCAGTTCGAGGCCGAGGGGCTGACCTACGAGCACCGGTTGATCGACGACATGGTCGCGGCCTGCCTGAAGTGGGAGGGCGGGTATGTGTGGGCCTGCAAAAACTACGACGGCGACGTGCAGTCGGACCTCGTCGCGCAGGGTTACGGCTCACTGGGGCTAATGACGTCGGTGCTGATGACCGCCGACGGCAAGACGGTCGAGGCCGAGGCCGCGCACGGCACCGTCACCCGGCATTTCCGCCAGTATCAGGCCGGCAAGCCGACCTCGACCAACCCGATCGCCTCGATCTTCGCCTGGACGCGCGGAGTGGCGCACCGCGGCAAGCTGGACGACACCCCTCAGGTGACGGAGTTCGCGCAGACGCTGGAGAACGTGGTGGTGTCCACCGTCGAGAGCGGGAAGATGACGAAGGACCTGGCTATTCTCATCGGCCCCGACCAGAAGTGGCAGCGCAGCGAGGAGTTCCTGAACTCGATCGCGGAGAACCTCCGAAAAGCGGCTGGCTAGCTGGCCGGCGGGTGCCGTCGGTCGGCCCCGGTGCCGCACTCGTCGACGAAGTCGGCGATCGCCGCGGCGACCCGGTCGGGCGCCTCGAACATGGGGACGTGGCCCACGCCCTTGAGCTCGGTGAGCTTCGTTCCCGGGGGCAGGAAGTTGGTGAAGTGCCGATTGAATCTGCTCGCGGGGACCACCCGGTCCTTCTCGCACAGCACCAGCTGGACGGGCACCGCGGTGTCGGCCAACTGCAGCAGGCCCGGATCCAGCAGCGATTTGACGAGCAGCTGGAAGTACGCGGGGCAGTGCGCGGCGTCGTCGATGACGACGCGCAGCTGGTCCTCGCTGATGCCGTCCGGCGTCGCCGTGAGCGGCAGGGTCGCCAGCCGCCGGCTGAGCGGCAGCGCAAGCACCCGCTCGCCGAGCAGCCGCGCCAGCCCCAGCAGGGGCATGCCCGCGATGAACTTGCTGATGACCTCGAATTTCACCGGACTCCACCGCGTCCATCCGCCCGCGGCGCCGATGCCGGTCACGCTGCGGGCCCGGCCGCGCCGCTCCAGTTCGAAGGCGACCCAGCCGCCCAGCGAGTTGCCCACCATGTGCGCGGTTTCCCAGCCGAGCTGGTCGAGCTGGCGCTCGACATGGTCGGCCAGCACCGACGAGCTCAGCAGCCAGGTGCCCGCGTAGGGCCCGCCGTTGTGCCCGGCCATGGTGGGGGCGAAGACCTCGAAGCGGCCGGTCTCGGCCAGCCGCGGCGCGACCGGGTCCCACACCGTCTGCGACATCAGGAACCCGTGCAGCATCAGGACCGGCTCTCCGGAACCAAGGTGGATCGGCGAGCGGGCCGAAGGCGACGCCGAGTGAGCGGGGCTCACGAGGAAGGAGCCGAGCAGACGAGCTTGCGCATAACCCGACATTAAATGCGGTACCGCCGGTATCGCAACATCGGGGTCGGTCTGTGCGGCCCCGGCGGTCGCCCGTGAAAAGATCGGTGCATCATGAGCACCGCTACCGGATCAAGCCGGATTTTCTCCGGCGTGCAACCCACCTCCGATTCGCTTCACCTGGGTAACGCGCTGGGCGCCATCACGCAGTGGGTCGCGCTGCAGGACGACCATGACGCGTTCTTCTGCGTGGTCGACCTGCATGCCATCACCGTCGCCCAGGATCCCGAGGCGCTGCGCCGCCGCACCCTGATCACCGCCGCCCAGTATCTGGCGCTGGGCATCGACCCGGCCCGCAGCACGGTGTTCGTGCAGAGCCACGTGCCGGCCCACACTCAGCTGGCCTGGGTGCTGGGCTGCTTCACCGGGTTCGGGCAGGCGTCGCGGATGACGCAGTTCAAGGACAAGTCGCTGCGCCAGGGCGCCGACTCCACCACCGTGGGGCTGTTCACCTACCCGGTGCTGCAGGCGGCCGACGTGCTGGCCTACGACACCGATCTGGTGCCCGTGGGTGAGGACCAGCGTCAGCATCTCGAGCTGGCGCGCGACATCGCCGACCGGTTCAACAGCCGCTTCCCGGAGACGTTCGTGGTGCCGGACATGTTCGTTCCCAAGGCCACCGCGAAGATCTACGATTTGCAAGACCCGACCTCGAAGATGAGCAAGTCGGCGGCGACCGATGCCGGCCTGATCAACCTGCTCGACGAACCGGCGTTGTCGGCCAAGAAGATTCGCTCCGCGGTCACCGACAGCGAGCGCGAGATCCGCTTCGACACCGAGGCCAAGCCGGGTGTGTCCAATCTGCTCAGCATCCAGTCCGCGGTCACCGGCGTCGGGATCGATACGCTCGTGGAGGGCTATGCCGGAAGGGGTTACGGCGATTTGAAGAAGGACACCGCCGAGGCGGTCGTCGAGTTCGTCGCCCCGATCAAGGCCCGAGTCGACGAACTGACCACCGATCTCGCCGAATTGGAGGCCGTGCTCGCGACCGGAGCGGAAAAGGCCAACGATGTGGCCGCGAAAACGGTTCGGCGGGTTTACGATCGGCTTGGGTTTCTTCCACAACGGAGCTAGTACCGCTCTCATTGGAGTCGTGCGATGAGCGAGCCGGCCAAGGCGGGCGTCTTTGATCGGTTGCGGGCGCGGTACGGGTGGATCGATCACGTCATCCGCGCCTACCAGCGTTTCGACGATCGCAACGGCGGGTTCTTTGCCGCCGGCCTCACCTATTACACGATCTTCGCGTTGTTTCCTTTGCTCATGGTCGGTTTCGCGGTCTTCGGATTCGTGCTGGCCCGTAAACCCCAGCTGCTGAGCACCATCGACGACCACATCCGCTCTCAGGTGACCGGCACGCTGGGTAATCAACTGCACGAGTTGATGAACTCGGCCATCGATGCCCGGACGTCGGTCGGGGTGATCGGTTTGGCCACCGCGGTGTGGGCGGGACTGGGCTGGATATCGCACCTGCGCCAGGCGCTGACGGAGATGTGGTGGGACGAACACATCGAGTCGCCGGGTTTCGTGCACAACAAGCTTTCCGACCTGCTGGCGATGCTGGGGACATTCGCGATCATCGTGGCGACAGTCGCGCTGAGCACCGTCGGCCACGCCGCACCCCTGGCGGCGCTGTTGAAATGGCTTGGCATACCGCAGTTCGTGGTGCTCGACTGGCTCTTCTGGCTGTTCTCGATCCTCATCGCGACGCTGGTGTCGTGGCTGCTGTTCACCTGGATGATCGCCCGACTGCCACGCGAAAAGGTCAGCCTTGTCCATTCGATGCGGGCCGGGTTGATCGCGGCGATCGGCTTCGAGGTGTTCAAACAGGTCGCCTCCATCTATCTCAAGGCGGTGCTGCGCAGCCCGGCCGGCGCGGCGTTCGGCCCGGTGCTGGGGTTGATGGTGTTCGCTTACATCACCGCGTATCTCGTCCTGTTCTGCACCGCGTGGGCGGCGACCGCGTCGAACGATCCGCGCAGCCAACCCGTCGCCCCTCCGGCCCCGGCGATCATCGCGCCGCGCGTGTAGATGGATGAGGGCCTCAATACCCGCCAGACGCTGACCGCGATGGCGCTGGGAGCCGTTGGTGCGCTCACCCTTTCCTGGATCGCCCGCTTGACCCGCCGTGATCGCTAGCCGGCCGGCTTCAGCCAGGCGCCGCGCACCATCACGTCCGATATGCCTAAACGTTCATCCAGCACAACGAGATTGGCGTCGTAGCCGACGCCCAGAGCGCCCACCCGCTGCAGGCCGAGCGCTCGAGCCGGCGTCGCGGCCGTCGTCTGCACCGCGGTGGCCAGGCCGGCGGCCGCATGCACCGTGCGGAACAGCCGATCCATGGTGGCGGTGCTGCCCGCGATCGTCGACGTTCCGTGCACCCTGGCGACACCGGCCACGACATCGATCGGCACCGCGCCGAGCCGAAATGCGCCATCGGCGCGGCCGGCGGCGGCGATCGCGTCGGTGATCATGGCGACCCGGTCCGCGCCCGCCGCCGCGATCACCGCCTGGACCACGTCGGGGTGTAGGTGCACGCCGTCGGCGATCACCTCGACCGTCACTAGCGGATCGCGCAGCAGGGCCAGCGCCGGGCCGGGTTCGCGATGGTGCAGCGGCGGCATCGCGTTGAACAGATGGGTGCCGACGGTGGCGCCCAGCGCGATGGCGTCCTTGGTCTGTACGTAGGTGGCATCGGTATGCCCTACCGCCACAACGACTCCCGCGTCCACGAACCGCCTGATGGCCTCCCCGGCGCCGGGCAGCTCGGGCGCCAGCGTCACCATCCGGATCGTGCCGTCGGCCGCGGCCAGCACCGCGTCGACCTCCGCCGGCTCCGGGTCACGCATCTTGGTGCGGTCGTGGGCTCCGCAGTGCGCCCGGCTCAGCCACGGCCCTTCGAGGTGAATGCCCGCGACGGTGCCGCGCCGGGTCGCGTCGGCGAGCGCGCGCACCCCGTCCAGCAGTTCGGACGGCGCGGCGGTCACCAGGCTGGCCAGCGTGGTGGTGGTGCCATGCCGCAGGTGAAACGCGGCGGCGTCGCGGATGCCGTCGGCGTCGGTGTAGGAGGCGCCGCCGCCGCCATGCACATGCATGTCGATAAAGCCCGGCACCACCGTGGAACCGGGGAATTCGAAGTCGGCCGGACGCGGCGGCGGGCCGGGCGAGCAGGCGACGATCCGTCCGCCGGAGGTCTGCACCCAGCCGGGGCGGCAGACCCGACCGTCGAGCACCGTGGTGCCCGCGGCGATCACGGCCATCGGCCGCCGTTCTCCCAGAAGTGGCGGATGTCCTCCAGCTGGCGACCCTTGGTTTCCGGTGCGAACCGGTACACGAAGACGAACGCGACCGCCGCAAGCGCCGCGAACAGCGCGAAAGTACCTGCGCCGCCCAGGGAATGGAGCAGGCTCAGGAAGACGGCGGCGATGATGGCGTTAGCCACCAGGTTCGAGGTCAACATGGTGCTCGACCCGATCGAGCGTAGCCGGGACGGGAAGCTTTCGCTGGCGTACACCCAGCCCAGGGAGCCGAAGCCCATGGTGTAGCCGATGATGAACAACAGGATGCCGGCGAACCCGACGACCGTGCCACCGAATCCCTGTCCGAACACGGCCATCAGCACGACGTCGGCGACGATCATCATCGCGGTGCCCCACAACAGGATTGGCCGCCGGCCCACCCGATCGACCAACAGCAGCGCGGCGCCAACGGCCGCCAACCCGGCGACCTGAAGGAGCGCCGGCAACCCCAGCAGCGCGAAATTGCCGGTGAAGCCCATGGCCTGAAAGATCCGGGGGCTGTAGTAGATGATCGCGTTGATGCCGGTGATCTGGATCAAGAAGCCGAGGACGACCACGAAGGCGGTGGCCCGAAGGTATGGGGGCCGCAGCATCTCGGAGAACCCGCCCCCGGCCCCGGGCGAGGCCTCGCGCAACGCGCGTTCGATCTCGGTGAGCTCGTCGTCGACCTGCGCGGTGGGTTCGATCCGCACCAGCGCCCGCCGGGCGTCGTCCATCCGGCCCTTCAGTACGTACCATCGCGCCGTGTCGGGCATCCGAATTATTAACGGCAGCAACAACATTGCGGGCACGCAGGCCAGCCCCAGCATCCACCGCCAGCTGTGGGTGCCGGCCAGCAGGTAGCCGGTCAAATAGCCGACGATCAGGCCGCTGACGATCGCCAGCTGATAGGCCGTCAGCAGCGAACCGCGCACCGCCGTCGGCGCCGATTCCGCGACGTAGACCGGGACGACGACCACCGTCACGCCGATGGTCAGCCCGAGCAGCAACCGCGCCGTCAGCAACATCGGCAGCGACACCGAGAACGCGGCCAGCAGCGCGAAAACCGTGTAGGCGAACAGGATCAGCACCATCGAGCGTTTTCGGCCGATCACGTTCGCCAGCACGCCGGCGCCCAGCGCCCCGGCGATCTGGCCGATCACGACCATCGTCGTCAGCAGTTCCTGCTGGCGGGTGGACAGCGCGAAGTCCTCGGTGACGAACAACTGCGCCCCGGCGATGATGGACAGGTCGTAGCCGTAGATGACGCCCACGCTGGCGGCGGTCAGCCCGACCAGCAGTCCGCGCCGCGATCCGCACACGGCGTTCAGCGGTGAAGTGGTCGGCGGTTCATCGAGCGGGCCATCATGATCAGCCCGAACACCACGACGGTGCCGATCACAGCCACGCCCACCCGGATCGGCATCGCGTCCGCGGATCCGATGATCCCGCCCGCCGCGGCGTTGTTGGCGAGCGGGTCCGCGTCGGCGTCGTGCTTCGCGGGTGCCAGGGACGGGTCGGGCGCGACCAGCGAGCCGACCTGTGTGCCCTGCGGGGTGGAGAAGCCGTAGTCGAGCAGGTGCGCGGCCTGTTCCCACGGGGCGATCGGCACCCGCGTCCCGTGCAGCAGCACCGCCACCAGGCGTCGGCCGTCGTGGTTGGCAGCACCGACGAACGTCTGGCCCGCGTCGTCGGTGTAACCGGTCTTGCCGCCAAGGGCGCCGGGATACTTGTAGAGCAGCTGGTTGTCGTTCTCCAGCTCGTAGCCCGGGTGGTCGCCGTGGCCCGGGAAGTCGAAGGTCCGCGTCGCGACGATGTCGGCGAACGTCGGGTTCTGCCAGGCGTAGCGGTAGAAGAGCCCGATGTCGTAGGCCGAGGTGCTCATGCCGGGCGCGTCCAGGCCCGACGGCGATGCCGCCCGGGTGTCGGAGCCACCAAGCTTGGCGGCCAGCACGTTGATCTTCTCCAGCGCCTGCTGCATGCCGCCCAGCTGCATGGACAGCGCGTGGGCGGCGTCGTTGCCGGAGTGCATCAGCAGCCCGTGCAGCAATTGGTTGACGGTGAAGACGCCACCTTCCTCGACGCCGACCTTGGTGCCCTCGGCGGCCGCGTCGTCGGCGGTTCCGGGGACCGACTTGTTCAGGTTGAGCGCGTTGATGGAGGCCATCGCGACCAGCACCTTGATGATGCTGGCGGGGCGGTGTCGCCCGTGCGGGTCCTTGGCCGCGATGACCGCGCCGCTGTCCAGGTCCGCCACCAGCCAGGCGTCGGCGGAGACGTCATTCGGCAGCGCCGGCGTGTTCGGCGCGACGACGATGCCGCAGCTGCCCAGCGCGTCACCGCCGACCGGCTTGGCGGGCACCGCCAGCGGGATCGGCGGGTCGCCGGCGGTGGGGGCCTCCGATGAGTCCACGGCCTTCGGGGTGTTCACCTTGTAGGGGCAGTCCGGCGGCGCGGCATTGGGTTCGGCGCCGGGCTCGGCCGTCGCGAGCGGCACCCCCAGCGGCAGTGTCGCCGGTGCCGCCAACGTGACCGGGGCGGCCATCAGGAAAAGCGCCGCTGCCAGGCATGATGCGGAACGTAACAGGGTCATCGTCTGTGCACAGTAAGCGATGGGCGGCCCGAATCCGGGGAGCCGCGCTGTGACTGGTGAGACGGAAGTTACTGAGCGGTGCCGGCGAGGCCGCGATACGCTGGGCCTGCGGTCAATCCGAAAGCCGCCCACCGCGCCGAATCCCAGGGGTTTTGCCATTTCACGCGAACGGTTTTGGTCCGCCTGGCGGCGGAATCCTGGCGGCGCTTCCCGGAGTGTCCGCCCGTTGACCGACCTGCTCAAGCAGGTCGAGAAGGCAACGCAGGTACGACGTTCCGGGTTCGACCGGGTGCTTGCGGAGCTGAAGCTGCACCGTGACGCCGCCACCGACCCGGAGCTGCGGTCGGCGCTGGCCTGGCTGTGCAACGCCGTATCGCGGTTCGGGAACAACCCGACCGCCACGCACGCCCGTGAGATGGTGATGGCCGCCGACGCGGTCAGGCGGGTGCCCGCCGGCTAGCGGGCTCACAGCTTGGTGGCGACCAGGTCCACGTGGGCCAGCGCTGCGAAGCCGATCGTGCCCATCCAGAGCTTGCCGGCCGCCTCGACCAAGCCGGTGACGGATCCGAATTCCGGATGCTCGGCGCGCAGGCCGGCGACGGGCGCGCCGCTGTCCGGGTCGAACGCGACCGCCCAGATCTCCGGCTTGATCTGTGGTTGCAGCCGCTCGGGCAGCCGCCACACCACCTTGCGGATGAGCGGTGCCCGCGGGAACAGGGACTCCAAGGCCGGGTTCGCCTCGGTGACCAGCGCGGCCCAGATGCGGCCGTCGGCACCGGTGGACAGGTTGTCGGGCATGCCGGGCAGGTGTACCGCCAGCGGCGTCACCGATCCGGCCTGGGGTCCGCTCAGCCAGTACTTCGACAGCCGCCGCGCCAGCGTCTCGGCGAATACCAGCGCCGAACCGTCCGCCGTCGGCGTCACCCCGTTGGCGAAGTACAGCCCGTCGACCAGCGTGCTGACGGTACCGTCCACGTCGAGCCGGAAGAGGCCGCCGGTCGCGCGCGCCTCCACGATCGGGGCGGTGTAGTGCTCGAAATGAAAGTCGCTCGTCGACTCGGTGAAATAGACTGTGCCGTCGGCTGTTTCGGTGACATTCGAGCAGAACTTGAGCCGTCTGCCGCCGACCGATTCGACAAGCACATCCAGCCTGCCGCTGGCCGGGTCCAGCGCGAGCAATCCGCGATGACTGTCGCAGATCAGTACCCGGCCGTCGCGGGCGATGTGCAGGCCGAGTGGCCGACCACCGGTGTCGGCGACGACGGTCTGCTCGCCGCCGGGGGACATCCGCACGATGCGTCCGTCCTCGAGGCCCGTCCACAACTGGCCGGCCGGGTCGACGACGACATCTTCGGGACCGTTACCCGCGAGGGGAACGACGGTGATGTTCGGCGCCGGCATGTCCGGCAGTGCGTCGACCGGCGGCGGCAGCCACCGCACCGGGTGGATACGGGGTTTGCGCGCCATGCCCTGGACCCTAGATGCGCGCCTGGGTTCCCGTCAGCACATCGCGCAGGATGGCTTCGATGGTGTCGAACTCAGCCTGGCCGCTGATCAGCGGCGGCGCCAACTGGATTACGGAATCGCCGCGGTCGTCGGTGCGGCAGTACAAGCCGGCCTCGAACAGAGCCGAGGACACCCGGCCGAGCAGCGTGCGGCGTTCGTCGTCGGTGAAGGTCTGCTTGGTCACCTTGTCCTTGACGAGTTCGATGCCGTAAAAGTAGCCCTCGCCGCGCACGTCGCCGACGATGGGCAGGTCGTAGAGCTTTTCCAGGGTGGCGCGTAAGGCGGGGGCGTGGGTTCGGACGTGGTCGCACAGGCCCTCGCGCTCGAAGATGTCGAGGTTCGCCAGACCTACGGCCGCCGAAACCGGGTGTCCGCCAAAGGTATACCCGTGCGGGAACATGGTGGCGCCGTCGTTGAACGGTTCGAACAACCGCTCGCTGGCGATCATGGCGCCGATCGGCGAGTAGCCCGACGTCATTCCCTTGGCGCAGGTGATCATGTCCGGCACGTAGCCGAAGTCGTCGCAGGCGAACATCGACCCGATCCGGCCGAACGCGCAGATCACCTCGTCTGACACGAGCAGCACGTCGTATTCGTCGCAGATCTGGCGCACCCGCTCGAAATAGCCTGGGGGAGGCGGGATGCTGCCACCCGCGTTCTGCACCGGCTCGAGGAACACCGCCGCCACGGTGTCGGGGCCCTCGAACTCGATGGCCTCGGCGATCCGGTCGGCGGCCCATTGCCCGAAGGCCTTCGGGTCGGTTCCGAAGGGCTCAGGCGCGCGGTAGAAATTGGTGTTGGGCACCCGGAAGCCGCCGGGCGTCACCGGCTCGAAGGGGGCCTTAAAGCGGGGCAGCCCGGTAATCGCCAGGGCGCCCTGGGTGGTGCCGTGGTAGGCGACCGCGCGCGAAATCACCTTGTGCTTACCGGGTTTCCCGGTGAGTTTGAAGTACTGCTTGGCCAGTTTCCATGCGGTCTCGACGGCCTCGGTGCCGCCGGTGGTGAAGAAGACGCGGTTCAGATCGCCGGGCGTGTAGCGGGCGAGGCGCTCGGCGAGCTCGATCGCGGGAGGAGTCGCGTACCCCCAGAGCGGGAAGAACGCCAGCGTGCCTGCCTGGCGGGCAGCGACCTCGGCGAGTTCGGTGCGGCCGTGGCCGACCTGCACGGTGAACAGTCCGGACAGGCCGTCGAGGTAGCTCTTGCCGCGGTCGTCGAAGATGGTGACACCCTCGCCGCGGGTGATGATCGGCGCGGTGATGTCCGGGCCGTGCCTTGCGAAGTGCAGCCAGAGGTGATCTGTCATGTTGTGTGGAGCCTAACGCTAGGCTCGACGGCCCGGCTCCTTCCTCGCGCCGTTCGGCGCTCGGCGTCGCCGCGCTAGGTTCGTCGGCCCGGCTCCTTCCTCGCGCCGTTCGGCGCTCGGCGTCGCCGCGCTAGGCTCGTCGGCATGACCTCAGCCCAGCAGGTCAGCGAGTTCGAGTCGCTACGGCCCCATCTCATGTCGGTCGCCTACCGGCTCACCGGCACGGTGGCCGACGCCGAGGACATCGTCCAGGACGCCTGGCTGCGCTGGCACCGGCAGGACCCCGGAAAGGCAACGGAGATCACCGACCTGCGGGCCTGGCTGACCACGGTGGTGAGCAGGCTGGGCCTGGACCGGCTGCGGTCGGCGGCGCATCGTCGCGAAACCTACACCGGCAATTGGCTGCCCGAGCCGGTGGTCACCGGGTTTGACGCGACCGATCCGCTGTCCGCGGTGGTGGCCGGCGAGGACGCGCGGTTCGCGGCGATGGTGGTGCTGGAGCGGCTCTCACCCGATCAGCGAGTCGCCTTCGTGCTGCACGACGGCTTCGCCGTGCCGTTCGCCGAGGTGGCGCAGGTGCTGGGCACCAACGAGGCCGCCGCCCGGCAGCTGGCGTCGCGGGCCCGCAAGGCCGTCGCTTCCGAGGCGCCACCCAAGCCCGACCCCTCGCACGCCGAGGTGGTGGGGAAGTTGCTGGCGGCCATGGCATCCGGCGATCTGCAAGCCGTGGTCGCGCTGCTGCACCCCGACGTGATCCTGACCGGCGACGCGAATGGCAAGGCGCCCACGGCAATCAACGTCATCCACGGCGCGGACAAGGTGGCGCGATTTTTCTTCGGTCTGGCCCAGCGCTACGGCCCGGCGATGTTCACCTCGTATCAGCTGGGGCTGGTCAATGGCGAGCTGGGCGGCTACACGGCGGGCTGCCCCGCCGGTGATGGGTATCGCGAGATGATGCCGCGGATCATGGCGGCGACCGTGCGAGACGGAAAGGTCTGCGCCCTATGGGATGTCGCCAACCCGGATAAGTTCACCGGCTCCCCGCTGCGTGCTGGTTGAGCTCTGTCGCCGATGGCGACGACCCGCTGCGCCCGGCTAGGCCGCGCTGGCGATCGTCGCTAGCCCAGGGAACGCGGCACGCGTCACCGGAGTTGAAGCCCTGCTCGGTGATGCCCAGCGCGGTGTTCATCCGCGCCCGCATGTTCTCCACCCCGACCTGGTAGGTCAGCTCGATCACTCCGGCATCGCCGAAGCGGGCACGCAAATCGGCGACCTGCTCGTCGGTGACGGTGTGCGGATCGGTGGTCATCGCGTCGGCGTAGGCGATGGCGGCGCGCTCGTCGTCAGTGAATGCCGTTGACGTGGCGTAATTGTCGATGTCCTTGAGCCGCTGCATGTCCAGGCCGTCCAGTCGCTGCAGCATGGAGCCGAAGTCGACGCACCACGAGCAGCCGATCGTGCGGGCGGTCCAGAACACCGCGAGCTCGCGCACGCTGACCGGCAGTGTCTTCGACGCGCGGTCCAGCATGGTCTCGTGCATGGCGCCGGCGATCATCAGCCCGCGATGGTGCGCGGTAACGGTGAAAGGTTCGGGAACTTGGCCGTAGCGCCGCTTGGCGATCCGGTACATGGCCCGGGTCAGCAATCCGGTGCGCTTGGGCGGCAGGGGCTCGATGCGGGTTTTCTGTGTCATACCCGTCAGACGAGACAGCGCCGCGATGTGTGACGGGCCTTGGGAACCATCACGTGAGTTTCAAACGCGCCGGCGCATGCGATAGCGCTTTCGGGAAGGACCTCTCGGTCTCGGAGAGGTGCTCCCGACTAGCGCGAGAACATGATCGCGCGCTTGACCTCCTGGATCGCCTTGGTGATCTCGATGCCCCGCGGGCAGGCCTCGGTGCAGTTGAACGTGGTGCGGCATCGCCACACGCCGTCCACCTCGTTGAGGATGTCCAGGCGCTCGGCGGCGGCCTCGTCGCGGCTGTCGAAGATGAACCGGTGCGCGTTGACGATCGCGGCCGGGCCGTAGTAGCTGCCCTCATGCCAGAAGATCGGGCAACTCGTGGTGCACGCCGCGCACAGGATGCACTTGGTGGTGTCGTCGTAACGGGCCCGGTCGGTCGGGCTCTGAATGCGTTCGCGGGTCGGCGGGTTGCCGGTCGTGACCAGGTACGGCTTGACCGCCCGGTAGGCGTCGAAGAACGGCTCCATGTCGACCACCAGGTCCTTCTCCACCGGCAGCCCACGTATCGGCTCGACCGTGATGGTGAGCGCCTTGCCCGGCTTCTTGGGCAGCAGGTCGCGCATCAGCACCTTGCAGGCCAGCCGGTTGACACCGTTGATGCGCATGGCGTCCGAGCCGCACACCCCGTGCGCGCACGAGCGCCGGAAGGTGAGCGTCCCGTCCAGGTAGCTCTTGATGTAGATCAGCAGGTTGAGCATCCGGTCGCTCGGCAGGCACGGCACCCGAAAGCTCTGCCAGCCACCGGTTTCCGCGAAGGCGTCGGGCTGATCGGGGTTGAATCGCGCGATCTTGACGGTCACCATCACCGCCCCGTCGGGGATCGCCGGCAGCGGCGGCTCCAGGCTGGTGTCGACCTCGGCTTCCCCTTCGGTTCCGACGCTCTCGGCCATCAGTACTTCCGTTCTTTGGGTTCGTAGCGCGTCTGCACCACGGGCTTGAAGTCCAGCGCGATGTCGCTCAGCAGGTCACTGCCCTGCTTGTACGCCATGGTGTGGCGCATGTAGTTGACGTCGTCGCGGTTGGGGTAGTCCTCGCGGGCGTGGCCGCCGCGAGACTCCTTGCGGTTCAATGCGCCGACCACGGTCACCTCGGCGAGCTCGAGCAAAAAGCCCAGCTCGATGGCCTCCAGCAGGTCGCTGTTGAACCGTTTTCCCTTGTCGTGCACGCTGATTCGCGCGTACCGCTCCTTCAGCGCGTGGATGTCGGTGAGCGCCTGCTTGAGCGTTTCCTCGGTGCGGAACACTGCGGCATTGTTGTCCATCGACTGCTGCAACGCGTTGCGGATGTCGGCGACGCGCTCGTTGCCGTGCTCGGAGAGGATGTCGCCTACCCAGCCGACGACCATCGCCGCCGGCTCCGGCGGCATGTCCACGAAGTCGTGGCCCCGCGCGTAATTGGCCGCGGCGATCCCGGCCCGGCGGCCGAACACGTTGATGTCCAGCAGCGAATTGGTGCCCAGCCGGTTGGCTCCGTGCACCGACACACACGCGCACTCGCCGGCCGCATACAGCCCCGGCACCGTAGAAGTGTTGTCCCGCAACACCTGTCCGGTGACGGTGGTGGGGATGCCGCCCATCACGTAGTGGCAGGTCGGGTAGACGGGGACCAGCTCGTGCACCGGGTCCACGCCGAGATAGGTGCGCGCGAACTCGGTGATGTCGGGCAGCTTGGCCTCCAGCACGTCCTCGCCGAGGTGGCGGACGTCGATGTAGACGTAGTCCTTGTGTGGGCCGGCGCCGCGTCCCTCCAGGACCTCCAAAACCATGGAGCGGGCGACGATGTCGCGCGGCGCCAGGTCGACGATCGTCGGGGCGTAGCGCTCCATGAAGCGCTCACCCTCGCCGTTGAGCAACCGGCCGCCCTCACCACGCACCGCCTCGGAGATCAGGATGCCCAGGCCCGCCAGGCCGGTCGGATGGAATTGGTGAAACTCCATGTCTTCCAAGGGAAGCCCCTTGCGGAAGACGATGCCGATGCCGTCACCGGTCAGCGTGTGCGCATTGGAGGTGGTCTTGTACATGCGGCCCGAACCGCCGGTGGCGAGCACCACCGCCTTGGCGTGGAAGACGTGGATGTCGCCCGTGGCCAGCTCGTAGGCGACCACCCCGGTTGCGACCGGCCCGCTCGGGGTCTGGGTGAGCACCAGGTCCAGCGCATAGAACTCGTTGAAGAACTGCACGTCGTGCCGCACGCAGTTCTGGTACAGCGTCTGCAGGATCATGTGACCGGTGCGGTCGGCCGCGTAACAGGCCCGGCGCACCGGGGCCTTTCCGTGGTCGCGGGTGTGCCCGCCGAAGCGGCGCTGGTCGATGCGGCCCTCGGGGGTGCGGTTGAACGGCATCCCCATCTTCTCCAGGTCAAGCACCGCGTCGATGGCTTCCTTGCACATGATCTCCACGGCGTCCTGGTCGGCGAGGTAGTCGCCACCCTTGACCGTGTCGAAGGTGTGCCATTCCCAGTTGTCCTCTTCGACGTTGGCCAGCGCCGCGCACATGCCGCCCTGGGCGGCACCGGTGTGGCTGCGGGTGGGGTAGAGCTTGGTCAGCACCGCGGTGCGCACCCGCGGCCCGGCCTCCACCGCGGCCCGCATGCCGGCACCCCCCGCGCCGACGATCACGACGTCGTACCGGTGTTGGGAGATCACGGGTCAGCCTCCGATATTCGGGTCGAAAGTCAGCAGCACGTAGGTGCCCAGCACCAACGTGAACCCCATGGACAACAGCAGCAGGCTGTTGAGCCAGAACCGGGTGCTGTCCTTGCGGCTGTAGTCGTCGATGATGGTGCGCAGCCCGTTACCGCCGTGCAGCTGCGCCAGCCACAGCAGCGCCAGGTCCCAGAACTGCCAGAACGGCGACGCCCAGCGCTGCGCCACGTAGTTGAAATCGATGCGGTAAACGCCGTTATCCCACATCAGCATGATGAACATGTGGCCGATCGCCAGTACGAACAGCGCGATCCCGGAGAACCGCATGAACAGCCAGGCGAACTTCTCGAAGTTGGGGATGCCGGCCCGCCGCCGCGGCGAGCGGGGGTTGTCCAGGCTGGTGGGGCGGTCATACAGGCGCTGTTTGACCGGGGCGAGGTCGCCCCGACGGGATTGGGAGCCCAGCTGCTGAAGCTCGCTCATCGGAAGTGCTCCATCATGTGGATGACCGTCACCACTCCGGCCGGGACCATCAGCAGCAGGAACACGATGCCGACGATCCAGAACATCAGGCGCTGGTGGCGTGGGCCTTCCGACCAGAAGTCGATCAGGATCACCCGGATCCCGTTCAGGCCGTGGAAGAGCACCGCGGCGATCAGGCCGTACTCCATCAGGCCGACGATGGGCATCTGATAATCGTGGATCACCGCGTTGTAAGTCTGGGGGCTCACCCGCAGCATCGCGGCGTCCAAAACGTGGACGAACAGGAAAAAGAAGATCGTCGCGCCGCTGATCCGGTGCAGCACCCACGACCACATGCCGGGGTCGCCCCGGTACAGCGTCCGTGGTGGCCTGCGTTTGCGAGCCGATACCGGTGCCGCCGGATCCGCGGTTGTCGGTTGCGTAGTCACCCCAGTCCTCACCGCCTTCTTCCGGCTTCAACGTCAGTCACGCCGGGCACTTGAGCTTAGCCCGGACACGGTGTGGCTTGCGCCAATGTCCGTCAAGCGAAATGCCGTTTTGCGGCTAGGGTGACTGTCGGAATCGGCGATGGGTGAGCGGGGTTTCGTTATGCCTGAGATCGACTGGAAGTCATTGCGGGACAAGGCAATCGATGCCTCCGCGGGTGCGTATGCACCGTACTCGCGGTTTCGGGTCGGGGCGGCCGCGCTGGTCGATGACGGCCGGGTCGTCACCGGCTGCAATGTGGAGAACGTCTCATATGGGCTTGGTCTCTGTGCCGAATGCGCCGTGGTGTGTGCCCTGTATTCCACCGGCGGCGGCCGGCTGCTGGCGCTGGCGTGCGTGGACGGGCGCGGCTCGGTGCTGATGCCGTGCGGCCGATGCCGGCAGGTGCTGGCCGAACACGGCGGACCCGAGCTGCTGATCGACCACCCGCGCGGGCCGCGCCGGCTCGGCGACCTGTTGCCGGACGCCTTCGGGCCCGACGACCTGGCCGCGGGCCGCGGCTGAACGCCTTCGCCGAACCGCGGCGCCGCCGCTTGCTGAGTGTTGACGGTCCGCTTACCGTCATCCGTGTGCAACGGGGGAGCGCACCGATGAGGCCGACGGGATCGCTGCCCAGAGTCTTGGGTGCGGTGCTCATCGCGGCGGCGGGATGCGCGTCGCAATCGCCCACCGCGAAGTCGCCATCGGCGACCGCGTCGTCGGCGCCGGCATCCTGGGTGGAGGACGCCGTCTCATTCTCGGTGGCCGATATGACGGTGTACGGCACGTTCCGTCATCCCGCGGGGCGTGGCAGGGCGGTGCCGGGGGCGCTGCTGATCGCGGGCAGCGGTCCGACGGATCGCAACGGTGACTCGGCCGTCCTGCCGGGTCACCTCGACACGCTGCGAAACCTGGCGCAGGCGCTGTCCGACGACGGCGTCGCCAGCTTGCGCTACGACAAGCTCGGCACCGGCCAGACCGGACTCGGCCCCTACGCGGCGGACCCGGCAAAGGTCGATATCGGCGTGTTCCAAGACGAGGCGACCGGCGCGCTGGGCTTCCTGGCCGGTCAATCCGGCATCGACCGGACCCATCTGATGGTGCTCGGCCACAGTGAGGGCGCCCTCTACGCGATGATGCTCGCCGCCGCCGCGCCCGGGACCGCTCCCGCGGTGCAGGCCCTGGGGCTGGTGGAGCCGGCCAGCCGCCGCATCCTCGACCACGTGTCCGTGCAGGTCCGCGCCCAGGCCGACGCGGCGGTCAGGTCCGGGCGGCTCAGCGCCGCGCAGGCGGCCGAAAGCACGGCTGCGATCGACAAGGCGATACAGGAGTTCCGCACGACCGGGCAGGTCCCGCCGGATGAACCGGCGGCACTGAGGCCGGTGATCAATGCCGCCAACGCGCATGCTCTGTTGCAGGAAGACGCAATCGACCCGGCGGCGCTGGCCGCGAAGCTGCCGCGCGCGATGCCGGTGCTGGTCACCTGCAGCGACGCCGATCTTCAGATCACCTGCCAGGACGTCGATTATCTGGTGTCCGGCCTGGACAGCGCGGGCGCCAAGACCGACTATGTCCGCCTGACCGGCGTGGACCATGTCCTCAAGGAGGACACCGGCAGAACGCCCGCCAACTATGCGAAGGCCCTACCGTTCTCCAGCCAACTGACCGGGGCGCTGGCGTCGTTCATCAAAGAGAATGGGATCACACCCTGAGCCGTGGGGACCCACTTGACTGAGCCCGTGTTCGACGCGCCGACGGTGATCAGGACCAAGCGCGACGGCGGCCGGTTGTCCGACGCCGCCATCGACTGGGTCATCGACGCCTACACCGACGGCCGGGTGGCCGAAGAACAGATGGCGTCGCTGCTGATGGCGATTTTGTTGCGCGGCATGGATCGCGGCGAGACGGCCCGGTGGACGGCGGCGATGCTGGCGTCGGGCGACACGCTCGACTTCGCCGGCCTGGGCCTGCGGACGGTCGACAAGCACTCCACCGGTGGGGTGGGGGACAAGATCACCCTGCCCCTGGTGCCCGTCGTCGCCGCGTGCGGGGCCGCGGTGCCGCAGGCCTCGGGCCGCGGGCTCGGCCATACCGGCGGCACCCTGGACAAGCTGGAATCCATCTCCGGGTTCACCGCCGGGCTGTCCAATCAGCGCGTGCGTCAGCAGCTGCGCGAAATCGGCGCGGTCATCTTCGCCGCCGGGAACCTCGCCCCCGCCGACGCCAAGCTGTACGCGCTGCGCGACATCACCGCCACCGTCGAGTCGTTGCCGCTGATCGCCAGCTCGGTGATGAGCAAGAAGCTGGCCGAGGGTGCCGGCGCGCTGGTGCTCGACGTGAAGGTCGGTTCCGGGGCGTTGCTGGGCTCCGAGCGGCAGTGCCGCGAACTGGCGCACACGATGGTCGAACTGGGGGCGGCGCACGGCGTGCCCACCCGCGCGCTGCTGACGGACATGAGCCGCCCGCTGGGCGCGACGGTCGGCAATGCGCTCGAGGTCGCCGAGTCGCTCGAGGTGCTCGCCGGGGGCGGTCCGCCCGATGTCGTCGAGCTGACCCTGCGGCTGGCGTCCGAGATGCTCGAGCTGGCCGGGATCGACGACCGCGATCCCGGCGACACCCTGCGCGACGGCACCGCGATGGACCGATTCCGCCAGCTCGTCGCGGCCCAGGGCGGCGACTTGGCGGCGCCGTTGCCCATCGGTCGGCATGCCGAGAACGTGACCGCCCCGCGTGGCGGCACAATGGGCGATATCGACGCGATGGCAGTGGGGCTGGGGGCATGGCGGCTCGGTGCGGGCAGGTCCCGTCCGGGCGACCGGGTGCAGTCGGGCGCGGGCATCCGCATCCACCGCCGCCCCGGCGAACCGGTCACCGCCGGTGAGCCGTTGTTCACCCTCTACACCGACACCCCAAAGCGTTTCGATGCCGCGCTTGCCGAGCTGGACGGCGGTTGGAGCATCGCCGGGGACGCGGCCGGGATCGAGTCCCGACCGCTGATCATCGATCGGATCGTCGGATGACCGCACCGCTGGGGCTGGAGCAGATCAGGAAGGCCCCCAAGGCCCTGCTGCACGATCACCTCGACGGCGGGCTGCGCCCGTCGACCGTGCTGGAGATCGCGGGGCAGATCGGCTACGACGGGCTGCCCGCCACCGACGTCGACGAGCTCGCGAGGTGGTTTCGCACCCGCTCGCACAGCGGCTCGCTGGAGCGCTACCTGGAGCCGTTCTCGCACACCGTGGCCGTGATGCAGACACCCGAGGCGCTGCATCGGGTCGCCTACGAATGCGTGGAAGATCTGGCCGACGACTCGGTGGTCTATGCCGAGATCCGGTTCGCGCCCGAGCTGCACATCGACCGTGGGTTGTCCTTCGATGCGATCGTCGACGCCGTGCTGGCCGGCTTCGCCGACGGCGAGAAGGCGAGTGCGGCGGCGGGGCGCCCGATCGTGGTGCGCCTGCTGGTCACCGCGATGCGGCACGCGGCGGTGTCCCGTGAGATCGCCGAGCTGGCAATCCGATTCCGGGACAAGGGCGTCGTCGGGTTCGACATCGCCGGCGCCGAGGCCGGCAACCCGCCGACACGGCACCTCGACGCCTTCGAGTACATGCGAGACCACAACGCCCGCTTCACCATTCACGCCGGCGAGGCGTTCGGGTTGCCGTCCATCCATGAGGCGATCGCCTTCTGCGGTGCCGACCGACTCGGCCATGGGGTGCGCATCGTCGATGACATCGAGGTGCTCGACGACGGCAAGGTCCGGCTGGGCCAACAGGCATCTATCCTGCGGGACAAGCGAATTCCGCTGGAACTGTGTCCCAGCTCCAACGTGCAGACCGGTGCCGTCAAAAGCATCGCCGAGCATCCGTTCGATCTGCTGGCCCGCACCCGCTTCCGGGTGACCGTCAACACCGACAACCGGCTGATGAGCGACACCTTCATGAGCCGCGAAATGCACCGGCTGGTGCAGGCTTTCGGCTACGGATGGAGCGACCTCGAGCGGTTCACCATCAACGCGATGAAGTCCGCTTTCATCCCGTTCGACGAGCGGCTGGCGATCATCGACGAGGTGATCAAACCGCGCTACGCCGTGCTGATCGGGTAGGCCGGCCTCAGCCGGCGCGATTCCGCCGCTAGATGTGCCCGGGGATCCCCATACCGGTGTCGGCCGGAGCCGCCGGGGCGACCGGCATGGCCGGCGGCTCCATGGGTGGCGGCGCCATGGGCGGGGCTTCCATGGGTGCGGGAGCGATGGGCGGCGGTGCGATCGGCGGCGGGTCTACCGGCGGCGGTGGGGCTACGGGCGGCGGCGGCGGTGCCAAGGGGGGCGCCGGCGGGGGCGGGGCGTACGGACCTCCCGCGCACACCGGGTTGGTGGGCTGGCTGATGCAACTCAAGTCCGCCGGGCCGGTGGGAGCGCCGCCGGTGGCATATGGCCCACCCTGACATTGCGCTACCTCGGGCATCGCCACGCAACGCGGATCGGAAGGGTTGGTGGGCAGGTTGGGATCGGGATCATCTTGCGGCGCAAGGGGTGTGCGCGCGGGCATCGCGTTCGCCGGGACCGCCGCACCCGTCGCCGCGACTCCGAGCAGCGCCGCGGCAACGGCCGCTCTGGTCATCGCGTCGCGGATGTTCGGAACCACAGCCCAACCCATGAGTCCTCCGTGTCTGCGGGCGGCCCCGCGCGCGTAGAAGCATACTAAGGATGCCCCGCACCGAGAAGCCAGTGAATCGGCGCGACTGCGGGCGTCACACCCGAATATCATCGGCTCGGTTTTTGCGCCGCTCCCACGTACTCACCGATGAAGCCGTTCCGCAACCACCACCTGGGGCTGGTGTGCTTGAAGATCTCGTCGTCGAGGGCGCGGGTGCGCACCGATCTCTTGACCGGGAACGGATTCATCCCCGACTTGTACTCGAGGCCGACAATTGCCGGTGCACCCGGGCGGCCCCGCCTGGGCAGCAGCTCGAAACCGGCCTGCCGCAGCATGGTATTCAACTCGGCCGGGCGGGGGAACCGCCGAAAGTCGTGGTTGGGCTTGTGTAGACCGAACACGTACAGCGGCCCGACCGTGACGAAGCTGAGCCAGGTGAACAGGTTGCGATCCGGCGTGACGTAGAACATCCGGCCGCCCGGCTTCAACGCGGTGAACACGCTGTCGAGCAGACGGCGGTGCTCGGTGCAATGGTCGAAGACCCCGTGCAGGTAAATCAGGTCGAACCGACCGGCCGCCAACACATCCGCGTTTCGTGCGTCGCCGACAACGAAGTTCACCCCGGGCCGGTCGACGAAGCGCTTTCGGGCGGCGTCGATCGATTTATAGTCGACGTCGACGCCGACGATGTCCCACTCGCCCAGCTCCGGATAGCGTTTCAGCAATCCCGCGATGGCGCCTCCGCCGCCGCAGCCGACCACTGCCATCGTCGGGCGTTGATCATCCGTGGGGGGTAGATAGTCGCGGAGGAAATCCCATGCGGTGTAGTCGATTTCGCTGACCAAGTCGGCGGTGAAGCGCCACTGCTCGCTGACGTCGGCGTTGGAGAAGTAGCGGACACCGCGCTCGATCGTGCCGTTGCTGATTCGCATCAGCGCGCGATCGATCATCGAATAGCGGTACTCGGGCTCACCGACTGCGTCGTTGGCCCGTTCGTGGTCGAGGAACTCGAAGTAGCTTCGCTCTTCGGGTTCGATTGGCGCCTCCCATGATTGGGCGTGGCCGAGCACACGCTCCCGAATCCACGAGTCGATGACCCGGCTGTAGACGTCTTTGTCGAACAACATGAGCTGATGGCCGCCGCCGGGCATCATGAAGAAGTCTTTGATCCCGCCGATCCGCTCGAAGCATGCCCGGCAGTGCTCGGCGCCGACTATCTCATCGTGCTCGCCGCACGTGATCAGGACAGGCTTCGTGTTAGCCGCGGCGGGCAGTGGCGGTACATAGTTGAACACCGAGTGGTAGCTTCTGAACCCATACGACCAGACGTAGAGCGGGTCCGTCTTTTTCGTTTCCAGCAATCCGGGGTCTTCTTGGTAGGCGGCCTTGAAGTCGATGAACCGCCGTAGCGGGATCCGTAGCCGATCACCGATCATCGCTGCCGCATATCGCGCCGGGCGCGACTGAAACAGCCGGATCGCCAAGCTCATTGGCGCCTCGTGGTTCAACAAGATGTTCATGCACACGCCGGCCACCACGGAGGGGCACGCGTTGAGCGCGTGGAATGCGACTTCGCCGCCCTGACTCGCGCCGTGCACGATGACGGGTAGGGAGGTGCGACGCGCGGCGTAATCGGTTACCGCCCTGGTGTCGTCGAGGAAGTCTTCGAAAGTGAAGACACCCGCCTTGCTTTCGGTGCGGCCGTGCCCGGTGAGGTCGAACGAATAGACGGCCGCCCGATGGTGGCGACGCATGTGCTCGGCGAACGCGTCGTAACCCTCGCTGTTCCCGGCGGTGCCGTGCACCAGCACCAAGACATAGTCGGCGTTGTCGTTGTCGTAGCGGCGCAAAAAGATTCGTCTGGCGCCGGATCCGGCCACCGCATCCTCGACCATCGGCGGCATTGCCTGCGTGGTGGAGTTAGGGGTCATCCGCGCCTCGAATCCAACACTTCGGTGGTGTGGGTGGTGATCATGCGGGCGAACGCGTCGAAATCGGCGCGGAAGTGTGCAGTGTCGGAAATGAAGGGGCGCTGCATCGACATGCCCAGCAGCACGGTTTCGAAGAGACGCACCGTCTCGTCGATCAATGTTGGCGGCGTGTCGTTACCGACGATCGTGCGCAGTAGCTCAGCGAGCCGCCGGCGCTGGGTATCGCGGTAGTCGACGTACGCGGTCCGCAAGAACTCGTTGTGGTTGGCCGCCGCGGCGAACTCGACCATGAACGTGACCGCGGCGACGTTGTCGATGAACAGTGTGTAGACGAGATCGCCCGCTTTGGCCAGGCTGTCACCGACCGACACCGCCTCAGCCAGGCGGGTCGACACCGTGGAGAACACGGTCTTCGCCATGTCGTCGATCGCCGCCTGGAAGAGCTTTTCCTTAGTCTCGAAGTGGTAGTGCAGCAGCGTCTGCGAAACGCCGGCCTCTTTCGAGATCAGCTTCATCGACGATTTTTCGTAGCCGTACGCGCCGAAGCATCGCACCGTTGTCTGCAGGATTCGCTGTCGGGCGTCGCCGGCCGTCCCCGTGGAACGACCGGCGCCCGCACCCCTCGGGACCGTGGCGGTCAACATCGACTCTTCTCTTCGTCACCGGCTGCCCGATAACATACTGTCTGATCAATCAGTCAGGCAAGTATTTAGTGACGGGCGAGCACCCTTATGCATTCGAAAATCACCTTGACCTTTGACAACGGCCCGTCGCCCGGGGTCACAGATCAGGTTCTCGACGCGCTCGCCCAGCGTCAGATGTCCGCCGTGTTCTTCGTCGTCGGTCAGAACGTTCGCGCGCCGGCGGGACGCCGGCTGCTAGCGCGCACCGTGCGCGAGGGGCATCGGATCGGCAATCACTCGTACACCCACGGACTGCCCCTCGGGGAGCTTTCGCCGGCGGAAACCATTCACGAAATCAGCAGCACCCAAACGCTTTTGGCCGACATCGCCGATGTCGATCGATACTTCAGACCGTGGGGAACCGAGGGCGCACTCGACCGGCGCTGCCTGAATCCAACGGCCGTCGACCACCTGGTCGCAGAAAAGTACACCTGCGTCCTGTGGAACAGCGTCCCGCGTGACTGGGCCGACCCCGAGGGATGGGTAGCCCGGGCGCTCGCCGATGCCCGCCGCCGTCAGCACACCGTGGTGGTACTGCATGACCTGCCCACCGGCGCGATGGATCAGCTACCGAGATTTCTCGACGAGCTCACCGACTCCGGTGTGGAGGTCGTCACCCAGTTCCCCGACGAGTGCGTGCCGATCGTCCGCGGTCGGATGCGGACACCCGTCGATCACCTCACGGCGCGACCGACAATCGTCGCGGATCTGCGGCCCGAGCCCTAGAAGACCGAAAGCCCCATGGCCCGCACCGTGCTGGCCAGGTGGGTTTGCACCGCCTGCAGTGCGCGCGGTAGGTCGCCGTCGCGCAACGCTTCCGCGATGCCTTGATGCTGCGCCAGGATCGTGGCCACCCGATCGGGCTCGCGCAGCGACGATTCCCCGATCATCCGCATCTGCCGGTCGCGCAGCGTCGCATAGAAATTCGCCAGGATGGTGTTGCCCGACTCTTCCAGGGTGATGGCGTGGAAGGCGCGGTCGGATTCCAGGAATGCCCGCCAGTCGGCCGCCGACGCGGCGTCGCGCTGCCGCCGTAGTTCGCCCGACTGCCGTTCGAAGACCGCGGCGCAGACGGCCGGGCCGCCTCCGATGACCCTGCCGGCCGCGAACTGCTCCAGCATCAACCGGGCCTCCATGACCGCCCGCACCTCCTCGGGCGAGACCGGGACCACCAGGGCGCCGCGCTGGGGATACAACCGCAACAGCCCATCCGCCTCCAGTCGCAGGAATGCCTCGCGCACCGGGGTGCGCGACATGCCCAGTGCGGTGGCGACGTCGCCTTCGCTGATCAGTTCACCCCCGGGGAACTCGCCGGTGAGTACCTGCGTCTTGACGTAGCTCAGCGCGCGGTCTTTGGCCGTGCCCGGCCGACGTTCCCTTGCTGCCATGCGCGCCCTCTTCTGGTGGCCAAGTCGTATCTCACGCGTGATCATGACCGTACACCGCCGCACCTACCTGCTACGATTGACACTAAGATACAAGATAAATACTATTCAGATACGAGATGTGCAGCGAGGGAGGAGCCCGCAGATGCCCCAACAATTGGCGACGCCGAACCTTGATCCGACGATTCCGGCACCGATGATCAACGTGGCCGAGTACGGGTTCGAGGGCCGATTCGAAGAGTGGGCTCAGCAAGCCGAATACTTCGAGTACTCCAAGGCGGCCAACCCGATCGGGTCCGGGCACGTCCCACCGGTGCCGACCCGGCGGTTCGATCCCGAGATCTACCTCGACGCCCCGACGGGCGTGATCCCGCTCGATCTGTCCGCGGAACTCGGTATCCACTCCGGCGCGGCGACCAGCCCGGCGCTGTTGGCCAACTTCATCAGCATCCGCGCCGACGAGCAGGTGGATACCAGCCCCAACGCCACCTCGCAGCTGTACTACGTGCTGTACGGCCGGGGCTTCGCAGCGGTCAATGGTCGGCTGATCGAGTGGGAGAAGGGCGACTTCGTGACGCTGCCCGCAGGCAGCCGCTCGGTGTTCTACGCCGGCACCGATACGGCCATGTACTGGGTGCACGACGAGCCGCTGATGCGGTACCTGGGCGCAGAAGCCACCCAGCCGCGCTTTGCGGCGACCAAGTTTCGCCGCGCCGACGCCGTGGCCAAGCTCGACGAGATCGCCTCCCGGCCCGGCGCCAACGACAAGAGCCGGGTCAGCGTGCTGCTGGCCAGCGCCGACCAGGAGCAGACGCTGACCATCACCCACGTGCTGTGGGCCATGTTCGGCGTGCTGCCGCCCAACCAGGTGCAGCGCCCGCACCGGCACCAGTCCGTCGCTCTGGATCTCATCCTCGATGCGCCGGAGTTCGGCTGCTACACGCTGCTGGGCACCCGCCTCGACTCCCGCGGCGACATCATCAACCCCACCCGGGTCGACTGGCGGGCCGGTTGTGCCTTCACCACCCCGCCGGGAATGTGGCACGCCCACTACAACGAGACCGACGAGCCCGCCCACCTGATCCCGATCCAGGACGCCGGGCTACAGACCCACCTGCGCAGCCTGGACATCAAGTTCACCCAGCGCCGCGATCTCGGCGCCGGATAGTCCCGGGGCGCCGGCCCAATGCACCGCCTACGTTCGACGCATAGTGTGGCTGGACATGAAGGTGCCCCTGCTGGGACCGGTGTCGCTCACGGGCTTCCAGAACGCCTGGTTCTTTTTGGTGCTGCTGATCGTGCTGCTGGTGATCGGCCTGTACGTCGTGCAGCAATTCGCCCGCCGTCGCCGGGTGCTGCGCTTTGCGAACATGGAGGTGCTCGAGCGGGTGGCCCCGCCGGCGCCCGGCAAGTGGCGGCACGTGCCGACCATCCTGCTGGCCGTGTCGCTGGTGTTGCTGACCACCGCGATGGCGGGGCCGACGTCGGACGTCCGGATTCCGCTTAACCGCGCTGTCGTGATGCTGGTGATCGACGTCTCGGAGTCGATGGCCTCCACCGATGTGCCACCCAACCGCCTGGACGCGGCCAAAGAAGCCGGCAAGCAGTTCGCCGAGCAACTGACCCCGGCGATCAATCTCGGACTGGTGGAGTTCGCGGCCAACGCCACGCTGCTGGTGCCCCCGACGACCAACCGCGGCGCGGTGAAGGCGGGCATCGACAGCCTCAAGCCGATGCCCAAAACCGCGACCGGGGAAGGCCTCTTCACCGCCCTGCAGGCGATCGCGACGGTGGGGTCGGTGATGGGCGGCGGCGACGGCCCTCCGCCGGCGCGGATCGTGCTGGAGTCCGACGGCGCCGAGAACGTGCCGCTGGACCCCAATGCCCCGCAGGGGGCGTTCACCGCGGCCCGGGCCGCCAAGGCCGAGGGCGTGCAGATCTCGACGATCTCGTTCGGCACCCCGTACGGCACGGTCGACTACGAGGGCGCCACCATCCCGGTTCCGGTGGATGACCAGACCCTGCAGAAGATCTGCGAGATCACCGACGGCCAGTCGTTCCACGCCGACAGCCTGGATTCGCTGAAGAGCGTGTACTCGACGCTGCAGCGCCAGATCGGCTACGAGACGGTGAAGGGTGACGCGAGCCTGGCCTGGATGCTGCTCGGCGCCTTCGTCATGGCCGGCGCCGTCCTGGCCGGTCTGCTGCTGAACCGCAGGCTGCCCGCCTGAGTCGTCAGCTGGGCAGGCGCCGGTTGATCAGCAGCGCCAGCGCGGTCGCGATCAGGGCGGTCAGCACGCCGAGGCGCAGCCAGCCGGAGCTGCCCGGCCCCGGCACGGTGCGGTAGCCGATTTCGTTCTCGATGGCGTTGTAGCTCTTCTGCAGCTCACCCAGGTTGGTGGCGGTGTAGGACTGCCCGCCGGACAGCTTGGCGACCGTCTTCATCTGGTCGGTGGAGACCGGGACGGCGTGGCGCTGCCCGTCCATCTCGATCTCACCGCCCTTGGTCCCGAACGAGATCGTCGAGATGGGCACGCCCTCGTCCTTGGCCAGCCGCGCCGCGGTGTACACACCGTCGTGCGGATCGCTGGGATTGGACGGCTTGTTCTCGCCGCCGTCGGAGAGCAGCACGATGCGCGCCGGTGGCGGGGTGTCGCCGCCGGCGACCGCGGTGGCGCTGATGGCGTGCAGGGCGGTGAAGATCGCTTCGCCGGTGGCGGTGCTGTCGGCGAAATCCAGCTTCTTCAGGGCGTCGATGGTGGCCTGGTGCTGCGGGGTCGGGGGCACCAGCAGGTATGGCGTGCCGGCGAATCCGACCAGCCCGAGGTTGATGCCGGGTGTGAGCTGAGCGGCGAACTGGGTTGCGGCCTGTTCGGCGGCCTTGAGCCGGTTGGGTTCGACGTCGGTCGCCCGCATGGACTGCGACATGTCGATCACCAGCATGATGACCGCGCGGTTGCGTGGGATGCGCATGTCGTGGGTGGGCGTGGCCAGCGCGATGGTCAACAGCGCCAGGCACAGCAGCGACACGGCGATCGGGAGGTGCCGCCACGGCGACTGCGCCACGGGGGTATCGGTGTACCGGTGCAGCCGTTGGCGCCGCCGCGCCTGGACCACGACGTAGACGGCCAGCAGGGCCAGGGGCACCAGCCCGAACAACAACAGGGCGGGACGCTGGAATCCGTACAGCGGCAACGGGCCGATACCGGGAAGCGACACGTCACCCAACCTTCCCGTCTAAGCCCGAGCCGTCAAACGACGGCACTACTCGCGGCGCAGCCGCCCGTCGACGAACTGCTCCAGTTTCTCCCACTCGCGCACCGCCGCGGCGTACGGCGGCGACGGCTTGGTGACCGAGTCGGGCTCGAGCACGGCGGCTACCAGCTTGCCCAGCGGCCGGTTGGTTTCGAGCGCCTTGTCGACGGTGCTCTCCTCCGAGTAGTCACCGATGTCGCGGAGCACCTCGACGGCGAGTTCCAGTTGCTCGCGGTCGACGGCGTCCGGTCCGTCGGCCAGGTCGTCGGCCAGGCCGCTGAGCACGTAGATGTTGTCCTCGCTGATTTCGACCGCGAGCGAGCCGTCGGTAGCGGCGGTGCGGATGTCGTCGTAGGTGCTCAAGTCCGCCAGGTCATGGTCGTGCTCGTCGGCCAGGTAGCGGGCCAGCGCGCGCTCGGACGTGAAGACGCTGATGCGTCCGTTGCGGCCCAGGAAGATCGGCTGGTCGTCCAGGTAGCAGCGCAGCGTGTAGAAGGTGCCCGAGCTCGTCATGATGCGGATCGGATCGATACCCACCTGCAGCCAGAAGTCCTTGTCGCTGCCCAGCACGACGGTGTCGCCGGTCGCCCGGTCGGCCTCGTCATCGGTGTCCTCGTCTTCGGCCTCGGCGTCGTCCGCGGACTCCTCGGGAGTCTGTTCGGTGACGGCGTCCTCGGTGCCGGGTTCTTCGTCCGGCTCGTCCTCTTCGCGCTCTTCGGCCAGCTCGTCGGCGGCCTTGTCCGCCAGCTTGGAGTCGACCTCCGGGGCGGTGACGATGTCGTCGATCGCGGCGAGCACGTCGTCCCAGCTGCGCCCGATCACCTCGGCGATCGCATGCCAGCGCTTGGCGCCGGCCTTGCCGGTGAAATGTTCGATCCCGCCGGACACGGTGCCCAGGCTGGGGTTGCCGTTGAAGAACTTCGACACCGCCGCCAGCTCGCACACCGATCCGATGGACGACACGATGGCCAGCGCGCCGGCCAACGCCGACACCGACTCCTCGGTGGGCTTCTCGGCCACCAGCTCCTCGACGGCGACCAGGTCGAACTGCTTGTCGTCGGCCGGCTCGAACGCGTGCGCGTGTGCAGCCCGCAGCTCCTTCCATGCCGGGTGGTCGGTCAGGTCGTTGTCGTTGTCCGCGCGCACGAACGCGACCAGGTCGGCGATGGAGGAGAACGCGAACAGGTCCTCGTCCTTGCCCAGGAACGCTTCCCACTCGTCGCCCGAGTCACGCCAGCGGGGTGCCCACACGGTGTAGCGGTCACCATCGGACAGGCTCAGACGAATGGGCACGAGGTCAGCAACCATGCGGCACAGAATAGCGACGACCGGCGAACGCGTTACCGGGCCATCGGGGCTAGTGGCGATCGCGAGCGCGGCGGAGCCGGGTGAAGCGGGTCGCCACCATCGGGCTAGTGGCGATCGCGAGCGCGGCGGAGCCGGGTGAAGCGGGTCGCCACCATCGGGCTAGTGGCGATCGCGAGCGCGGCGGAGCCGGGTGAAGCGGGTCGCCACCATCGGGCTAGTGGCGATCGCGAGCGCGGCGGAGCCGGGTGAAGCGGGTCGCCACCATCGGGTTAGCCCCAGATATCGGTGATGGGCGCGGCGCCGGCGGCATAGCCCGTCTTGGGCAATCCGTACATCTGCTCGACCGTGGATAGCACGTTGTAGTGGTTGATCTGTTCGCTGTAGTTGCCGGGGCGGACGTGGGCCCCGTAGAACACCGTGGGGATCTGGTTGCGGCTGCCTCCGACATTGGAATTGTCGTCCTCGTCGAACGTCACGATCAGCAGGCTGTTGTTGGCCACCGCCCAGTTCGCGTACCCGGACAGTTCGCGGTTCAGCCAGGAATCCGCCTGCGCGATCGAACCGTCGTGCATGTTGTCGTCGTTGTTCGGGATGACGAACGAGACGGTCGGCAGGCTCGAGTAGTTGCCCACCGGGAACGCGGAGAACGGCAGCGAGTTCGCCGCCGGCACATTGGTGAAGTTGGCCCACGGCACATGCTTGCGCGCGTACTTGCCCGCGCTGCAGACCGGTGAGCCGACCGCAGGCAGACCCTCCGCGAAACCGACGAATGTGTAACCCGCGGCGAGCAGTTCGGAGCCGAGGTTCGGTGCGGCACCGCCGTTGACCGGACACACGTCCTTAGTCACCCCGAACGTATTGCCGGCGAAGAGCGCCAGGTAATTCGGTTCGCTGGGATGGGTTTCGGCGTACGACTGGACCATGTTGGCGCCGCCGGAGGCCAGCGTGGTGATGAAGGGCGCCGACTTGTTTCCGACGATGCCGTTCTCGGAGCGGTTCTCCTCGACCACGATGACGATGTGCGCGGGTTGCGGAATGGCCGCTGCCGCAAGGCCGATGCGCGGTGTCAACGGGCTGGCCGCCAGTGCCACCAGCGCGCACGCGCCCAGCAGCCGCAGGGCCCGATAAGCACCGCCAACCGGACCTCGAATTTCGCGCAACACGCCCGGAGTATATGAACGGGCGCAGACGGTTTCCGGGACGGGCGCGAGCGTGTCAGAAGGGCTTTGCCCGATCGTTATATACCCTCGACCCCATGGAAATTCGCGTCATCGACCACCCGTTGGCCGCCACTCGGCTGACGGTGCTGCGCGACGAACGCACCGATAACGCCGGTTTTCGCGCCGCGCTACGCGAGCTGACGCTGATGCTGGTCTACGAAGCAAGCCGCGACGCGCCGCGAAAGTCGGTGAGGATCCGCACCCCGATTTCTCCGGCCGTCGGGACCCGCCTGGTCAAGCCGCCGCTGCTGGTGCCGGTGTTGCGGGCCGGGCTGGGCATGCTCGACGCTGCACACGCCGCGATCCCGGAGGCGCAGGCGGGATTCGTCGGTGTCGCCCGCGACGAACAAACCCACATGCCGGTGCCGTATCTGGAGGCGCTGCCGGACAAGCTGGCGGGGCCGGTGATCATCCTCGATCCGATGCTGGCTACCGGCGGGTCGATGGCGCACACCATCGGCCTGCTGCAGCGCCGCGGCGCGACCGATATCACCGTGCTTTGTGTGGTGGCTGCTCCGGAAGGCCTTGCGGCGGTGGAGCTAGCGGCGCCGGACGCGCGAGTGTTCTGCGCCGCGGTCGATAAGGGGCTGAACAAGACGGCCTATATCGTGCCGGGTCTCGGCGATGCCGGCGATCGCCAATTCGGGCCCAACCTGTTCACCAGCTCTGCACAGCAGAAACCAGCGACTCGCGCAGGGCGCCGGCGCGCCGCCGCGAAAAGTTCAGGTCGTCGTCAACCGCGCAGCGAATCTCCAAGTAGCACTTCAACTTCGGCTCGGTCCCGGAGGGCCGCACCACCAGCCTGATCGACGTGTCGTCGTCGCCGGCGGTGAAGATCAACGCGTCGGTGATATCGGTGAGGGTCGCCGCATAATCGGCCAGTGTTTTCGGTGGGTGCGCCCGCCACCGCTGCATCAGTTCGGCCGCCTCCGTGGCGTCTGCGACGTGGCGCGACACCGCGGCGACGTCGTGCACCCCGTACCGCCGGGCCAGTTCGTCGAGCAGGTCTAAGACCGAACGGCCCCGGCCCATGGCGGTGGCCACCAGGTCGCACACCAGCACCGCGGCGCTGATGCCATCCTTGTCGCGCACGGCGGCGGGGTCGACGCAGTGCCCGATCGCCTCCTCATAGGCGTAGATCAAGGTTCCACCAGGCACTTTCGCATCGGCGCGGGCCAGCCATTTGAAACCGGTGAGGGTTTCGACGTGGACGGCGCCGTAACGCGCGGCAATCGCCGACAGCATCCGCGACGAGACCACCGTGCTGGCCACCACCGGTTTGTTCGCCCTTGTTGTCGACAGCAGGTAATCGCCTAGCAGCCAACCTGTTTCGTCGCCCGATAGCATCCGCCAGCGCGGCCCGTCTTTGATGCCGACGGCACAACGATCGGCATCGGGATCTAGCGCGATCGCCACATCGGCGCGGACGTCCGCGGCCAGGGCCAGCAACGCGTCGGTGGCGCCGGGCTCTTCGGGATTGGGGAAAGCGACCGTGGGGAAGTCCGGATCGGGTGCGAATTGCGTTCCGACGGAGTGCACTTCGATGAACCCGGCGCGGTGCAACGTCTCGACGGCCACCGCGCCGCCCACCCCGTGCAGCGCGGTCAGCGCCACCCGCACCGAGCCGTCGCCGCGCCGCAACCCGGCGGCCCGCTCGACATAGCGCTCGACCAGATCGGTCCGCGCGGGTTCGACGGGGGCTCTGCCGATCTGGTCGGCCGGCGGGGCCGCGGCCATCGCGGCTTCGATCTCGCGGTCGGTGGGGGAGACGATCTGGATTCCGCCGTCCCGGTACACCTTGTAGCCGTTGTCGGCGGGCGGATTATGCGATGCGGTGATCTGGATCCCGGCCGTCGCGCCGGTGTGCCGCACCGCGAACGCGACCACCGGGGTCGGCACCGGGCCGGATAGCAATAGCACGGAAAACCCCTGGGCGGCAAGCACTTCGGCGGTCACCGTGGCGAACACCGCCGAGCCGTGCCGGGCGTCGCGTCCCACGATCGCCGGCGAGCCGTGCAGGCCCCGGCCGATCAGCACTTGTGCGACGGCCCAGGTTGCCCGGGAGACCACCGCGACGTTCATGGCGTCCGGCCCGCCGCGCACCGGCCCACGCAGGCCCGCGGTGCCGAATGTCAGCGGGCGGCCGAACCGCTCGGCGAGTTCGTCGGGCTCGCACGCGGCGAGCTCTGCCGCCGTCGCCGGGTCTGGATCGTGGGCGATCCACTCCTCGGGCGTCATGGCACTAGAAGCGCGGGAGCTGGGAAAGGATCAAGGCCAGCAGTGCCCCCATCCGGGTTGCCGCCGCGGCACCGGCGGCCAGCACCTCGGTGTGGCTCAGCGGTTCGCCGCTGATCCCCGCGGCCAGGTTGGTCACCAGTGACACCCCCAGCACCTCGGCGCCGGCGGCGCGGGCCGCAATCGTCTCGTGCACCGTTGACATGCCGACCAGGTCGGCACCCAGCGTGCGCAGCATCCGGATCTCGGCGGGCGTCTCGTAGTGCGGGCCGGGCAGGCCGGCGTAGACGCCCTCGGTCAGCATGGGGTCGGCCTGGCGCGCGAGCGCGCGCAGCCGCGGCGAGTAGGCGTCGGTCAGGTCCACGAATTGCGGACCGACCAGTGGCGACCGGCCGGTCAGGTTCAGGTGGTCGCTGATCAGCACGGGCTCGCCGACGGCCATGTCCGGGCGCAGGCCGCCCGCCGCGTTGGTGAGCACGACGGCGCGCACGCCGGCCGCGCAGGCCGCCCGCACCGGGTGCACGACGTGACACAGGTCGTGGCCCTCGTAGGCGTGGATGCGGCCGACCAGTACCAGCACCCGGTGTGCGCCGATGCGCATCGACAACAGCTCGCCGGTGTGCCCGACCGCGGTGGGCGGGGCGAAGCCGGGCAGCTCGGCCTGGGCCAGCACGGCGGTGGGCGTGCCGAGCGCCGTGACCGCCGGCGGCCACCCCGATCCGAGCACGATCGCGACGTCGTGCTCGGCGATTCCGGTGCTTTCGGCGATGACCTCGGCCGCCCGGCGAGCGAGCTCGCCTGGGTCCGACGGGGTTTCGGTCACAGTGGGCAGACTAGCCCCCGCCGTGGGCAGCGGGGTCGATGCAACCTGGCCGCGCGACGGTGTCCCCGCCATGTGTCAGGATCTGCCGTATGAATCTTCGTAGGTGGCCGGTGGTTGGCCCGGCCATGGGAATAGCCGTCGGTGTTGTGCTGTCGGTGGTTTCGATCACAGTGGGCCCGGCGCCGTCGGCCAAAGCCGACTGTCCGGACGTCCAACTCATCTTCGCCCGCGGTACCGCCGAGCCGCCTGGCCTGGGGGTGGTGGGTGATGCGCTGTTCGGCGCGCTGCAGCCCGCGCTGGGTTCGCGCAGCGTCGACTCCTATGCCGTGAACTATCCGGCCAGCTACAACTTTCTGACCACCGCCGACGGCGCCAACGACGCGCGCGACCACATCGCCGAGATGGTCGGCCAGTGCCCGTCCACGCGGCTGGTGCTGGGCGGCTTCTCGCAGGGCGCCGCCGCGGTCTCGATGCTCGCCGGGGTGCCGCCGGTCGGACAGCGCATCGGCAACTTCGGATCGGCTCCCGCGTTGGATCCCGGCCTGGCCGACAAGATCGCGGCGGTCGCGGTGTTCGGCAACCCCGGCAACCGCTTCAACACACCGTTGTCGTCGACCGGCGCCTTCGCCGGCCGCGCCATCGACCTGTGCAGCGAGGGTGATCCCGTCTGTGTTGTCGGGGGCCGCGACCGGGACGCGCACCACGACTACTCCGCGCCGCCCTACCCTGGCCAGGCGGCCGGATTCATCGCCGGGCGGGTGTAGCCCCGGCGGGGTTGGGCCGCGAAAAGATACTGCGACATACTGCGAGAGTGCCCATAACCCCGTTAGACAGCGTCGAAGATGTCGTGCGGCGGCGTGGTGCCGACCTTGTCGAGTTGTCCCATGACATCCATGCCGAGCCCGAGTTGGCCTTCGCCGAGCATCGCAGCTGCGCCAAGGCGCAGGCGCTGGTCGCCGAGCGCGGCTTCGAGATCACCGCGGCCGCCGGTGGGCTGGACACCGCCTTTCGCGCCGACTTCGGCAGCGGGCCACTGACCATCGGGATCTGCGCCGAGTACGACGCGCTGCCCGAGATCGGCCACGCCTGCGGCCACAACATCATCGCGGCGTCGGCGGTGGGCACCGCCCTGGCGCTGGCCGAGGTGGCCGACGACCTGGGCCTGCGGGTTTCGCTGCTGGGGACGCCGGCCGAGGAGGCCGGCGGCGGCAAGGCGCTGCTCCTGAAGGCCGGGGTGTTCGACGACATCGCCGCGGCGGTCATGCTGCACCCGGGCCCGGCCGACATCGCCGGGGCGCGCTCGCTGGCGCTGTCCGAGGCGACGGTCAACTACCGCGGCAAGGAATCCCACGCGGCCGTCGCGCCGCACCTGGGAATCAACGCCGTCGACGCGGTCACGGTCGCGCAGGTGGCCATCGGGCTGCTGCGCCAGCAACTCGCGCCCGGGCAGCTGGTGCACGGCATCGTCACCAACGGCGGCCAGGCGGTCAACGTCATCCCCGGGCACGCGGCGCTTCAGTACGCGATGCGAGCGGTCGAAGCGGACTCGCTGCGCGAGCTGGAGGGCAGGATGTACTCGTGCTTCGCCGCGGGCGCGCTGGGCACCGGCTGCGAATACGAAATCGACATCCCCGCGCCCCCGTACGACGAACTGAAGCCCGACCAATGGCTGGCCGACACCTTCCGTGACGAGATGTGCCGGCTCGGCCGGGAGCCGGTGGCCCGCGAGTACGAGGCGACGCTGCCCATGGGCAGCACCGACATGGGCAACGTCACGCACGTGCTGCCGGGGATCCACCCGGTGGTCGGGGTCGACGCCGGGGGCGCCATGGTTCACCAGCGCGCCTTCGCCGACGCCGCCGCGGGACCCAGCGCCGACCGCGCGGTAGTCGAGGGCGCGATCATGCTGGCGCGCACCGTGGTTCAGCTGGCCCAGACGCCCGCCCAGCGCGACCGGGTGATGGACGCGCAGGAGCGCAGGCGCGGCGGGGGGCAATCATGAGCCTGGTCGGCGCCGCCGATTCCTGGCTGGCCACCCATCACCAAGACCTGGTCGAATGGCGCCGCCACATTCACCGCTACCCGGAGCTGGGCCGCCAGGAGTACGCCACCACCCAGTTCGTCGCCGAGCGGCTGGCCGAAGCCGGGCTCAACCCGAAGGTGCTGCCGGGCGGAACCGGACTCGTCTGCGACATCGGACCCCAGCACGAGCCCAGGATCGCGTTGCGGGCCGACATGGACGCCCTGCCGATGGCCGAGCTCAGCGGCGTTCCGTACGCCTCCACCATGCCGGGCGTGGCCCATGCCTGCGGTCACGACGCACACACCGCGATCCTGCTGGCCACCGCCTTGGTGCTGGCCTCGGTGCCCGAGCTTCCGGTGGGGGTGCGGCTGATCTTCCAAGCCGCCGAGGAGCTGATGCCCGGCGGGGCGATCGATGCCATTGCGGCCGGCGCCATCATCGGGGTGTCGCGAATCTTCGCCCTCCACTGCGACCCCCGGCTGGAGGTCGGCAAGGTCGCGGTCCGGCACGGCCCCATCACCTCGGCGGCCGACCAGATAGAGATCACGCTGTACTCGCCCGGCGGCCACACGTCGCGCCCACACCTGACCGCCGACCTGGTGTACGGGCTGGGCACGCTGATCACCGGGTTGCCCGGGGTGTTGTCGCGGCGCATCGACCCGCGCAACGGCACCGTGCTGGTCTGGGGCGCGGTCAACGCCGGCGTGGCCGCCAACGCCATTCCGCAGACCGGCGTGCTGGCCGGCACCGTGCGCACCGCGAGCCGGCAGACCTGGGTGGGTATGGAGGAGATCATCCGCGAGACGGTGTCCGGGCTGCTGGCGCCGCTCGCCATCGAGCACACGCTGCAATACCGGCGCGGCGTACCGCCGGTGGTCAACGAGGACGTTTCGACACGCATCCTCACCCACGCGATCGAACAGATCGGCCCCGACGCGCTGGCCGACACCCGTCAGTCCGGCGGTGGCGAGGACTTTTCCTGGTACCTGGAGGAGGTTCCCGGTGCGATGGCCCGGCTGGGGGTGTGGCCGGGGGTAGGGCCTCAGCTGGACCTGCACCAGCCGACGTTCGACCTCGACGAGCGGGCCCTGCCGATCGGCGTCCGCGTGATGACGAACATCGTCGAGCAGTCGGCCGCCTTCGAGCGGTCCTAGGCGCCGGTGGCGCGGACGACGTGTTCGGCGATATGGGCATAGCTGCGCCGCGTCACGTCACCGGCCCCGCTCATGATGTTGTAGCCGTGGTCGACGCCGGCCACCTCGTGGTACTCCGCTAACGCCCCGGCGGCGTCGAGTTTGGCTGCGTACCTGCGGGCTTCGTCGCGCAGCCGATCGTGCTCGGCCGTCACGACGAGCGCGGGTGCGATGCCCGCGATGGCATCGGCGTTGTCGCCCCAGGCGGGCGAGGCCAGGCGGTCGCGCCGCTGGGCCGGCTCGGGGATGTAGGCGGTGTCGAAGACCTCGCTCATCCACGGCTTCATGATCGCCCGGCGGCCGACCGTCGACGCCTTGTCGCGGCTGGGCGTGACCAGGTCCAGCGGCGCGTAATGCAGCACCTGCAGTGCGATGTCGGGGCCACCGTTCTCCAGCGCGAGCCGCGCGGCCGCGGCGCTGAGGTTGCCGCCCGCGCTTTGGCCGCCGACGCACAGTCGGGTGCCGTCCCACCCGCGGTCGGGGCCGGCCGCCCAGCGCACGACGTCATAAATCTGGTACACCGCGGTGGGGAAGCGGTGCCCCGGTGCCAGGACGTAGTCGGGGTTGATCACCAGCACGCCCGCGTTGGCGGCCAGGTACCGGCACCAGGGATCGTCCTGCTCGCGGTGTCCGACCACGAACCCGCCGCCGTGCACGTTGACGTAGACGGGCGGGTTCGTCGCCGCCGGCGGGTGATAGACGGTGGCGGATACCGGCCCGTGGCGGGTATCGATGGTGACTTCAGAGGTGTGGCCGGCGATCTCCGGGAATCGCACGGCGGCCTTGGGGGTGGGATTGATGGCGGCGGAGAAGGCGCGCGCCACCGCGTCGGCGACCAGCGGTATGGACAGAATGGACAGCCGTTTTTCCTTCCTGGGCGGCGCCGCGGCGAATCGCGGCGCGCATCGTCGGTCTGTCTTTCTACCCGCCCGATCGCCGTCGGGCGAACGATTTTCGGTGGACGGCGTCGGGCCGCCCGGTCAGGCGCTGGTGCCCGGGCCGATATTGCGGGCCGGGCGGGTCCGCAGGCCGTGCACGTAATCGCTTGGTGCCCCGGCGATTTCGGCGGCATCAGCCATCACACCCAGGTACCGGGCCGACGGCAGCCCGCCCTCCCAGGCGTCCAAAACGTACAGCCATGCCAGGACCGGGTCGGTGTCGGTGTCCGACGAGATGCGCTCTACGCGGCACCGGATCTTCTTGTGGACGCCGAACTCCGAGCCCTCCCAGCGGTCCAGGTTCTTCTCGTCCGCCGGTGTCATGTCGTAGAGGACGACGAACACCTTCGAATCCGGGTCTTCGACGACGCTGGCCAGCGCGCCTTCCCAGCCGATGTCCTCGCCACCGAAGGTCAACCGCCATCCGTGCAGCCAGCCGGTTCCGGCCATCGGCGAATGTGGCGCGCGTTTCTGCATCTGCTCGGGATCCATGTTCGACCCGTAAGCGGCGTAGAGCGGCACGGGGAAAGCTTAGACGGCCGATGCTGGCGGGTCTTCCCTGAGCATTCGCAGGGCCACCGCGGCTTCGTTAGGTTGGTGGCTGTGGTGACCCGCATCGTGATCCTCGGTGGAGGCCCGGCCGGTTACGAAGCCGCGCTGGTGGCCGCGACCTCGCACCCGGACACAACCCGCGTCACCGTGATCGACTCCGAGGGCATCGGCGGGGCGGCCGTCCTGGATGACTGCGTGCCGTCCAAAACGTTCATCGCCTCGACCTGGCTGCGCACCGAATTGCGCCGGGCGCCGCGACTCGGCTTCGAGATCGACATCGACGACGCCAAGATCTCGCTGCCGCAGATCCATGCCCGGGTCAAGCAACTCGCCACCGAGCAGTCCGCCGACATCGCCGACCAGCTGCTGAGCATGGGCGTGCACGTGGTGGCCGGCCACGGCGAGCTGATCGACCCCACACCGGGCCTGGCCTGCCACCGCATCAGGGCGACCCATAGCGATCCGGGGCCCGACGGCCCCGTCACCAGCGAGTACGAGGCTGACGTCGTGCTGATCGCCACCGGCGCCAGCCCGCGCGTGCTGCCGTCGGCGCCGCCCGACGGCGAGCGCATTCTCACCTGGCGCCAGCTTTACAACCTGGAGGCGCTGCCCGAGCACCTGATCGTGGTCGGGTCGGGGGTCACCGGCGCCGAATTCGTGCACGCGTACACCGAATTGGGCGTGCCGGTGACCGTGGTGGCCAGCCGGGACCGGGTGCTGCCGTACGAGGACGCCGACGCGGCGCTGGTCCTCGAGGAGGCGTTCTCCGAACGCGGTGTGGAGCTGGTCAAGAACGCCCGCGCGCAATCGGTGACCCGCACCGAGAACGGCGTGCTGGTCACCCTGGCCGACGGGCGCACGGTTGAGGGCAGCCACGCCCTGATGACCATCGGGTCGGTGCCCAACACCGGCGGCCTGGGCCTCGACCGGGTCGGCATCGAGCTGGGCCGCGGCGGCTACCTGACCGTCGACCGGGTGTCGCGGACCTCGGTGGCAGGCATCTACGCCGCCGGTGACTGCACCGGTCTCTTGCCGCTGGCCTCGGTCGCCGCCATGCAGGGCCGGATCGCGATGTATCACGCGCTGGGCGAGGGCGTCAGCCCGATCCGGCTGCGCACGGTGGCGGCGACGGTGTTCACCAGGCCCGAGATCGCCGCCGTCGGCGTCCCGCAGACCATGATCGATGACGGTTCGGTGCCGGCCCGCACGGTCATGCTGCCGCTGCGCACCAACGCGCGGGCCAAGATGTCGGGGCTGCGCCAGGGCTTCGTCAAGCTGTTCTGCCGCCAGGCCACCGGCGTGGTCATCGGCGGGGTGGTGGTGGCCCCCATCGCGTCCGAGCTGATCCTGCCGATCGCCGTGGCCGTGACCAACCGGATCACGGTCAACGAGCTGGCGCAGACGCTGGCGGTTTACCCGTCGTTGTCCGGCTCGGTCACCGAGGCCGCGCGGCGGCTCATGGCGCACGACGATCTGGATTAGTGGTTAGCCTTGGTGCAGCACGTCCTACTGACGAGTAACCGAGAGTTTCCCCAGTGAGGAGTCCTGGCCGTGACTGAATCCGTTCACGCGCCCACCCAGCGCAGCTCACCGGTTTCCGTGCTGGGGCCGCGGCAGCGCGAGGCCGCCTGGGAACGGCTGGGCACCGAGCAGTTCGACGTGGTGGTGATCGGTGGCGGCGTGGTGGGCTCGGGCTGCGCGCTGGACGCGGCGACCCGCGGTCTCAAGGTGGCGCTGGTGGAAGCGCGTGACTTCGCCTCGGGCACCTCGAGCCGCTCGTCGAAGATGTTCCACGGCGGCCTGCGCTATCTCGAACAGCTCGAGTTCGGCCTGGTGCGCGAGGCGCTCTACGAGCGTGAGCTGTCGCTGACGACGCTGGCACCGCATCTGGTCAAGCCGATGCCGTTCCTGTTCCCGTTGACCAATCGCATGTGGGAACGCCCGTACATCGCCGCCGGGATTTTTCTGTACGACCGGCTCGGCGGCGCGAAATCCGTTCCGGCGCAGAAGCATCTGACGCGCGCTGGCGCATTGCGGTTGAGCCCGGGTCTCAAGCGCAGCTCGCTGATCGGCGGAATCCGTTACTACGACACGGTTGTCGACGACGCCCGGCACACCATGACCGTCGCGCGCACCGCCGCGCATTACGGCGTGGTGGTGCGCACCTCCACTCAGGTGGTCGCCATGCTGCGCGAAGGCGACCGGGTGACCGGTGTGCGCGTCCGCGACTCCGAGAACGGCGCAATCACCGAGGTTCGCGGGCACGTGGTGGTCAACGCGACCGGGGTGTGGACCGACGAGATCCAGGCATTGTCCAAGCAGCGCGGGCGTTTTCAGGTCCGGGCGTCCAAGGGCGTGCATGTGGTGGTGCCCCGCGACCGCATCGTCAGCGACGTCGCGATCATCCTGCGCACGGAGAAATCGGTCATGTTCGTCATCCCGTGGGGCAGCCACTGGATCATCGGGACCACCGACACCGACTGGAACCTGGACCTGGCCCACCCCGCGGCCACAAAGGCCGACATCGACTACATCCTCTCAACCGTCAACACCGTGCTGGCCATCCCGCTGACGCACGCCGACATCGACGGGGTGTACGCGGGGCTGCGGCCGCTGCTGGCCGGGGAGAGCGAGGAGACGTCCAAGCTGTCCCGGGAACACGCCGTGGCGGTGCCCGCGCCGGGCCTGGTGGCCATCGCCGGTGGCAAGTACACCACCTACCGGGTGATGGCCGCCGACGCGATTGACGCTGCGGCCCAATTCATTCCGGCCCGGGTGGCGCCGTCGATCACCGAGAAGGTCAGCCTGCTGGGCGCCGACGGCTACTTCGCGCTGATCAACCAGGCCGAACACGTCGCCCAACTGCAGGGCCTGCATCCCTACCGGGTACGTCACCTGCTGGACCGCTATGGCTCGCTGATCGGTGACGTGCTGGCGCTGGCGGCGCAGAGCCCCGACCTGCTCGAGCCCATCAAGGAGGCGCCGGGCTATTTGCGGGTGGAGGCGCTGTATGCCGTAACCGCCGAGGGCGCTTTGCATTTGGAGGACATCCTGGCCCGCCGGATGCGCGTCTCCATCGAATACCCCCACCGCGGCGTCGACTGCGCGCGCGAGGTCGCCGACGTCGTCGCGCCGGTGCTGGGCTGGTCGGAAGAGGAGATCGGGCGCGAGGTCGCGAATTACACCGCCCGGGTGGAGGCCGAGATCCTGTCCCAGGCCCAGCCCGACGACGTGTCCGCCGACGAACTGCGCGCCAGCGCACCCGAGGCGCGCGCCGAGATCCTCGAGCCGGTCCCGCTTAGTTGAGCCTGTGGTGAAGCCCGCACCGCTACCCGTGCGCGACGGACTCGGCCCAGCCCGGGTGCGGCTGCGCGGCGGGCCGGTGCTGGCCGAGCTCACCGCCCGGTTCGGCGCCCGGGCCGGCGCCAAGGTGCTGGCCGGCGAGGTCGTCGGCGCCGATGGCGCGGTAATCGACGCCACCACCGTGCTTCCCGCCGGCGCGAGTGTCTACCTGTATCGCGAGCTGCAGGACGAGGTGCCTGTCCCGTTCGACATCCCGGTGCTGCACCGCGACGCCGACATCGTGGTCGTCGACAAGCCGCACTTCCTGGCCACCATGCCGCGCGGACGCCACGTCGCGCAGACCGCGCTGGTGCGGCTGCGGCGGGAACTGGAGCTGCCCGAGCTGAGCCCGGCGCACCGGCTGGATCGGCTGACCGCCGGGGTGCTGCTGTTCACCGCACGGCGCGAGGTGCGCGGCGCCTATCAGACGCTGTTCTCTCGCGGATCGGTCCGTAAGACATATCTGGCCAGGGCCGCCGTCGACCCGCAGCTGGAGCTCCCGTGCGTGGTGAAGAACCGGCTCATCAAGCGCCGCAGCCACCTACAGGCCGTGTGCGAGCCCGGCGCACCCAATGCCGAGACCCGCGTGGAGCTGGTGTCACCGGACGGGCTGTACCGGCTCAGCCCCCGCACCGGGCGTACCCATCAGCTGCGCCTGCACATGGCCTCGCTGGGGATACCGATCGAGGGCGATCCGTTGTATCCCAGCATCATTGACGTGGCGGCCGACGACTTCAGCACGCCGCTGCGGCTATTGGCGCAGCGCATCGAGTTCGCCGATCCGCTGACCGGCGTGCGGCGGGAATTCGTCAGCCGCCGAGCCGAGCCATAGGTGTGAGGCTGCGCCGAACGGTTGTCGGTGGGCCGTGGCATAGTCGAACCTATGTTCGAGCAGGCGTCGGGTCACCGTTCACCACCTGAGGTGATCGAATACTTCGACGAACTGTTCGAGCGGCACTATCCGTCGCGAACGCCGGTGTCGATGGGACTGCTGGAAAGCGTCGGAGCGGCCGCGCGCGCCGAGAATCGGGCGGCGGCCGCACAGCTCGCGGCCATCGGTGAGTTGTTCGGGTATCGGCTGTCACGTTGCGCGGAGACCGAGAGCTGGGCCGTCGACACCGAGGCGGCGGTCAGCGCGGAGGTCGCCGCCGAGCTGCGGATCGGTCAGGGCCTGGCCGGCAGCAAGGTGCGCTACGCCCGCGCCATGCGGGAGCGGCTGCCGCGGTGGGCGAGGTCTTCAGGGCCGGCGATATCGACTTTCGGATGTTCGCCACGGTGGTGTACCGCACGGACCTAATCACCGACCCGCAGGTGCTGGCGGCGGTGGACGCCCGGCTGGCGGCCAACGTGGCGCGCTGGCCGTCGATGACTCCCGGCCGGCTGGCCGCGCAAGTCGACAAGGTCGTCGCGCACGCCGACGCGGATGCGGTGCGGCGCCGGCGGGAGCGCGTGGTGCAGCGGGAGATCTGGATCGGTGACGCGGGGGACGGCCTGTCGCATATCCAGGGCAGCCTGCTCGCCCCCGATGCGCATCTACTGGACCGGCGCCTGAACGCCTTGGCCGCCACGGTGTGTGGGCACGACCCGCGCACGCGAGAACAGCGCCGCGCCGATGCGTTGGGGGCGTTGGCGGGCGGCGCCGACCGGCTGGGATGCCGATGCGGGCGCCGCGATTGCCCGGCCGGCAAACGGTCCGCGGGCCCGGTGGTGATCCACGTGATCGCCGAGCGCGGCAGTGTGGATGGCAGCGGGTCGGTGCCGGGCTACGAGTTGGGCGTCGAGGGCCTGATTGCGCCGGAGTTGGTCGCCGAGCTGGCCGCCTCGGCCACCTTGGCGCCGCTGACTCACCCCGGCGATGCGCCGCCCGAGCCGGGTTATGTGCCGTCGAAGGCGCTGGCCGATTTCGTGCGTTGCCGCGACTTGACGTGCCGCTGGCCCGGCTGCGACCAGCCCGCCGTCAATTGCGACGTGGACCATACGATTCCCTACGCGAACGGTGGGCGCACGCACGCGTCGAACCTCAAATGCTATTGCCGCACACATCATTTGGTGAAAACTTTTTGGGGCTGGCGCGAAATACAACTACCCGACGCGACGCTGATCCTGACCTCACCGGCCGGCCGAACCTATGTCACCACGCCGGGCAGCGCACTGTTGTTCCCAAGTTTGTGCCAGGGCGCCGGCGCGATCGCGGCCGCCGAGTCCGACGTGGCGCCCGATTACTGCGATGACCGCACGGCGATGATGCCCACCCGGCGCCGCACCCGCGCCCAGAACCGCGCCGGACGCATCGCGGCCGAGCGACGGCACAATCGCGATGCCCGCCTGGGCCGGCGGGCCGACAGCAGCCCGAGCGGCGGTCCCGGCCCGCCCGGCGCCGACGATCCACCACCCTTCTAGCGGCATGGAAGCCTGCTGGCGGCATGGAAGGCGCGGGACCGGGTAGCCCGCGGCTATGGACATCACCGTCACGTTCGTAGGCAACGCCACCACGCTCATTTCCGCGGGCGGGCTGACGCTGTTGACCGACCCCAACTTCTTGCACCAGGGTCAACGCGCCTACCTCGGCCATGGGCTGGTATCCAAGCGGCTCAAGGAGCCTGCGTTACAGATCAGCGAACTTCCCCCGATCGACGCGATCGTGCTGTCGCACATGCACGGCGATCACTGGGACCGGGTGTCGCAGAAGGGCCTCGACCATGCGCTGCCCGTCGTCACCACCCCGCACGCCGCCAAACGGCTACACAAGCGAGGTTTCGCGCAGGCGCGGGGCCTGACCACCTGGCAGCAGCACACGATCACGAAGGGCGGCACCACGCTCACCCTCACGTCGTTGCCGGGGCGTCACGCGCCGGGGTGGAGTCAGCGGCTCCTCCCGCCCGTGATGGGCACCATGGTGGAGGTCGCCGCCGACGATGGCTCGCCCCGGCGCCGGCTATACATCTCCGGCGACACCCTGCTGATCGAGGAGCTCAGGGAGATTCCCACCAGGTTCGACCCGATCGACGTGGGCATGCTGCACCTCGGCGGCACCCGGCTGCCGGCCGGCGGGCGGCTGCCGTTCGGGCTGACGGTCACGATGGACGGCCGTCAGGGCGCCGAACTCGTTGCGATGCTGGCCCTGCCGAAGGCCGTCCCGGTGCACTTTGACGACTACGCGGCCTTTGCCTCGCCGCTGGCCGACTTCACCCGGGAAATGCAGCACCGAGGGCTGGGGGACCGGATCGTCGTGGTGAACCGCGGCGCCTCGGTGACCGTGTGAAAAACGGACGGTGTCGCGTAAGTGCCCCTGGCCAGCAAATGTCAAATCGCTCTCAGCTTTGGGTATAGGGTGTCCTAACACGTAGCGGTCGAATTGGGAGGTCCCGACTGCAGGTGACAGGCTTCGACGTGCAGAGTTTCAGGGTTCTTCGCGGCCTGGCCAACGCAAATTTGCTGAGGCGTTCTCAGCATGGGCATTGTGAGATGTGATGGATCTGTTTGCACTTCCCGAGGTCACCTCGACGCTCATCCACACCGGGCCGGGGGCGGGCTCGCTGATCGAGGCCGCCGGCGCCTGGCAGCGCCTGGCCGTCGAGCTGGAGAATTCGGTCTCCACGTATGCCTCGACATTGTCGTCGCTCATCGATTCCTGGGACGGACCGTCGGCGATGGCCATGCTGCAGTCCGTTCAGCCTTACCTGCTCTGGCTGCGCGAGACCGCCCAGCAATCCGCGCAGATGGCCACGTCCGCCGAGGCCGCCGCGTCGGCCTTCGCCACCGTCCGGTCCACGGTGGTTCATCCCTCGGTGGTGGCCGCCAACCGGACGCGGCTGGCGCAGCTGCTGGCGACGAACCGGTTCGGCACCAACACGGCGGCGATCGCCGAGACCGAGAACGAATATCAGACCATCTGGGCGAACAACTCGGCGGCGATGGTCCGCTATCAGGCGTCGTCGTCGCAGGCAACCACGCAGCTGTCGAACTTCAGTTCGCCGCTGTCCCCCGTCGATCCGGGTGGGACGTCCAGGCAAGCGCTGGCGGTGAACAATGCCGGCCTCTTGGCCGCCGGCAACGTGGCTCAAAATGTGTCCACGGCAGACTCGACGCTCGGCGGCCTCTTCGGCAGCGGCGGAGACCCCAACGGAGGGTGGTTCGGCTACTTCAGCACCTGGGGCAACCAGTTCATCTCGTCCGGTTTCCCGATCAACCTGCTCGGTGTGTGGGCGCAGTTGGCGACCGCCCAAGGGGTCCAGTCGGTGGGCGGTGACATCGGCAGCGGCCTGTCGGAGGGACTCGGGGCGGCCACGGAGGGCCTCGGGGCGGCCACGGCGAGCCTGTCTAACGCGGTCAAGGGTATCGGCGCGGGAATGGCGCCGACGGGCGCAATGGGCGTCGGGGTGTCGCTGGGCAAGCTGACCGCGCCTCCCGCCGTCGTGGGGCTGCTGCCGGGCACGCAGACCGGGGTGCAGCTCGCGTCCGCCGCCTCGCCGCTGCCGGCGGGGGAATCGGGGATCCCCCTGATGCCCATGATGGTGCCGCCGACGACGGCCTCTGCGGGAACCGGCTGGCGCAAGCGCAAACAGCAGAAGTACGAGGACGTCGCGGTCGGCCAGGAGGTCAAGGGCAAAGTGATGCCTCGAAACCCATCGGCGGGATGAGCCGATGGCGCCCCACGACCGCGGATGCCGGATTCCGCCACCGTGCAGGTCAACGGCGACCACCAGCAGGACACCTCGATGTCCCGCCCTCGTTCAACCGCGAATCGCCGGACGGGCCGACGCGGAGCGTTCGCCTGACCCACGTTCTTCACCAAGGTAAAGGTTCATGGATTTCTGGATGCTGCCGCCGGAGGCGACGTCGGCGCTGATCCATGCTGGACCTGGCGCCTGGTCATGGATCGCGGCGGCCGGCGCCTGGCAGGAGCTGAGTGCCGAGCTGGAGCAGGCGGCAGGCAGCTACACCGCGGAGCTGTCGTGGCTGATGACGACGTACCAGGGCCCATCGTCGCTGGCGATGGCCCAAGCCTTTGAGCCCTACCTCGACTGGTTGCGCGTCACAGCGCAGCAGTGCCAGGAGGTCGCCACGTCGGTCGAAGTCATGACCGCGGCATTCGAGTCGACGCACTGGACGGTGGTGCACCCCTCGCGGGTCGCCGCGAACCGCGCGCGGCTGGCGGTGTTGTTGGCCACCAACTTCTTTGGGATCAACTACCCGGCCATCGCCGAGACCGAGGCCGAGTACAACGCCATGTGGGTCAACAACTCGGCGGCGTTGGTCCGCTACGCCGCGACCTCGGCGAGCACCCTCAAACCGCCCCAGTTCTCTTTGCCGCCTCCGGTTTCGGATCCGTCGGCGCCGACGAGACAGGCCGCCATGGTGCCGGCTACGACCACCGCCAATTCCGGTACGCAGACCGCCGTCAATCTCTCCGGGGTCAGTCAGGTCAGTCAAAACCTTACCGCCGCAACGACTTTCGACCCCAATTCGGGCTGGTTCAAATACTGGAGTAGCTGGGCGAACCAATTCTTCGCCGCCAGTGGATTTCCGATCAACCTGCTCGGTGTGTTCGCGCAATTGCAGACCGCCCAGGGGTTTGCGTCGATAGGGTCGCTGGGACCCGACATTATCGGCGGCCTGGCCGAAGGCACCGCGGCGCTGTCGTCGGCGGACGCGACCCTGCTCGGTGCAGCCGGATCGTTGGCGCCCCAGGCCACGCTGGGCGTCGGTATCTCGCTCGGCAACCTGACCATGCCGCCCGCGACGGTCGGAATGCTCGGATCTTCGGCGCCGGTGCAGCTTGCGTCGGCGGTTTCCGCGCTGCCTACCGGGACCGGTCAGACCCCCATGCTCCCGATGGTCCCGATGCGTCCGACGGGTAATTCGGCGAGCGGCCGCCGGCGCAAGGGACGCGACTACGACGATATCGAGTACGGCGCGGAGCTGCCGGGCACCGTCATGCACAGGCCGCCGTCGGCGGGATAGCGCTGCATGCGTGACTCCATCATGCGGTTGCGGACGATGTGTTCGACCAGGATGGGGACGAACGTCTGCACCGGGGCGTCGATGAATCGTTGCGCCGTCTCTTCGCACCAGCGCCTGATCTGGGCGTTGCGCCTTTCGTCACCGAGCCCCTCGTAACGGGCCAGCTTGTCGGCCACGTCCGCCGCCGATCGCCCAACCGTGGCCCGGGCGGCCGGGGGAACCGCGGCAGCGGGAGCGGTGGAAGCGCGCACCGCGTCGAGTGCCCGACGGGCGTCGTCCTCATCGCTGTCCGGCCGGATGACATGCAGGGTGAGGTGGCGGCCGTTGCCGCCCATTACGATGACGCTGGCCTCCTCGTCGCTGGCGAAGCCCAGTAATTCGATTGTGTGCCCGTCGATTTCCGCCACCGCGGGCGTATTGTGCCAGCCATTGCGCCGGTAGCCCACCATGACGACCCGCCCCAGCCGACCGGACAACGACGCCACCAGGCCCGGCAGCTCGTCGGCCAGGTTCGTCGACCGCGGCCACCAGGCGCCGTCGATGTGCTCGGACACAGCCCGATATGGCTTGAGCTGCAACCGCTTTGATTGCTCCATGTCACCCACCTGCTCGCAGAATCTCCGGGGTTCGACGACCCCGGTGAGTCAAGACCATCACGTGTAATCGGCGATCGCGGCGCGAGCGAGTGGCTGGTGGGTTTACCGATCGTGAACAACGAGTTTCCCCAATCGCTTTGGCGACAGTGGCCCCCGTCCTTCGGGCTAGCGGCGTGCCAGCCGGCTCGATTGGATCCTGTCTTGAGGGGCTCAGCCGAAGCGATCTCAGGACCCGGACGACGCCGCCGAATCCGCGTATTTCGGGCAGTACGCCTTGATGCTTACCCCGACGAAATAGCCGGCGTGATAGCTGTCCAGGCTGCTGCTGGACAGGACGTTGTTGGCGACCTGTTCCGGTGACTGGCCCATATCGAGTTCGTGACAGACGGTATGCCCGGAGTTGACCGCGGCTTCGGGCGACTCGTAGTTGATGCCTTTGGCTTTCAGTGCGGCCAGGAATGCGTCATCGGCGGACGTGGCGTGAGCGGTCGCGGACGCCCCCAGCATGCCGAGCAGCCCGGCCACCGGCAGCACGCAGATCGCCAGGAGCGGCCGGACAGGCTTGCGCATCTGGGTGCTCGTCATTTCTGATACTCCCGTGGAACAGAAGTGCCGTTGCTTGCTGAAGGCGGGCTAATTCGCATGCTTGCATCTCGCGGCGTCGCCCGGCGCCGTATCGCCGATAATGCGGTGCATGCCACACAAGCGTTTGCTCCGCAGTCGGACGCGCGTCACCGCCGAGCCATCGGCGACGCGCCGCCGGTGATCTGACGACATGGCGTACGCGCGGTGGTGGTGGCTCGGTGTGGTGGCGATATGCGTGGTCGGCTGCGGCGTTCGGCACGTGTCGGCCGCTAGCGCTCGAGACATCTCCGGCACCTTTCGATCCGGCGGCATGGACCGAACCTACATGTTGCACGTGCCGGTGGGCGACCCTGTCGGGCTGGTGCTCAGTTTGCACGGTGGCGGCGGTACCGGGTTCTCGCAGCGCGGCCTGACGGGCTTCAACACCGTTGCTGATGCCCACAACCTGTTGGTTGTTTACCCCGACGGCTATGACAAGAGCTGGGCCGACGGGCGTGGTGCTTCGCCCGCCGATCGCCGCCACATCAATGATGTGGCCTTCCTGGTTGGCCTGGTGAACAAGCTGCAGAACGACTACGGCGTCGCGCCCGGGCACGTTTTCGTCACCGGGATGTCCAACGGCGGCTTCATGACCAACCGGCTGGCGTGTGACCGCGCCGACGTCTTCGCCGCGGTCGCGCCGGTGGCCGGGACGCTGGGCGTGGGGGTGGCATGTAATCCGTCGCGACCGGTGTCGGTCTGGGAAGCCCATGGGACCGCCGATCCGCTGGTGCCCTTCAAAGGCGGTACGGTGCGCGGCCGCGGCGGGGTCAGCCACTCGATCTCGGCCGACAGCATGGTGGACAAGTGGCGCTCGATCGATGGCTGCCAAGGAGAGCCGGTGATGGAGGCGCTGCCCGATGTCCGCGACGGCACGGTCGTGCGCCGCTACCAGTCCACAGGATGCGCGGACAATACCGAAGTGGTGTTCTGCAAGATCGACAGCGGCGGGCACACCTGGCCGGGCGGCAAGCAGTATCTGCCTGCGGCCGTCATCGGTCCCACCACCCGCGCGCTCGACGGATCCGAGGCCATCGCCCAGTTCTTCCTCGCCCACGCCCGCGACTAGGCCCGCCAAGCACGGCCACGCGCGTCAGCGCTGGCAGGAGGGACACCAGTACGTCACCCGATCCCCGGAGTCGTCGAAGTTGATCCGGGTACCGCACCGGCGGCATGGCTGACCGGATCGACCGTAGACCCACAGCTGTCGTCCCGCCCGGGTATCGCCGGTGGTGCACCGGTTCCAACGAAAGCGGTTGAGCCACAGCATGTCCCGCGCGCGTGAGACCAGCCGATGCGGGTCGGCGATGTCGCGCACCGGCGCGGTGGGTAGATGCCCGAAAAGGAAACACAATTCGTTGCAGTAGACGTTGCCGACGCCGGCCAGCAGGCGCTGGTCCAACAGCGCCTCGGCGATCGGCCGGTCCGGGTCGGCCATCAGGTTGGCGGCGGCGAGCGCGGGATCCCAATCCTCGCCCAGCAGATCGGGTCCGAGGTGCGCCACCGCCTCGCCGTCACTCTCGCGCTCCAGGATCTCCAGCACACCCAGGTCGACGCCGACGGCGCGGACGGTGTCGGTCTCCAAGATGATGCGCGCGCGGTGGTCGACCCGGACCGAGCGGTTTCCGACCCGCCAGCTGCCGTCCATTTTCAGATGCGAATGAATGCTGGCGTCCCCCACCCGGATGAACAAATGCTTTCCGCGGCTGAGCACCTCGTCGACCACCCGCCCGGTGAGGTCGACGGTGGCGTACCGCGGCACCCGGACGTCGCACCGGGTCAGGGTGGCGCCGACCAGGCGCTCACGCAGCACGGCGGCGGTGTGCCAGACGGTGTCACCTTCGGGCATGTCAGCGCAGCCGCATTCCGCGTGGAGTCCGGGCGAAACCGGCGTCGGAGAGCGCGTCGACCGGGCCGGGTCCGTCCGGCCGGGGCTGTAAGGCCGGCATCCCGTCAATGCGTTCGACCAGGATCGACGCCACGCGCCGGGACGAGACCAGATCGGCCAGCGCCGTCGCCGCCGCGAGATGGGCGGCGGGGTCGTCGGTGAACGTGAGCAGCGAGCGCCCGCCGCGCTCGAGGAACCAGGCCAGCTCGCCGTCGACCAGCACTACCAGCGCACCGGCCTTGCGGCCCGGTCGTGCTCCCGGCCCCCCGGACCCCGAGCCCTCGCCGCGGGGATCGGGCCAGGGCAGCGCCGCGCCGTAGGGGTTGGCCGGATCCGCCGCGGCCAGCGCGACCGCGTGATACTCGGGCCGTTCGGGATCGACCCCTTCGGAGTAGGCGCGCAACCGGTCGACGGTTGACACGACGGCGAATTGCGCCCCGCCCAGCGATTCGATGAAGTAGCCGCGCTGGCACCGGCCGGCGTCCTCGAACGTGCTCAGCACCTTGTACAGGGTGGCGAATCCGCCGGGTACGCCCTCGGCGCTCACCGCGCCACGGGTCAGCACGCCGTGGCGGCCCAACAGGAGTTCCGCTTGGTAGTGGGCGCGCAGCGTGGAGTCCGGCTCCGGGGGCGGCAGGATCGACCATCGGCCGGCGACGGTCGGGTCGGCGGGCCGGGACTGCGGGTGAGCGAGGCTATATCGGCTCAGGCGCGGCGGGCGATGCGACCGGTGCGTGGGCGCCGAGCGCTTGCGGGTTCCGGTGCCACCGAGCAGGGCGCGCACCGGGGCGAACGTGTCGCCGGTGATCCAGCCGGCCCAGACCAGTTCCCACAGTGCCGCTTTGAGCTCGGACTCACCGAACCCGCTTTGCGTGAGCTGGCGGAAGAAGTAGGCGCCCCCCGGTGCAAGCGCGTCCAGGACGGCGCGGTGGGCGTCGCCCAATTCGATGTCGGCGGGCCCGGGCAGCGTCAACGGCGCGGATTCGCTGGGGTGCAACGTGATCCAGCCGTCACCGCTGGAAATAGAGCCTGCCCCCGACCAGGTGATTTCGCCCGTGGCCAGCAGCTCGTCGAGCAGCGCGGGGGAGTAGTCGCGGACCCGCGGGGCCAGCACCAGCGGCTCGATCGCCGAGGCAGGCATCCGTACGCCGGCCAGCTGATCTATCACCGACATCAGGCCGTCCAACCCCGAATGGCCTGGGGAGCGCGATGATTCGGCCGTGCGCACCCGATGCCAGGCCGGCAGGAACCGCCCGTAGGCGGCGGTGCTGACCGGCTCCACCTGGGCCCGCAGCGCCGCCAGCGACCGCCGCCGCAGGATGCGCAGCACCTCGGCATCGCACCACTGTTCACCGCCGGCCACGGGCGCCCCTGCCGTCTCGGCCGCGGCGACGAAGTCGCC
>NZ_JCALCO010000003.1:0-343418 GCF_059812385.1 Mycobacterium sp. NGS58 | reverse complement strand
AGCAGAAGCGATCGACGACATAACCACATCATCGCAGTCACCTCCGACAAATCCCGGCCGCGCAAACGTGCCACGTCGCGCCCGAGGCGCCGGATGCGGGTGCGGCGCTACCGTGTTGCGTCCGGCATGACGCGATTCCCGGTTGCGCTATCACCGCCGCTATCGCGGAGCAACTCGACTGATGGGCCGCGCAGCCGCGCGAGGCCCCGCCACGGCCTGGTCGAAAGATGGTGAGATTTACGAGGATCGATCGGAAGGTGTGTCAACCGCAATCGCTGACCAGTAGGCGATAGCCGGCGTCCAATTGTTGTTCAATCAGCCCTGCGTGCCGTTGATGCCACCGTCCGGTCCGCAGGTCGGCCGCGAGCCGGGCCAGACCGTCACGACCGGGTGCGCCAGCACGACTGACGGCAAATCACCCGGTGCCTAACGACCCCCGGCTTCAGCTACTTCAGGTCGACCGATTTCCCGGTGGCGGCCGCGTGACCGGCCCGGTAACCGAAAACCATTGCCGGACCGAGGGTTCCACCAGCGCCGCCGTAGGCGCGTCCGGTCACGCCGCCCATCGCGTTACCCGCAGCGAACAGGCCAGGTATCGGCTCGCCGCCGACATGCAGAACGCGGGCATCGTGATCGGTGCGCGGGCCGCCCTTGGTGCCCATCGCACCGATGCTCACCGGCACCGCGTAGAACGGGGCGGTGTCGACCGGGCCCAGCGTCTTGCCGGCCGGTGTGGTCGCGCTGTCATCACCCCAGTAGCCGTCGTAGGCGCTGGAGCCGCGGCCGAAGTCGGGGTCCGCCCCGGCGGCCACATGACGGTTCCAGCTCTCGACGGTGCGGGTCAGGCCGTCGGCGTCGATCCCGGTCTTGGCGGCCAACTCGACGAGGTCCGCCGACTCGCAGAACCAGTCGGGGACGGGTTGCCCCGGTTCGATACCAAGAAATCCGTAGCGCTGCAGGTGAATCGAATCGAACACCATCCACCCGCGATCGTTGACGTAGCCGCCGCGAGGATCTAGGTAATGGAAGGCGCCCGCCATCGAGTTGTAATCGCAGGCCTCGTTGACGAAGCGCCGGCCGGCCGAGTTGACGATGATGCTGCGGGGCCGCGTTCGTTCCAGCCGCACGCTGCGGCTGCGCGGCTTGCCCTCGATGGTGTCGCCCGGGATTTGCACGATCGGCACCCACCAGGCTTCGCCCATGTTGGCCAGGTCGGCCCCGTGCTCCATCGCCATGCGCAGACCGTCGCCGGTGTTGTTCGGCGGCGAGACCGCGCCGTGCATGGGTCCGCGCAGAAAGGCTTGTGTCAGAGCCGGATCCCACTCGAAGCCGCCCGTGCCCAGGATGACGCCTTGCCGGGCACGAACGCTGATCGTCCGATCCGGCAGGGTCACGCGCACCCCGGTGATTTCGCCGTCTTCGGCGATGAGTCCTTCGGCACGCGCATTGGTCTGTGGGGTCACCCCGGCGTCGAGGAGGCCCTTGAGGAGCCCCGCGATCAGCGCGGTGCCGGCGACGCACAGATGGCTGGTTCGTTCGTCGATCGCCGCGTGCAGGCGCGCCCTGGTTTCAGCATCGAAACCGACGTTGGACCAGTCCGCCGGGAAAGACGTTATCCGCGTTGCCCATTCGCCGAGCTGCGCCAGATCGAAGGGAGCCGCGCTCAGCGACCTGCCCCCGGCCGGCTGCCCGCCCGGTAACTCGGGGCGGTAATCGGGGAATCCGGTGGCGATCTCGAACTGAAGACCGCTGTGCGTCTCGATGAAATCGAGCATCGCCGGCCCGGTGCGCACGAACGTCTCGACCAGCTCGTCGTCCATCGATCCGAGCGACTGGGCGCGCAGGTAGCGCAGGGCGTCGGCGGGCGTCAATTCGCCGTCGGCAGAACGGTTATGAGCGGGAATCCACACGATGCCGCCCGACACGGCGGTTGTCCCCCCGACGGTCGAAGCCTTCTCGTAGACCGCCACCGAGGCGCCCGCGACCGCGGCGGTCAGTGCGGCGGTGAGGCCGGCGCCGCCACTCCCGAGCACGACAACGTCGACTTCGTGGTCCCATGACATGGACTGCTATCCCCTCAGCTCAGTAGCTCCGACAACTGCTTGGCGGCCTTGACGACCGAGTCTTTGCCGCGCATCACCACGTCTTCTCGATGTGAGATGAGGTTGATGCACGTTGGCGGGGACGGCACCGGGCGGCGCACCCCGACGGCCAGGCCGTACGTATTCGGTTCGATCTCTCCGTAGGTCGTCACCCAACCGCGTTCGCGCGCGCGCGAAACCAGCTCTCGTTCCCCGGGACGCGGAGGCATGCACGCGAGCAAGGCAATCCCGGCGGCGCCGCGGTCGAGCGGGTATCGGCTGCCTTCGTGGAACGAGAGTTGATAGGCGACATGGCTGGGCACGATCACCGCGATCGCCACCTGCTGGTCGCCTTCGGCGATGAGTAAGGACACGGTCGCGCCGAGCTCATCGGCCAGGGCGCGCAGCGTCGGCAGGCTCACTTGGCGCACATTGCGATCGAAGGAAGCGCCGAGCGCGGCCAGGCCCGCAGCCGGCCGGTAGCGGCCATCCTCCCCCTTGGCCACCAGACGGAACTCGGCCAACGTCGTCAGCAATCGATAGGCGATGGTGCGATGCACGCCCACCTGATCGGCGAGTTGTTGCACCGTCAGCCCGCCGGGGGAGTCCGCGACCATCTGCAGCGCGGTCAAACCCCTGGCCAGGGTCTGCGAACCGGTACCGGACCCCGTCACAGCCTTGACAGACCTTTCGGTGAGAGCGAAGCTCTATATATAGCGCACATTAGTGTGCGATATTAGCACACCAGGTAAGCCGAAAACGAGAACGAGATTCCCCCGATCTGGAGGCCGGACAGCACCGTGGCGGAGTTCGAGAGCATCTGGAGCGATCTCCAAGGCGTCGCGTTTGAGCAGGGCTACCTTGACGCCGGAGGAATACGGACCCGCTACCTGCGTGCCGGCGATCCCAGCAAGCCGATGTTAGTGCTCCTGCACGGATCCGGCGGCCACGCCGAGGCCTACGTGCGCAACATCGGCGCCCACGCCGAGCATTTCTGGACCTGGTCGATCGACATGCTGGGCCACGGGTACACCGACAAGCCGGGGCATCCGCTGGAGGTCGCCCACTACGTCGAGCATCTGATGGCGGTGCTGCGCACCATCGGTGTGAATCGCGCCTACCTCAGCGGCGAATCGCTCGGGGGCTGGGTCGCCGCTCGCACCGCGGTCGACCATCCGGATGTCGTCGAGCGACTAGTGCTCAACACCGCGGGCGGATCTCAGGCCGATCCCACGGTGATGCAGCGAATCATCAACCTGTCGATGGCGGCCGCCGAGGACCCGACCTGGGAAACCGTGCAGGCGCGCATCAAATGGCTGATGGCCGACAAGTCCAAGTCTTACGACGATCTGGTTGCCAGCCGCCAACGGGTGTATCGGCAACCGGGATTCGTCTCGGCGATGAGCGACATCATGGCGTTGCAGGATCCGGAGATTCGCGCACGCAACATCCTCGGCCCCGACGAATACGGGTCGATCATCGCCCCGACGCTCGTGCTGTGGACCAGTGACGACCCCACCGCCGACGTGACGGAGGGACGCCGGATGGCGTCGATGATTCCGGGCGCGCGCTTCGAGGTGATGCCCGGTTGCGGTCACTGGCCGCAATACGAGGACGCCAAGACCTTCAACCAGTTGCACCTCGACTTTCTGCTGGGCCGGTGATGATCGCATCGGGGCAGGACATTGCTGACGTCGAGATCGACGTCCTCGTGGTGGGCGCGGGCCCGGTCGGATTGACCCTCGCCAACATCCTTGGCCTGCAAGGCATCCGCACGGTGGTGGTCGACGAGCGGGACACCCTCATCGACTACCCCCGCGGGGTGGGCCTGGATGACGAGGCGCTGCGGACCTTCCAGTCGATCGGGCTCGCCGACCGGGTGTTGCCGCACACCGTGCCCAACCAGATTCTGCGGTTCGTCGACGCCAAGCGCCGTGTGCTCGCCGAAATGGCCCCGCCGGACGCGCGTTTCGGCTGGCCGAAGCGAAACGGCTTCGTGCAACCCCTCGTCGACGCTGAATTGCTGGCCGGCCTGGACCGATTCGACCACGTCCAGGTGTGGTGGGGGCACCCGATGACGGCATGCCGGGAAAGCGCCGACGGGGTGACCGTCGAGCTCGGTGGCGGCGTCGACAACGACGGGGGCGCCGCACGGGTGCGGGCGCGCTATGTGGTCGGGTGCGACGGCGGCCGCAGCATGACGCGCCGGGTGATGGGTGTGTCGTTCGATGGAACGACGTCGTCGACCCGGTGGCTGGTGGTCGATATCGCCAACGATCCGCTCGGGCACCCGAACAGTGAGGTCGGTGCCGACCCCGAGCGCCCGTACGCCTCGATCTCGATCGCGCACGGAATTCGCCGCTTCGAGTTCATGATCCACGCCGACGAAACCGATGAGCAGGCCGAAGACCCAGCGTTTTTGAGGCAGATGCTGGCGCGGATGGTGCCGCATCCCGACCGGGTCGACGTGATCCGGCGCCGGGTCTACACCCACCACTCGCGGATCGCCGGTGCGTTCCGCAAGGGCCGGCTGCTGCTCGCCGGCGACGCCGCCCACCTGATGCCGGTGTGGCAGGGGCAGGGGTACAACAGCGGGATCCGCGATGCGGCGAACCTGGGCTGGAAGCTCGCGGCGGTGGTGAGCGGCCGCGCCGACGACAAGCTGCTCGACACCTATGACGTGGAACGCCGCAAGCATGCCCGCGCGATGATCGACCTGTCCACCATGGTGGGCCGCGTGATCTCGCCGACCAACCGCCGCGTAGCCACCGCGCGCGATCTCCTGGTGCGGTCGGCGTCAATTGTCCCGTCGCTCAAGCGTTATGTGCTGGAAATGCGGTTCAAGCCGATGCCCCGCTACGAGCACGGGGCCGTCGTGCACGCCGCACCCGGGCGTACCGATTCGCCGGTGGGGACGCTGTTCGTCCAGCCGCGGGTCGACACCCGCGACCGGCAGGACGTGTTGCTCGACGACGTGCTCGGTTCGTGGTTCGCGGTGCTGTGCTGGAACAACAATCCGCGCAAGATCCTCGGCGATGTGGCGTTCGCGGACTGGAAAGCCCTGGGCGCCCGATTCTTTGCGCTGCGTCCGGCGAGCCAGCTGCACTGGACCGGACATGACGACGCCGATGTGGTGGTGGTGGGTGACCGCCACGGTGACCTCAAGTCCTGGTTCGACACCCACTCGGACTCGGTGCTGTTTTTGCGCCCGGACCGATGCATCGCGGGCGCCTGCATCGCTCAGCGCGCGCCCGACCTGAGTGCCGCGCTCCTTGACGCACTCACGCTCACGCCGCGAGGGGGTGATTTGCAAAGTGGCACTGGCTCTGTGCTGTATGTCGCACAGCCCTCTCCTGAATCTTCCGGGGCCGTCGCGGGACCTGCTTGACGACATCGAAGGCGCAATCGCCGAAGCCCGAAGCTTCGTCGAATATTACGACCCCGAACTCGTCGTCAGCTTCTCCCCGGATCACTACAACGGCTTCTTCTACAAGGTGATGCCGCCCTTCTGCATCGGCACCAGCGCGTCCGGGGTGGGCGACTATGGCACCCACGCCGGCCCGCTGAACGTGCCGGAAGCGCTTGCGACCGACTGCGCGAAGGCGGTCCTCGACGCGGGGGTCGACATCGCTGTATCGGCCAGCATGGACGTGGACCACGGCACGGTTCAGCCGCTCGAAAAGCTCTTCGGCGACGCCGCCGCTCTTCCCCTGATACCGATCTTCGTCAACGCCATCGGTGTGCCGCTGGGCCCGATGCATCGCTGCCGCGCGCTCGGCGCCGCCGTCGGGAATTACCTTGCCACCCTGGACAAGCGAGTCCTCATCCTGGGATCCGGCGGGCTCTCGCACAGCCCGCCGGTGCCGACCCTGGCGACCGCGTCCGCGCCGGTGCTGGAGCGGATCGTGCACGGCCGGCCGATGACATCCGAACAGCGCCTGGCCCGGCAAGCCGCCGTCATCGACGCGGCCAGAAACTTCGCCACGGGCGAAAGCGATCTGCAGGCGCTCAACCCGACGTGGGACCAGCGATTCCTGGAGATCATCGACAAAGGGTGGCTGGGCGAATTGGATGGATGGTCGAATTCGTTTGTCGCCCATGAGGGGGGCAGCTCCGCGCAGGAGATCCGCACCTGGGTGGCGGCATTCGGGGCGCTGGAATCCGCGGGGCCCTATGACATCACCGGGCGTTTTTACAAACCCGCGCCCGAGCTGATCGCCGGGTTCGCCATCAGAACGGCAATTCCGAAATGACGGCCGCACTGGACGGTTTCGATTACGTTGTCGACGTGCTCATCGTCGGGTCCGGCGGCGGCGGCATGACGGCGGCACTGACGGCGCAGGCCGCCGGGCTCGACGCGCTGGTCATCGAAAAGTCCTCCCACTTCGGTGGTTCCACCGCATTGTCCGGTGGCGGCATCTGGGTGCCAGGGGCACCCGCCCAGCGGCGGGAGGGTTATGTGCCCTCGCCCGAGGCCGTCGTCGGCTACCTCAAACAGATCACCGACGGACTGGTCAGCGAGGCACGGCTGCGGCAGTACGTCGAGACCGCGCCGCAGATGCTGCAGTTCTTGGAGCAGCTGTCCGGATGGTTCGAATTCGTCTGGAAGCCAGGCTATGCCGACTACTACCCCGAGTTGCCCGGTGGCTCCGAACTGGGCAGCACGATCAACGTGCCCGCCATCGACCTGCGGAAGTTGGGCGCCGACGAACAGAAGCTGTTGCAGCCCCTGGCCCTTGCCCCGAGGGGAATCTGGTTGGGGCCTAAAGACCTGCGCACGTTCTATCGGATCAGGCAGTCGTGGGCGGGCAAAGGCGTGCTGCTGAAGCTGATTGGGCGAATGGTCAGGGCCAGAGTGTTCGGCGAGCGGATGGCGGCCATCGGCCAGTCGCTGGCGGCCCGGCTCCGGCTGGCGCTGCGGGACCGCGGCATCCCGCTCTGGCTGGACTCGCCGATGGTGCAGCTCCTCACCGGCGCAGACGGATCGGTCACCGGCGCGGTAGTCGAGCGCGCGGGCAAGGCTCAGCGAATCGGTGCGCGGCTGGGCGTCATCCTGGCGTCCGGCGGATTCGACCACGACCTCGCCTGGCGGAAGGAACATCTGCCCGAGGTGGACCAGGACTGGAGCTTCGGGAATCCCGCGGCGATGGGCGACGGGATCCGTGCTGGCCAAAAGGTCGGCGCCGCAACGGAACTGCTCGATGAGGCCTGGTGGTTCCCGGCAATCCAGTGGCCGGACGGCCGTATGCAGTTCATGCTCAACGAACGGATGATGCCGGCACAGTTCATCGTCAACGGAGCGGGCAAGCGCTTCATCAACGAGGCGGCTCCCTACATGGACTTCGGTCACGCCATGATCGAGGGCCAGCGATCCGGCGTCACGCACATTCCGTGCTGGCTGATCACCGACCACCGATCGTTCACCCGCTACGTCGTCGGGGGACACCTGCCGATACCCAAGATTCCGGGAGCGCCGGTACCTACCGGCCGAAAGATCCCCCCGGCCTGGCTGGAATCGGGCGTCGTCAAAGCGGCCATGACATGGGAGGAAATGGCGGCCAAGATCGGCGTGCCCGGCGACCAGCTCGCCGAAACCGCCCGCCGCTTCAACGAACTCGCCCACAGGGGTCACGACGACGATTTCAACCGCGGCGACAGCGTGTACGACAACTACTATGGCGACCACACCTTGCCCAACCCGAACCTGTATCCGCTCGGTGACCCGCCGTACTACGCCTTCCGGATAGTTCTCGGGGACCTCGGGACCTCGGGCGGCCTACTGACCGACGAACACGCACGCGTGCTGCGGACCGACGGCAGCGTGATTCCCGGCCTGTACGCGGTGGGTAACACCTCCGCACCGGTGATGGGTCGCAGCTACGCCGGTGCCGGCGCGACCATCGGCCCAGCCATGACCTTCGGCTATGTCGCGGCGAAACACGTCGCGTCCCAAACAGCCAACCGAGCCCTTAATACTCATAGGAGGTAATGATGAAAATCTCGCTGTTCTACGAATTCGCCCTGCCGCGGCCCTGGGCGCCCGACGACGAACACGTCATGCTGCAGGACTGTCTCAACGAGGTCGAGGCCGCCGACAAAGCTGGCTTCTCCACCGTGTGGCTGACCGAGCACCACTTCCTCGAGGAGTACTGCCACTCGACGGCACCGGAGATCTTCTTGGCCGCGGCCAGCCAGCGGACCAAGAACATTCGACTGGGATTCGGCATCATGCACCTGCCGCCGATGGTCAACCACCCGGCCCGGGTGGCAGAGCGCATCGCCACCCTCGACCTGCTCTCCAACGGCCGCGTCGAATTCGGTACCGGCGAGTCGTCGTCGGTCGGTGAACTCGGCGGGTTCAACATCGACCCCGCCGACAAGCGGGCACAGTGGGAAGAGGCCCTCGAGGTCTCGATCCGCTGCATGATCGAGGAGCCGTTCACCGGGTTCAACGGCGAACACCTCCAAATGCCCGCTCGCAATGTCGTTCCCAAGCCGCTGCAAAAGCCGCACCCGCCGGTCTGGGTCGCCTGCACGCGGCCGGCCAGCGTGCAGATGGCCGCCCAAAAGGCAATCGGCGCCTTGAGTTTCGCCTACACCGGCCCAGGGCCCCTGACCGAGCGGGTCAACGGCTACTACAAGGAGTTCGAGGAGAACGGCGTGCCGGTCACTCCCCGGATCAACCCGAACATCTTGGCCATCGGCGGGGACCTGTCCATGATGGTGGCGAAAACCGACGAGCAGGCGCTGCAGCGGCTCGGGCAGGGCGGTGGCTTTTTCTCATTCGGGATCATGCACTACTACATGACGGGGGTGCACACGCCCGGGCGCACCGGAGTCTGGAAGCGCTATCTCGAAGAGGTGGAGAAGGATCCGACGCTGGCGTACGGACCCGGCCGGGGTGCCATCGGCTCTCCGGCCACGGTGCGCGAGTTCCTGCGCGGCTACGAGGAGAGCGGAGTCGACGAGATCATCTTGCTGCTCAACCCCCGGAGCCACGAAGGCACCATGGAATCCATCGAGTTGATGGGCAAGGAGGTGTTGCCGGAATTCATCGAGCGGGACGCAAAGGCCGTGGCGGAAAAGGCGAAGCGCCTGGAGCCCGTCATCGAAAAGGTGGAGGCGCGCCGGCCGAAATCGACCGCACCGCAATTCGACGAGGATTACTCGTTTGGTGGACTCCCGACCGGTCGCGGCGGTAAGTTCACCGCCAGCGAGATCCCCGAGGCCATGGCGGAGATCAACGAGGGCCGCGTGCAGGCGGCGCAGCGCGCAAAGGAACAGCAGAAGTAGTTTCGGACGGCATCTGAGTCGGGAGAATTTCGAGGCGAGCCTTGGCAGAGATCGACGCGCTGTGGCGCTACGACGGCCGTCGGGCGGTGGTGACCGGATGTGCCTCCGGCATCGGCGAACACGTGGTGCGTCAGCTCACCGAGCTTGGTGCCGAAGTCATCGGGCTGGACAAACGGCAACCGGACTTCGCGGTCGACGAGTTCCATGAGGTTGATCTGTCCGACCAGACATCGATCGACTCGGCGGTGGCGGCGGTAGCCGGACAAATCGACGCACTGTTCAACGTCGCGGGCGTGTCGTCCGGCGTTGGCGACCCGCCACTCGTCGTGACGATCAACTTCTTGGGGATGCGCCACGCCACCGAGGCACTGATTCCGAAGATGGTCGAAGGGTCGTCCATCGTGAGCGTGTCGTCGCTCGCGGCGGCCGCGTACCGGGAGCACCTGGGAGAGGTGGCGCCGTTGCTTTCCACTGCGACGATGCAGGAGGGCATTTGCTGGTGCGCCGAGCATCCCGATGCCCTGGGCACTGGCTATCAGTTGTCCAAGGAAGCGATCATCCTGTACACCATGCGCAGCGCAACGCCACTGGGCGCGCGGGGAATCCGCATCAACTGCACCGGTCCCGGGGTGACCGAAACTCCGATCCTCGACCAGCTGCGCACGGCATACGGACAGGGCTTCCTCGACGACATTCCCAAGCCGCTGGGCCGCGTGTCCAGCCCCGGCGAGCAGGCCTCGGTCCTGCTCTTTCTGAATAGCGCTGCCGCCAGCTATATTTCGGGCCAAGTGTTGTGGGTCGACGGCGGAAACGTGGGCGCCGCAATCGCGCGTGAACTCGAGGAAGGGCGTGCCCCGTGGCCAGTGTAACCGACTTTCGCCGGACCGCAAGCGATGTCAGCAACTGGGGCCGCTGGGGCGATAGCGACGAACTCGGCACGCTGAACTTCATCACCGAGGAAAAGATCGCCCAGGCCGCAAGTCTGGTCCGGCACGGCAAGGTGTTTGCACTCGGCGTGGACTTCGGCTCGTCGGGGCCGCAGGGCGCCTTCGGTTTTCGGCACAACCCGATCCACGTGATGACGGTGGACGGCGGCGACGCCAGCACGCTGGCGCAGTATGGCCCCGATTGGGACCGGAACCCGACGGCGGCGCAGATGGGCCCGTACTTCGTCGACAACCTGTTCCGGTTCAACGACGACATGATCATCATGCCGTTGCAGGCGGCCACCCAATGGGATGCGTTGTCACACGTCTACTACGACGACCAGCTCTACAACGGGATCCCCGCCGGTTCGGTGACCAGCCTCGGCGCCCGCCGCCTCGGCATCGAAAAGGTGGACGTTAAGGGCATCACGTCGCGCGGCGTGCTGCTGGATCTGGTCCGCCATCGCGGCGCGGAGGTCTTCCTGGAGCACGGAAATCCGATCACCCCCGAAGAATTGGACGATGTCGTCCGCGCCCAGGCAGTGACGATCGGGCGCGGCGACATCGTGCTCATCAAAACCGGCTGGTGGACACGGTATCTGCAGACCGGAAACAAGACCGAACGGTATTCCGGCCTGGACTGGCGATGCGCGCAGTGGCTGCACGACCACGAGATCGCCGCGGTCGCGTCCGACAACCTCCAAGTCGAGGACCCCGTGTCCGGGGTCGACGGCGTGTTTTTGCCATTCCACCTGCTGACGCTGCGCGACATGGGTCTGATGCTCGGCGAGTACTGGGACCTGACCGCGCTGGCGGCCGACTGTGCCGCCGACGGCGTGTACGAGTTCCAGCTCATCGCACCACCGCTGAGATTCGTTGGGGCAGTCGGCTCACCGGTGAACCCGATCGCGATCAAATGATGCGGCGAAAGGCCATCTCGGTTGACGGGCTGACCACCAGCTATCTGGAAGCCGGCGAAGGCGACCCGGTGGTGTTGCTGCACGGAGGTGAGTTCGGCGCCGGTGCCGAGCTCGGCTGGGAGCGCAATATCGAAGCGCTTGCCGCGCGGCACCGGGTGCTGGCGCCGGACCAGCTGGGGTTCGGGGAGTCCGCCAAGGTCATCGACTTCGTCGACGGCCGTGGCATGCGGATTCGGCATGTGGCGCGGTTTTGCGAACTGCTAGGCGTCGACTCGGCGCACTTCGTCGGCAATTCGATGGGAGCCATCAATCTGCTCACCGACGCCACATCGGGCACGCCTTCGCTACCCGTGCGCAGCCTGGTGATCATCTGCGGCGGCGGGGCGATACAACAGAACGAGCATTTCGAGGCGCTGCAGAACTATGACGCGACGCTGCCGGCGATGCGCCGCATCGTCGCAGCACTGTTCTTCGATTCCGGCTATCCCGCCGACGACGATTACGTGGCCCGCCGACACGAGTCGAGCATCGCGCCGGGGGCATGGGAGGCCATCGCTGCCGCCAGGTTTCGTCGCCCCGGTGCCACGCCGTCCGCGACCCCGTCGACCACACGAGCCTACGAACGCATCGATGTGCCAACGCTTGTGGTCGAAGGGGCGGGAGACAAGCTCCTGCCGACCGGTTGGGCCGCCGAGATCGCCAAGCAGATCGACGGGGCCCGTTCGGTCGTGGTCGATAGGGCCGGGCACTGCCCCCAGATTGAACAGCCCTCGGTGGTCAACCAGCTGCTGATGGACTTTTTGGACGCGGCCTGAATTCAGAAGACGTAGTCCACGCGGGTCATCATTCCCGCTAGCTGGTGATAGATGTTGTGGCAGTGCATCACCCAGGTGCCCGGATTGTCGGCAACAAGCACGGCGCGAAGCTTCTGCTTCGGCAGCACCATGACGGTGTCCTTGCGTGCGCCCGGGCCGCCGTCGGTCCCGATCACCTGGAACGTGTGCCCGTGCAGGTGAATTGGGTGATACATCATCGTGGTGTTGTCGAACGTGAGGGTGGGCCGTTGGCCCTGCTGGACGTGCAGAGGATCGGTCTGGCCGTAAGGCTCCCCGTTGATCGTCCAATTGTACTGCATCATGTTGCCGCCCAGCACCACGGGGAGGTTGAGGTTGGGGTCGGTACGTCCTAGGTTGACCGGCGTTGTGGCCGTGAACATCTCGATGGTACCCACGCGCTTTGTCAGCTCGTCAGGTTTGAATTGCGGGTCTGGCGCGCTGCCCGAACCCGTGGAGAGCAATGCGCGCGCCAGGCCGTTCTTGCCTTCAGCGGCCGCGACCAGTGGAAAGAGGCCGTCCGCGGCGGTCACGGTGACGTCGTAGCGTTCCGCCATCCCGATGAGCAGCGCATCGACTTGCGTCGGGACCACGGGATAGCCGTCGGTGTGAGTCACGGTCATCGCGTGGCCGGCGAGTGCGACCCGGAAGGTGGTGTCGGCGGCGGTGTTGATGATGCGGATGCGGATGCGCTGGCCGGGTTTGGCATCAAACATCGTGGGAGAAGCAGGAATTCGGCCATTGATCAGATAGGACGGGTAGGCGATGTCTCCGGCGTCGCCACCGAGGAGGTCGCTGGTACCGACGGTCGCCTGCGAGGACGGCGGTGCGGGGCTCGTCGAGGCGGTCGTCTCGTTCGACGTCGACGTGGTGGGGGATGTCTCCGTCGTCGTCGAGGTCGTCGGGGTCGTCGACGTCGTCGTTCCGGGCGCGTTCGGCGGGGGCTTGTTCGGGTTGCTCAGTTCACTGTAGAGCTGCTGAGGACTCTTACCCACGCCATCGGTCCAGTCGTCAAGGACGACGATCCATTCGGCGTCGTAGTTGCCCTCGGTCGGGTCGTCGACGATGACCGGCAGATAGAGACCGGTGTCGGCGTCCAGACCGGTGTGTGGATGTGCCCAATAGGTACCCGAATTCGATACGGAGAACCGGTAAGTGAAGTCGTGGCCGGGTGCGATGTCGGGTGTCGCCGGCTCGGCACCGTCCATGTCGTTGCGCAGGGAGATGCCGTGCCAATGCACCGACGTCGGATGATCGAGTCCGTTCGACACCGTGACCACGACCTCATCACCGATGCTGGCACGGATCACGGGACCCGGGATGCTGTTGCCGTAGGCCAGCGTGCGAACGATCGGCCCGCCCAGGTCGACCTGGGCCTGCTGGGGTGTCAGCTTGGCGCTGACGGTGCGGCCACTGTGCGGCCGGGCAGCCTCGGCTTCGGCGATGACCGCGGCCATCCGGGAACTCCCCGGCGGCTGCGGCTTGGATTGGCTGCAGCCTGTCAGCGCCAACCCTCCGATGATGCCCGCGGCCATGAAACCACGCCTGGTGAACCGAGTTCCGTCGAAGGGGACGCCACTCGTGGATTGCGCGGACAACTGGTGCTCCTTGTCATCGGCTCGCGCCAACGTTCTCGCTTGGATGCTAGGCGGAGCGCAACCGCCCGCGCTAGACCTCTCCAGTATCGCGCGCGCCCGGAATGGCGCCTGGATGACGTCAGTGCCGTTGTGCCCAAACGTATGTGGACCGAGCCGTACCCCGTCGGAGCCGTCCTTCAGACTTTATCCGGTGGTGCTCGGGGTCTGCGCTGCCATCCACTCGCTTTATTGGGTGGTGCTCGGGGTCTGCGCTGCCATCCACTCGCTTATTGGGTGGTGCTCGGGGTCTGCGCTGCCATCCACTCGCTTATTGGGTGGTGCTCGGGGTCTGCGCTGCCATCCACTCGCTGAAGGTGGTCGGGTAGATGATCGCATCCTCGTCGTCGGTCGGAACGATGCTGCGGTCATCCAGCACGGCACCGTAATACCGGGCACTATTATCCGTCACCACGGTGCGCGCATCACCCGTCGCCGCAAACCGGGCCCGGATGAAGTCGTCCATACCGTCCTTTTCGGGACCAGCGATATTGATCACCCCGTTGACGGGATCACCCGTCGCCGCACGAGTGACCGCAAGGGCCACGTCCGCGGCGGCAATCGGCTGGAATGCCCCATGCGGCGCGCGAACGGTGTCGCCCTCGGTGAACGAATCGGCAATGCCGTCAACGAATTCGAAGAACTGAGTCGCCCGCACGACCGAATAGGGTGCCCCCGAGTCCACGATCACCTTCTCCTGTGCAACCTTCGCCCGCATGTAGCCACTTTCGGCGGCCCGGTCGGCGCCCACGATCGACAACGCGACGTGATGCTGCACGCCCGCGGCCCGCTCCGCGTCGACCAGGTTGCGCGTGGATGTGGTGAAGAAATTCAGGACGTCGTCGTCGGCCCAGGACGGGGAATTGGACACGTCCACGACTGTGTGGACTCCGGCGACCGCTTCGGCAAGACCTTCGCCGGTCACGGTATTGACGCCCGTCCTTGGCGACGCCGGGACCGCATTGTGTCCCAGCTCGGTGAGCCTGGCGACGACCTGTGATCCGATCAGCCCGCTGCCACCGATTACCAACACCTTCATGATCATGCCTTTCAGTTTCCCGATGAACCGGCCTTCCCCAGCATGGCCTACACGTCGGCGGGCCGGAACCCCGGCGAGCGCTCGGCAGGCCGATTTCAGAGCAGCGCCGCCCGCCGGTCGTTAAATCAATTGCTTGACTTAACGCCGTGTCCGCCGATTAACTCGTCGTGTGGCTAACGAATTGGACGGCAAGGTCGCCATCGTCACCGGCGCGGCGTCCGGTATCGGCCGCGGGCTCGCGGAGCGGTTTGTGGCCGAGGGCGCGCGGGTCGTCATCGCCGACGTCGAGACCGATCGCGGCGAGGCGCTGGCGAATTCGCTCGGTATCAACGCAGTGTTCCTGCGGACCGACGTTTCCGACCCCGGCCAGGTGGGAGCGCTGGTATCCGGCGCCGTCGAAAAGTTCGGCGGCCTGCACATCATGGTGAACAATGCCGGGATTTCCAGCCCGCTGCGCAAGTTGCTGGATGACGACCTCAGCGATTTCCACCGCGTGATGGGGGTCAACGTGCTGGGGGTGATGGCGGGCACCCGAGATGCCGCGCGGCACATGGCCGAACACGGGGGCGGGTCGATCATCAACATCTCCTCGATCGGCGGCATCCAGGCCGGCGGCGGCGTGATGACCTATCGCGCGTCCAAAGCGGCCGTCATCCAATTCACCAAGGCCGCGGCGATCGAGTTGGCCTACCACGATATTCGTGTCAACGCCATCGCACCGGGCAGCATCCCCACGCCGATTCTGGGAAAGTCGGCGGCCGGCATGGACCCCGAACAGCTGAAGCAATTCGAGGCGCGGATTCGCCAGGGCATGCGCGATGACCGCCCGCTGAAGCGCGAGGGCACTCCTGATGACGTCGCCGAAGCGGCGCTGTACTTCGCCACCGAGCGCTCGCGCTATGTCACCGGTACCGTGCTGCCGGTCGACGGCGGGACGGTGGCGGGCAAGGTGATCCGATCCAAGAAGCACGGATGACAGCGCCGAAGGCCCGGGAGTGCGCGCTGCAGCCCCGCCGTGTTGCACACCCACCGCAGCGCGCACGGGCCGGCCAATTTAAATCAATCGCTTGACTTAAACTCCGGCGCGAGGTTGACTGTTCCAATGACCACCGCCGGCCGGACCGTTCGCACCGATCGGGCCACTTCCACCCAGGAGGCCATCCTGGTGGCGGCCGAGCGCCTGTACGCGGAGCACGGCATGTTCGCGGTGTCCAACCGGCAGGTCAGCGAGGCCGCCGGCCAGGGCAACAATGCCGCCGTCGGTTACCACTTCGGCACCAAGGCCGACCTGGTACGCGCGATCGAGCACAAGCACCGCGGACCCGTCGAGGCACTCCGCGAGCACATGGTGTCCGACCTGATGGCATCGGGCGGATCCGGCGAGTTGCGATCCTGGGTGGCCTGTTTGGTGCGCCCACTCACCGATCACCTGGAGCAGCTCGGAAACCCGACCTGGTACGCGCGCTTCGCCGCCCAGGCCATGACTGATCCCGCTTACTACAACATCATCGTCAAGGGCGCGCTCAGCTCGCCGTCGCTGGTCCAGGTCGTCGACGGCTTCAACCGGTGCCTGCCCAACCTGCCTGCCGACGTCCACTTCGAACGCAACATCATGGCTCGAAATCTGTTGATGCACACCTGCGCCGATCGTGAACGCGCCTTTGCCACAGGCGCATTGACGTCCCATCGGTCATGGCGGGCTGCGGCATCCGGGATCATCGACGCGATCGTGGGCCTGTGGTTGGCGCCTGTGACGGCGTACGAGTAAGGACCCGCGGATGAAAGTGACTGTCGACCAAGACGTTTGCGCCTCCTCGGGGAACTGCGTGATGAATGCGCCCGAAGTGTTCGACCAGCGCGATGACGACGGCGTCGTCGTCCTCCTCAACCCCAACCCGACGGCCGAACAGGGCGAAGGCGCGCGGCGGGCGGCGGCCGCCTGCCCCGCACTCGCCATCCACATCGAGGAATGACATGTCAGACACATTGGCGAGCACCGCGACAGCGCAGACCTCCGACATCCCGGACTACCCGATGGCCAGGCAGCCGCGCTGCCCGTTCGCGCCCCCGCCGGACGTCATGGCACTGGCGGAAGCCAGGCCGCTGTCCAGGGTCCGCATCTGGGACGGCAGCACACCGTGGCTCATCACCGGCTACGAGCAAGTGCGCGAACTGTTTTCGGATTCGCGGGTCAGCGTCGACGACCGCCAGCCGGGATTTCCGCACTGGAACGAAGGCATGCTCTCGACGGTGCACAAGCGCCCGCGGTCGGTCTTCACCGCCGACGGCGAGGAGCACACCCGGTTCCGGCGCATGTTGTCGAAGCCCTTCACGTTCAAGCGAGTCGAGAACCTGCGCCCGACCATTCAGCGGATCACCGACGACCATATCGACGCGATACTCGCCGGACCGCAGCCCGCCGACATCGTCACCGCACTGGCGCTGCCGGTGCCCTCGCTGGTGATCAGCCAGCTGCTGGGTGTCCCTTACGAAGACGCCGACATGTTCCAGCACCACGCCAACATCGGCCTCGCGCGTTACGCCACGGGTGCGGACACGGTCAAAGGCGCGATGAATCTGAACAAATACCTCGCCCAGCTGGTCGAAGCGAAGATGGACAATCCGGCCGAGGACGCGGTTTCCGACCTCGCCGAGCGGGTCAAGGCCGGCGAGCTCAGCGTGAAAGAGGCCGCCCAGCTTGGCACCGGCCTCCTGATCGCCGGGCATGAGACCACCTCCAACATGATCGGGCTGGGCGTGCTCGCGCTGCTGGAAAATCCGGACCAGCTGGCCGTCATCCGCGATGCCAAAGATCCGAAGGTGGTCGCCAGCGCGGTGGAAGAACTCTTGCGCTACCTCAGCATCATTCAGAACGGCCAGCGCCGTGTCGCGCTCGAAGACATCCACATAGCCGGCGAGACGATCCGTGCCGGCGAAGGCATCATCATCGATCTGGCCCCGGCCAATTGGGATGCGGACGCGTTCGCCGAACCGGACCGTCTGTACCTGCACCGCTCGGGCGCCGACCGCAATGTCGCCTTCGGCTACGGCCGGCATCAGTGCGTGGGACAGCAGCTGGCCCGCGCCGAACTGCAGATCGTCTTCCACACGCTGGCCCGCCGCATTCCCTCTCTGCAACTTGCCATTCCGATCGAGGAGGTTCCGTTCAAGGACGACCGACTCGCCTACGGCGTCTACGAACTGCCGGTGACCTGGTAACCCAGCTAGCTACTCATCAAAACTGCGGATCCGAATGGAGGGTCAACGATGACGACTCACACAAGCACGCTCTACCCGCCCGGAGGTTATGGCGCTCCCAAGGATCGGCACGGCCACGCCGCGGGCAGCGACGTCGGTCTGCCGCAGGGGACGGTGGTCTTCTCGGCCGATAACCACATTTCGCTGGCGGATGACATCTTCTATCGACGCTTTCCGGACGACCTGAAGGAGAAGGCGCCGCGGATCTGGTACGAGGACGGTGCCTACCAGGTCGGCCGCAAGGGGCAGTCCTTCCTACCGGGCGACTTCAGCGCCGTGCTGATGCAGTACGACGACCTGCCCGGCGCCGCGAGCACCAACATCGAGGCCCGGATCCAGGAGTTGCACGACGACGGCGTCGAAAAGGAACTGGCGTTCCCCAACGCGGTGCTGGCGCTGTTTCACTACCCCGACAAGCAACTTCGCGAGCTCGCCTTCCGCATCTACAACGAATACATGGCCGAGCTGCAGGAGCGCTCGAATGGCCACTTCTACGGCGCCGGCCTGATCAACTGGTGGGACCCGCAGGGTACACGCAAGACTCTGGAAGAGCTGAAGGCATTGGGCCTCAAGACTTTCCTATTGCCACTCAACCCGGGCAAGGATGACGACGGCAACGTGATCGACTACGGCAGCACCGCGATGAAACCGGTCTGGGACGAGATCGAAGCCGCGGGCCTCCCAGTGACCCACCACATCGGTGAGACCCCTCCGAAAACCCCTTGTCAGTTCAACAGTGTCGTGGTCGGCATGATGATCAACATCGACGGCTTCCGCGAGCAGTTCGCCAAGTACCTCTTCACCGGCATTCTCGATGATCATCCTGGGTTGCGCATCGGCTGGTTCGAGGGCGGGATCGCCTGGGTGCCTTGGGCCTTGCAGGATGCTGACCACCTGATGGGGTCGTACCAACACATGTTCAACCGGAACCTGGAGCACGAGCCGCGCTACTACTGGGACACCCACATGAGCGCGTCGTTCATGGTCGACCCGCTTGGGCTACAGCTGATCGACCAGATCGGGGTGGACAAGGTGATGTGGTCGAGCGACTATCCGCACAACGAAAGCACTTACGGCTATTCCGAAAAATCGCTGAAAGCCGTCGTCGATGCGGTGGGCCCGGAGGACGCGGTGAAGATCGTCAGCGGCAACGTCACGAAGTTCCTGGGCCTGTAGTGACGACGTTCGCGCAACTGGACACCAATACCGTTGATGGGCTGGTGATACCCGAAACAGCGGACCTGGCCCGCCTGCGCCGCGAGACCGGGGCCCGGCTGCGTTCGGCAATGGCCGAGCGCGGCGTCGACGCGATGATACTGCTGGGCAACAATGCGGTGGTCTACGCCACCGGTGCCAGCTGGCCACTCGGCGACGCCGGATTGTCCTACGTCGAGCGGCCGGTTGCCGTGGTGCTCGCCGAAGACGAACGGCCGCACCTGTTCCTGCCCTTCCGCGAGGGAGCCTCGCAGGAGTCGGACTTGCCTGCCGACCACCTGCACGGGCCGGTCTACCTCGAATTCGACGAGGGCGTAGAGCATTTCGCGCGGCAGCTGGCCGACCTCATTCCGGCCAAAGCGGTCATCGCGGTCGACGAGTTCACCGGCGCCATGTCGCGCGCCACGAAGCTCCTGTTTCCCGGTGGCGCACCCGTTGACGCCGCGGCCATCGTCAGCGCCGCCAAGTCGGTCAAAACGCCGGACGAATTGTCCTGCATGCGCACTGCCATCCGGATCACCGACGAAGCGATGGTCGAGGTCCAGAAGAGCCTGGCCCCCGGCATCCGCCAGATCGATTTGTCGGCAAGCTTTTTGCGCCGCGCCTTCGAGCTGGGCGCCACGGCCAGCATGCTGGAGCCGATCTGGCAGGTGATGCCGCCGAGCAAGGCGGAGGGAGTCTGGACCACGCACGGCGATTTGGCGCTGCCGCTGCTGACCACCGAACGCGAGCTGGCCGAAGGTGACGTGTTGTGGACCGACGTCAGCATCACCTATCAGGGCTACTGCTCCGACTTCGGGCGCACCTGGATCGTCGGCCAGGATCCGTCGCCGCGTCAGCGTGCGCAGTTCGACAAGTGGTTCGAGATCATGAGCGCGGTGCTCGGTGTCGCGAAGGCCGGTGCCACGGCGGCGGACCTGGGACGGGCCGCGATTAGGGCCAACGGCGGCGCCAAACCATGGCTGCCGCACTTTTACCTGGGACACGGCATCGGCGTCAACGCCGCCGAAATGCCCATGATCGGAACCGATCTCGGCCAGGACTTCGACGAGAATTTCGTCCTGCAATCCGGGATGGTGCTGGTGCTGGAGCCCGTCGTGTGGGAGGACGGTACCGGCGGCTACCGCAGCGAAGAGGTCCTGGTGATCACCGAGGAAGGCTGGATTCGCTTGACCAACTACCCCTATGACCCCTATGGCTCCCATGTCGGTTGAAGTTTGTCCTGACGAGCGCACGCTCCGCTTGGGGCGCCGCCAGCGGGCGTTGGACCAGATGGCGGCACACGATCTCGACGTGCTGGTCCTCGGCCGGCAGGCCAATGTCCGTTACGTCACCGGGGCTCCGCAGCTGTGGGTCGCCGGCACCCGGCCGTTCGGCCCGACCTGCGTGCTGGTGCGTGAGACCGGCGCCGTGCACCTCCTCAGCACCTGGGATGAGGGAATTCCCGAGGACATCCCCCACGAGAACCTCTACGGCATCTCGTGGAACGCGATGAACACGATGGCGACGCTGGGCCGCATCGACGGTGCGGCAACCGCACGGCGCGTCGGAACCGACGCGCTCTCACCGGTTTTCGCTCAGCTCCTGCCCACCGCGTTCCCCAATGCGCAGCTGGTCGACGGCGAGCTGGCCATGCGGGCCGCGCGGCGCATCAAGACGGACGAGGAGATCGGCGCGCTGCGCGAGTCCGTTGCGGTGGCCGAGTCGGCGCTGGCAGTGGCGGTCTCCGAATTGCGGCCAGGGGTTACCGAACAGGCGCTGGCCGGTGTTTTGTTGGAAGCTTCGGCGGCCGGCGGTGTTTGCACGCCGTCGAATCAAGACGTCGCATGGGTGACATCGCGCGAGCACCCCTGGCGGCGTGCCCACGGCGATGATCGTATCCAGGATGGCGATCTGGTGGCGTTCTCCGCCGGAGTTCTGGCGGGAGGCTACGTCGGCGAAGTGGGCCGGACCTGGCCCGCCGACAACCGGCGTGTGCCCAGCGGTGGCGCCGCACTACGTGTGCGTTGGGAACGACTGTGGGACAAGCTAATTGCCGCCTGCCGGCCCGGCACGGGAGCGGACGAATTGCTCGGCGCCTATCAGGCCGCGGGCGAGCCCGAGCCGCCGATGCCGGTGGCCCGCGGGCTGGGTATGGGCTTCGACCCACCCGTCGTCTCCAAACATCTGCCTACCACCGCGGCCGACGACAGTCTGGAGCCCGGGATGGTGCTGGCCGTGACGGGCTACGTGTGGCAAGAAGGAGTCGGCGCGGTATTCGGACGGGAAGCGGTCCTGATCACCGCGGATGGCCCCGAAGTGCTTACTGCGAGCCCGTTCTGGCAGCCCTAGCCATGCCCGAGCCCTCGGAACCGGCGGCCGAAGAGATCATCCGGTATCACAAAGACGCCGCGACGCGGATCGCCACGATCACGTTCGACCGGCCGGACTATCTCAACGCGCCGACGATCGCCGCGCGGCTGCGCTATGCGGACTTGTTGCACCGGGCCAACGTCGACGACGACGTCAAAGTTGTGGTGATCCGGGGAGCCGGCGACGACCTTGGCTCCGGTGCGGACCTGACCGAGGTCATGCGGATACGCGACGCGGCGGACCAGGCTCAGCGGCTTGCGGAATATCGGATCGGAGCTGACGAAGTCCGACATCCGCCGCGGGGCTCGTTTCGCAACGGCGCCACCCTCGGCCAGTGGTACGCCAACCCGAATTCGGGCATCCGCGGCCTGCAGGACTTTAAGAAGATCAGCATCCTGGAGGCCAAGGGCTACTGCTACGGCTGGCACTTCTACCAGGCCGCCGATGCCGATCTGGTCATCTCCAGCGACGACGCACTGTTCGGGCATCCGTCGTTTCGGTACTACGGCTGGGGTCCCCGCATGTGGTGGTGGGCGCAGACCATGGGCATTCGTAAGTTCCAGGAAATGGTGTTCACCGGAAGGGCTTTCACCGCCGCCGAGATGTATGACTGCAACTTCCTCAACAGCGTGGTGCCACGGGACGAACTCCAGGCAGAGGTGGAGAGATATGCCTTGGCCTGCGCGAGAAACCGGCCCACTGACACGGTTTTCATGCAGAAGGTCTTCTTCGAGATCATGAAGCAGTTCCAAGGCGAATACCTGGGCAGCGTGCTGAGCGGTGTCTTCGAGTCGATGGGCGGCAGCGTCCGCCCGGACGTTGGTGACGAGCTGATGCTTGACGACGCGATGAGGCGTGGTCTGGGCGACGCGGTCAGGGACAACGACGACAAGTTCCCCGCCGAATGGCGGCTCAGCAAGAAGGCGCGCAAGAAGGCGCGTCCCGGCAAGGACGCCAAAGCGAAGAAAAAGAAATCGTGACGCCGCACCGCGTCGAACCGCCCCTGACCGGTTACACGGTGATCGACCTGTCCACCGGGATAGCCGGGGCCTACTGCACCAAACTGCTTGCGGACGGCGGCGCCGATGTCGTGAAAGTCGAGTCGCCAGAGGGTGATCCGCTGCGCAGGTGGTCGGCCTCGGGCGCCGCGATCGCGGCCGGTGGTGACGGCGCTTTGTTCAGCTTCCTGGCCGGAGCAAAACACAGCGTGGTGGCCGATCCCACCAGCGATGACGACACCGAGCTGGTGAACCGGCTGCTGGCTTCCGCCGACTCGGTGGTGTGGTCGGCCGGCTCGACACTGGCCGGGCACCCGGACTTCACACCGTTCGCCGTCCACCGCCGCCACCCGCACCTCACCGTCACCTCGATCACACCATTCGGGCTGGAAGGTCCCTGGCGAGACCGCCCGGCGACCGAGTTCACGCTGCAGGCCTGGTCGGGAGGGATCGTCGGGCTGGGCCGGGGCGAGCAGCGGCGTCCGCCCGTCTTCGTCGGCGGTCAGGCCGGCGAATACCTGGCCGGCGTCCACGCCAGCGTGGCAACCCTGGCCTCACGGTGGCGCCGAATCGAAGGCGGCGCAGGCGAACTGCTGGATCTCTCGATGCTGGAAACACAGATCCTCTGCCTCACCTATTACCCGGTCTCCTACTTCGAGTTGCTCGGCCGCCCATGGCGAGACATGCGACGGCCCACGATTCCGGGAGTGGCTCAGGCGAAGGATGGTCTGGTGGATCTCGGCTGCGGGACGGCGCAACAATGGTTCGACCTGTGCGCCATGGTGGGTCATCCGGAATGGATCGACGAGGAATCGCCGCTGTCGATCACCGAGCAGGCCAACATCCACGCCGACGAGATCTTTTCCTGGCTCGCCGGCACTCCCGTCGACGAAATCCGGGAACTGGCCTCGGCATTCCGTATTCCCAACGCCCCGGTCGCCAACGGTGCCAACGTCACAACCTTCGATCAGTTCGTGGAGCGCGACTCATTCGTGCGTAATCCGCGCGACGGATTCCAGCAGCCGAGTCACCCGTATCGGATGCGGCCCGCGCGGTTACGGCCACCGCAACCGGCTCCGCGGCTGGGCGAACACACCGAGTGCTACCGCGCCGCAGAACTTCCGGCGCGGCCCGCGCCGACAGGTGAGGCGAAAGCGTTGCCGCTGAGTGGACTTCGGGTCGTGGACATGACCACCTTCTGGGCGGGGCCGTGCTGCACCCATGCTTTGGCCTTACTCGGTGCCGAGGTCATCCACGTCGAATCCACCCGACGCCCCGATGGCACACGGATGATCGCCGGCATACCGCTGACCGAGGACCAGTGGTGGGAGAAGTCGCCCATCTTCGAGGCCCTCAACACCAACAAGAAGGGGCTGACCCTCGACCTGCAGAGTCCGCGCGGTCGCGAATTGCTGCGTGAGCTGATCGCGACGTGCGATGTGATCGTGGAGAACTTCACGCCGCGGGTGCTTGACCAGATCGGACTGAATTTCAGCACTGTTCAATCGATTCGGCCGGACGCGGTGTTGGTGCGGATGCCCGGGTTCGGCCTCGAAGGGCCATGGCGCGACAACCCGGCGTTCGCCTACGTGATCGAATCGGCGTCCGGCGTGAGTTGGCTCACCGGCTACCCCGATCGCACGCCCTACGACCCCTATTCGATCGGTGATCCCAACGCCGGCGTCCACGCACTCAACGCGATACTGCTCGCGATCGAGCACCGGCGCCGCACCGGCGAGGGTGTGTTCGTCGAGGCGGCGATGGTCGATGCCGCACTCAGCATCGCCGCCGAGCAAGTCATCGAGTACTCGGCCTACGGCACGCTGCTGGAGCGCGCCGGCAACAGGGGACCGACCGCGGCGCCGCAGAACCTCTACCTCAGTGCCGATATCGACGAGTTCGGCCGCCTCGATTGCTGGGTCGCCATCGCAGTGGCCACCGATGACCAGTGGAACTGTTTGTGTTGGGCGCTCGGATCACCCTCCTGGGCAACCGATCCCGGGCTGTCGACCGAAGCCGGGCGGCGCACGCACCACGACTCCATCGATGAGCGACTCGCCGCATGGTGCGGGCAGCGTAGCCGCGACGAGATCGTCGAGACCCTGTGGGACGCGGGCGTGCCGGTGGCCAAAGTCATGCAACCGCACCGTCAGACCGAACTGGAACAGTTGGCGTTTCGGGACTTCTTCGAAGAGGTCGACCATCCGGTCAACGGTCCGGCTAGGCTCAGCACCGTGCCTATGAGGTTCTCAGCCGGGCCCCACAAGTTCCACACCCAGCATGCACCCCTGCTGGGGCAGCACAACTACGAAGTGCTGTCCGGGCTGGGCTTGTCCGACTCGGACATCGCCGGCCTGGAGGCCGACGGCGTGATCGGCCGCGCACCGAGCATGCGCGCCAGGAGCTGATCGACCGTGGCAATCGACCCGTCGAACATTTTGCTCACCGGCCGCGTGGCGGTGGTGACCGGTGGGGGAGCGGGCATCGGCCGCGGCATCGCCGCCGGGATGGCTGCCTTCGGCGCCAAAGTGGCGGTCTGGGAGCGCGACCCGCAGACCTGCGTACAGGCAGCCGAATCCGTTGGCGGCCTTGGGATTGTCACCGACGTCCGGGACGGCGAGCAGGTCGACGCCGCGTTGCAGCGGACCACCGCCGAACTCGGCACGCCGACGATCCTGGTCAACAACGCCGGCGGTGCGTTCTCCTCACCGTTGCTCGAGACCAGCGAAAACGGCTGGGACGCATTGTATAAGGCGAACCTGCGACACGTGCTGCTCTGCACCCAGCGAGTGGCCCGGCAGTTGGTCACCGCCGGCCTTGGCGGCAGCATCATTTCGGTGACGTCGATCGAGGGCGTGCGTGCCGCGCCGGGCTACGCGGCCTACGCGGCGGCCAAGGCCGGCGTCATTAACTACACGAAAACCGCGGCGCTGGAACTGGCTTCTCATGGCATCCGGGTCAACGCGATAGCGCCCGACATCACCCTCACCGAGGGCCTGACCGCGCTCAACAGCGAGGCCGCGGCCAGTGCCATGGGGAACATCGTCCCGCTCGGACGCCCCGGCCATGTCGATGAAATCGCCTGCACCGCTGTCTTTCTGGCTTCCGACATGTCGGCCTATCTCACCGGGCAAACGTTACACGTCGACGGTGGCACCCATGCCGCCGGCGGCTGGTACCACGATCCGCAGACCGGGGCCTACCGGCTGGGCCCGTCCGGCTAGTGTTTCCACCCTTCGGCGGCCTGGTCGTCGAAGGTGCGATCGATGCGCTCAAACCTGCGCCTGACCGACGCCCGGGCCGCCTCGTGCGGCAGGATGTACAAGCGGTTGGCCAAAATCGCGTCGGCGGTGAGCCGCGCGACGCCATCGACCGACACAGTGTCATCCTGCGTCGGTGGAAGCTGCCCGAACCCACTCGTCAGGTCGGGCGCTGACGCGAGCCCGTCATCCGCGCTGCGAATTCGTTCGGAGTTCGCGACCAACCCGGTCTCGATCACCATCGGGCACAGTACGGAAACGCCAATGCCGTTTTCCTTGACTTCTCGGGCCAGCGTCTCGGCCAACCCGACGACCCCATACTTGGCAACGCCGTACGCTCCGAGGCCGGCGTTGGGCACCAGCCCGGCAAAGGACGCGGTGAAGGCGATGTGGCCGCCCTTGCCCTGGTCGATCAACTTCGGCACGAACGCCTCGACGGCATGGATCGAACCCCACAGATCGATGTCGATCACCCAGCGCCAGTCCTCGTGCGTCATCGACGCGAGCGGACCCGCGACGACGATGCCCGCATTGCTGAACACCACATCGACCTGACCCAGCAGCCGAAAGGATTCCTCCGCCAGGCGAACCATCTGATCGAGGTGCCGCACGTCGCACGTCACCCCGTGCGCGTCGAACCCCTCGCCCTTCAGGTGCGACACGGCCCTTTCCAATGCAGCATGATCGACGTCGGCCAGCACCAGGCGGGCCCCTCGGCGGGCGAATTCGGTGGCGGTGGCCAAACCGATGCCGCTCGCACCGCCGGTGATGACCGCCCCCCGACCCTCGAAACCGTCCATGGATTCCGAGCGTATTACCACCCCAGGGGGCGGTGTGAGAGACGTCATGTAGATAGCACCCTAACTATTAGGGCACCATACATATATGGCCGCTCCCACTGCGCGCGACGTCGACCCGCTAGCCCTTGAGCACCAGGTGTGTTACGCGCTGGCGACGACCAACCGGGCGGTCTTGGCGGTGTATCGGCCGCTGCTAGAGCCGCTCGGCCTGACCCATCCGCAATATCTGGTGATGCTGGCACTGTGGGATCACCGAAAGACCCCCATGGCGGATCAGTTCCCGTTGTCGGTCAAGCAGATCGCCACCGCGTTGCAATTGGATTCGGCCACGCTGTCTCCCATGCTCAAGCGCCTGGAGGGGCAGGGATTGATCACCCGCGCCAGGAATGCGGGTGACGAGCGCAGCACCGACGTGATGTTGACGCAGCGTGGAATCGCCTTGCGGGAGCGAGCACTTGAGATTCCACCCGCCGTCGTGGCACGGCTTGGGGTCGAGCTGTCCGAACTCGAGAACCTACATCGGGTCCTCACCCGTATCAATGCCGCCGCCCTGACGGCCGGCGCATTGGAATCATGACACCCCGAGGAGCCACCATGACCGACGCGAAACCCAATCTCTGGCAACGGATCGGCTATTCCTACGGCCGGCGTCTGCCCGACTCGATGCGCACCTGGGTAGCCCGCGATCTGGCCGGGGAGGGAGCCATTCGGCGGCACATGATCAGGTGGGCGATACCGCCCCTGCTGGTCCTTGCTCCGTTCTGGCTGCTGCCGGCGTCACTCTACGTGCACACGGAGATGACCGCGCCGCTGTATATCTGGGCGCTGCTGATAACCCTCGCCCTCAATAAGGTCTGGCGCCGGCACCGGCTGGCAGTGCATGGGCTCGACCCGAACCTGGTCGACGTGATCGCCCGCCGCAAACAGGCACGGATGCACGAGGACTACATCCGCCGTTACGGGCCGCGACCCGAATCGGCGGAGTGGCAGTCCAACAGCAGCCCGTTCTAACTTCTACTTCAGGCAGCTGCCGCCGTCGACGGGTAGCGTGACGCCGGTGATGTAACGCGCCTCGTCGGACGCCAGGAACAGCACCGCATTGGCAATGTCCTCGGGCTCGACCCAGCCGATAGGCAGGGTGTGCATCAACTGGCCGACGACCTTCATGTCCTCGGGACCCGGGTTCTCCAGATCGGGACGGAACAGCTTCATCGTGCCCTCGTTCATGAACAGCGGGGTGTTGACGTTGGTCGGGTGCACGGAGTTGACGCGGATGTTCTGCGCACCGAGCTCGACGGCGAAGGTGCGCATCAAGCCCACCACACCGTGCTTGGCGGCGACGTAGTGGCCGGTGTGCGGGTAGGCCTTGAGGCCACCGACCGAACTGGTGAGGATGATCGAGCCGCCGTTGCCGCCCGCAAGGATATGCGGCACACCGGCTTTCACGGTCTTCCACACTCCCGCAAGGTTGATGTCGATCATAGCCGTCCAGTCGGTCTCGCTGGTCTTGTCCAGCGTCTGGCCGCCGTTGCCGATGCCGGCGTTGGCGACGATGATGTCGAGCTTGCCGAGCTGCTCGACGCCGGTGTCGACAGCCGACTTGAGCGCGTCGTAGTCCCGGACATCGACCTCGGCGGTGTAGATCCGACGGTTTTGCGCCTTCACCAGGTCTGCGGTCTCGGCCAGATCCTCCGGCGTGGAGGCGGCGATCAGATCCACGGTGTCGATCTTCTTGCAGATATCGACGGCGATGATGTCGGCGCCCTCCTGGGCTAACCGCACCGCATGTGCACGGCCCTGACCGCGTGCCGCTCCGGTGACGAAAGCGACCTTGCCCTCAACACGTCCGGTCATGGCTTCCTCAACTCCCCACTTGATCTGCTCGGCACGCCTCACCCGGGCCACGGGTCTTGCCGCCCTTGAACTCTGTCATTTGGTCGTCGCGGGTGTCAATGACGAATCCGTTTTGGCTACTTGTGATTCTAGATATTAGAGAATCTCATTCTCACCGGCAAACGCCGTTCGCTATTTGCTCAACGTGAGGTGCGGGGAATGCGCTACGCGACGAATCCACGCGAGCAGAAGTCCCACACCTCATCGGCGGTAATGGGGTGCATCGTCGCGTCGTCCGGCCCGCCGCTCGATTGCGCGATGAACATGACGGTCTGCATGGTCATGGCGGCCACCCGTTTGGGATTGATGGTGTTGCGCAACTTCCCGGCGTCGTGCGCCGCGTCCATCAGTTCTGTCAGCAACGCGAGCAGCGGGGCATGGGCGACCTTGACCTCGGCGGGATGCGTCACCAGCAACCGTGGGGCAAAATCGGTGAACAGTGGGCGCTTGGCCGTCGGGTCCGGGCGCGATGCCTCGTACAGGAGCTGAACGGCGACCTGCAGCCGCTCCAACGGATCGGATTGGCTCTCGGTCGCCGCGCGGATCTGGTCGGCCGATCGGCTCAGGGCATCCTCGAAGAGCGCCAGCAGCAACTCGTGTTTGCCGTCGAACTGCAGGTAGAAGCTGCGCAATGACTGGCGGGAGCGGTCCACGACCTCCTGCACGGTGAAGTCCGTGCTGCCCTTTTCGATGATGATGGCCTGGGCCGCGTCCAGGAAGCGCTGAACACGTTGCGCGGCGCGCAGTTTCGCCGTCTTGATGGACCGCTCGACGGCACGCTGCTTCCAGGCCGGCTCTTCGCTTGGATTGGTCACGGCCGACTCAGTTGATTGCCGCGAGGGGAGAACATGGTTGGACTCTACCGGAGAACGCCGTGACATCGCTGCGCTCGACCCCCTCACGGATCACGTGTCGGAGATTGTAACTTTCTTACGACGAGAATACTATTCTCTCAGACGTGTGTATGGAAGCTTAATCGCAAGAGCGCACCGCGTCGTCGGCGGAAACCCGGATCTACCGATGGAGCGGCCTGCTCAGGACCACCCCGGGAAGTGTTGTGCAGCTGACCTTTGACGCCGACGTGGAGGCGTTCCGCGCCGAGTTCGTGGCCTTCCTCGAAACGCATCTGCCTTCCGAGGCCGAGGTGTTCGTGCGGCCGCAATCGAGTTCGGATATCCCGGAGTGGGCCCGCCGGTGGCAGCGATTGCTGTTCGACAACGGATGGCTGCAGCCCGGCAACCCGCCGGAGTTCGGCGGCCGCAACGCCACGTTGTTGCAGCAATACGTGTACCACGAAGAGCTCTCGCGGCGGCGCATCTATCAAAGCTTCAATCCTCAGGGTGTGGGCATCATCGCGGCGTCATTGCTGTCATTCGGCACGCCCCAACAGAAGCAGCGCTGGGCGGTGCCCATCCTGCGCGCCGAGATCACCGCGTCACTGGGGATGAGCGAACCCGGCGCGGGGTCGGATCTCGCCTCGCTGAAGACGCGCGCGGTGTGCTCGTCTGATTCAGAAGGCGACCACTTCGTCGTCAACGGGCAGAAGGTGTGGACATCTGGAGCCCATCACGCCGATGTGTTGCTGACATTTGTGCGCACCGACCCGGACGCGCCAAAACACAAGGGCATCAGCGCTTTACTGATTCCGACCGACACCCCCGGTGTGGTCCGCCGCCCGTTCGCCTCGGTAGGCGACATCGACGACGTCGACTTCAACGAGGTCTTCTTCACCGACGTACGGGTGCCGGCCGAGAACTTGGTGGGCGAGCTCAACGCCGGCTGGCGAGTCGCCACCGGTTCGCTCGGCCACGAACGCGCGATGCTATGGCTGGATTACGCGGACATGCTGCACGCGTTGACGGTCGAGTCCGGCCCCGCGGGTCCGGTGCAGCGGGATCGCTACGCGACGCTGGTGATGGACGTCTACGCCATGCGGCTGCTGGGGTCGGCGACGCTGGCCAAGGCCGCCCGTGGCGAAGAGGACGTCCCCGCCCAGTCGATGCTCAAGCTGCTCGGCTCGGAGGCGATGCAACGCGCCAGCGAGGACGCCCTCAACGCCAAGGACGGCGACGGATTGGCATTGCGTGCGGTTACTGCTCCCGTCGCGCCGCTCAACCTGGATAGCCACTATGGCAGCTGGTTCGACCGGTACACCCGCACCTTCGCGGCGACCATCGCCGGCGGTACCTCGGAAATTCAGCGCAACATCATCGCCGAACGCATACTCGGGCTGCCGCGCAATTGATCTGAGCGTCAGTGCTTCCGGGCGTCCAGCTGGGCGTAATAGCCGATGGCGACGAGACCAGCCACTATTGCGATCGCCCCTAAAACGATGCCGGCCACGGCGGTTCGGGGATTGTTCGCCTCCCCGCGGGCAACCCTCCGCCGGGCGATGTCACCCGTCACCACCGCTGCGATGCCAAACGGCACTCCAAGCAGCAACCAACAAGTGACGAGTCCGACCAGGCCCAGCAATAGCGAGGCGACGCCGAACTGGTTCTGTGGCACGTCCGGCTGGTTCATCACGTCCCATCCTCTTGGTCTCGGGATGAGTCTACGCGGGCACCATGGCGGTGCCGGCCCATTGCCGTGCGCGGCAACGTTACAGCTGCGCGAGCCGCGGTGCAGAACCGGCCGCCACCAACGCTTTTCCCGCCACACGCGTCAGTTCTCGAGAGCTGCCCAGCAGCCCGTCGAGAATCAGCGACCGCTTGATGTGGTGGTGCAGCGGATGCTCGGCGGTGAAGCCGATTCCGCCGAGTACCTGCTGGCAGTGGCGCGCGGAGGTCAGCGCGGCCTGACCGGCCGCGGCCTTGGCCAGCAGGGAAGCCAGGCCTTGCGCATCATCGCATTCCGTCGCGGCTTGCAGTGTGGCCTCGGCGCCCTCGATCGCCACGAGTGTCTCGGCCAGCCGGTGCCGGATCGCTTGGAACGAGCTGATGTGGCGGCCGAATTGAACCCGGTCCACGGCATGCCGGCGAGCCAGCGACAGCATGGCGCGGCTGGTGCCGACCAGCCACCACCCTACGGCTCGCCAACCCGCATGCAGCGCGGCTGACGGCAAGGGATCCTCCTGCGGGACAGGATGTATCGGCAGCAACTCGTCGATCCCCGAGCCGGGGTGATGGCGGCGTTCCCACAGCACCCAGGAGCCGCCGGCGAACGGCAGCGGCAGCGTGCCCCCGGGCGCGTCGCCGGCCGCACACAGCACAACGTCGTTGAGCACGGGCGCGTGCGCGCCCGTCTCGCCGAGCAACCTGAACACCAGAGGGATTGCGATAGCGGGCATTTCGTCGAGCATGTCGCGCCAGCCCAAATCGGTCAGCGCCGCATCGAGCTTGGCTCCCGAGGCGGCGCTCATCGTCGTCCGCAGCGACTCCGTAAGCAGGCGCAGCGATTCGGGGTCTGACTCGGTGTCTACCGGGGGGGCCACGTTCACTCCTTCCCGAGATCGAGCAGCCGGCGAGCGATGATATTGCGCTGGATCTCGGCCGTGCCTCCGTAGATCGTCGCCGCGCGCGAGTACAGGTATTCCGAACGCCACGGCGTGTCCTTGAGTTCGAGCGTGCCCGGCAACACGTCGCGGACCGTGTCGTAGAGCCGCTGCTCCGCGGAGGCCAGCAGTACCTTGTCGATGGAGGTGTCGGGTCCCAGCCGGGCCCCGTCGCGCATCCGGTGCTGGGTCGCGCGCGATCGGCAGCGCAACGTGTGAAGGGCCAGATAGGCGCCCCCGAGCGCGGATTCGTCGGGCTCGCCGGCTTCGGCCGCCGTCGCGATCAGATCGTCGAATCGCGAATAGAGGTAGGCGATCCGCTGCCAGAAGCAGGCGGAACGCTCATAGGGCAGTAGGTCCATGGCCAGCCGCCAGCCGTCCCCGGGCTCGCCCAGCATCCGGGCGGCGGGAATCACCGCGTCGTCGTAGTACACCTCGCAGAACTCGTCGACGCCGTGCATCGTCCGCAGCGGGCGGATGGTGATGCCCGGGGTGTCGAGATCGACGAAGAAGGCGGTGATTCCGTCGTGCCCGGGCGCGGTGCGGGCAAGCAGGACGCATCGGGTGGAGAACTGCGCGAAGCTGGTCCACACCTTCTGCCCGTTGACGACCCAGTTGTCGCCGTCCTGGACCGCCCGTGTCGTCAGCGATGCCAGATCGCTGCCCGAGCCCGGCTCGGAAAACCCTTGGCACCATTGCTCTTCGCCGCTCAGCAGACGCGGAACCATTTCCTTTGCGAGTTCGGCCGGTGCGTAGTCGATCATGGTGGGCGCCAGCACCTCGAGCATCGAATAGGGCCCGGGTTCGGCCAGGCGGCGGCCGACCACCTCTTCACCGACAATCGCGCGCAGCACCGCGGGACCGCCCAATCCACCCACCTCAACCGGCCAGCCGAACCGCATCCAATCGGCGTCGTAGAGCGCACGGCTGACCCGGGCGAACTGCCGCATGTGCCCCTGCAGCGAGTGATCGGGCTCGGGGGTCAGATCGTTGTCGTCGAGCCACGCGCGCAGGTCGGCCCGGAACTCCTCGACATTCACTTCGATTGGTCGGCTCCTTTAAGTCGCTGCCTGCGCCGCAGAGTCACCGGCGGGCCGCCCGACGGCGTGCGGCCGTCCCGAATCGTGCACGCCGCTGCGGCGGATGAACGTCATGGCGCGGGTCTTCAGCCGCCACCCGTCGGTGGTTCGCACATAGGTGTCGCGGTAGTAGCCGATCCGCATGTCGTGGGTGGCGTGATCGATGAAGCACAGTGGCTGGGTGCCGCTGGCCGCATCCCCGTCCAGGTCCACCACCGCGGTTCCGGTGAGAAACAAGCCCTTTGGGGCCGCGGCCACCAGTTCCGGGAATCGGCTCAGGCTGTAGGTCTCGCCGAAGGCGCTGTAGGTACCGTCGGGCGTGAAGACGGCGACGAGTCCCTCGATGTCCTCCTGGGTGATGGTGACCGCGTAGCGGCCCAGCAGCTGCTGAATCTCGACGAGATCGTCAGTTCGGGTTGGGCCGCTCTTAGACTGATCGGGCGTCGACATAGACCTTGCCGCCTTTCATGACGAAGCTGACGTTTCGGGTAACGGTGATGTCTTCCAACGGGTTTCCGGGTACTGCGATGATATCGGCGAGCTGTCCCGGCGCGAGGCGGCCTCGGTCGGTCGAGTTGATGAGCTCGGCCGCGGTGATGGTCGCCGCTCTCAGCACCGCCAGCGGCGGCATGCCCCACTCCACCAGCGTGACGAGCTCGTCGGCGTTCTTGCCGTGTGGGATGGCCGGAGCGTCGGTGCCGACCGCGATCTTCACCCCGGCCTCGTAGGCGGCTTTGATCGATGTTTCCGCCTTCGGAAACATCTCGGCGGCCTTGTCCTGCAATGCCTTCGGAGCACGGGAGACGTCCATCGCCTGGGCGAGCCTGCGGGTGGTCACCAGGAACCGGTCGTTGTCGACCAGCATCTGGATGGCCTCGTCGTCCATCAGGAAGCCGTGTTCGATGCAGTCGATCCCGCACGCCACCGCGTGCTTGACCGCTTCGGCTCCGTGGGTGTGCGCGGCGACGCGCAGCCCGCGCCGGTGCGCCTCATCGACGATCGCGCGCAATTCCTCGTCCGAATAATGTTGCGCCCCAGCCTCGCCGGTCAACGACATGACGCCGCCGGAAACGCACACCTTGATCAGCTCGGCGCCGTGCTTGATCTGGTAGCGCACCGCCTTGCGGATCTCGTCGACCCCGTTGGCGATGCCCTCTTCGACCGTGAGCTCGAGCGCACCCGGCATGAACGCGGCGAACATCGTCGGGTCCAAGTGTCCACCGGTGGGCGTGATGGCGTGGCCGGCCGGGACGATGCGGGGCCCGTCGATCCACCCCGCGTCGATGGCCTTGCCAAGGGCGACGTCGAGCAGGTAGCCGCCGGTCTTTACGAACAGGCCCAGGTTGCGCACGGTGGTGAAACCGGCGCGCAGCGTGCGCCTGGCGTTGCCGACCGCGCGCAGCACCCGAGTCGGCGGGTCGTCCTGCACCTGGGACAGTCCCGGCGTCTCGCCGCGTCCGCCCATCAGGAGGTTGACCTCCATGTCCATCAGGCCCGGCAGCAGAATCTGGTCGCCGAGGTCGATGACAGTGTCTTCTGGGCCCGTCGGGCCCGAATCCCCGACGCCCACGATCCGATCGTCCTCGATCGTCAGAATGCCCGGGCGAAGGATCTCACCCGCGTCGACGTCGAGCAGCCCTGCGGCCTTGAGCGTCAGCACCGCTTAGATCACCGGTTCCCGTATTACTTCAACCCACGCCGCGCCGCTGTCGGGGACGCGCGGTTGTTTCCACGCCTCGATGGGGAACGACACCATGACCAGTGACTGCATCATGTGCATCAAAGTCTTTGCGTCGTCGGGCAGCTCGTCCAGCGGGAACTTGTCGACGTATTCGATGACAGCGTTGAGCTTCGGAAACGCCACGTCGTAGAAGGCCTGCATCTCGGGCATCGTCGAGGCCAGCCGTTTGGCGTAGCGCTCGGGTTCGGTGGCCAGATCCCAATCCAAATAGGGCTCCAGGGCCGCGAATTCAGACGGTAACGCCATTGCGCTGGTGCTCCTTCACATAGTCAGCGGTCGTCTTGTGCAGATGACGGATCAACACTTCCTGGTCGCAGAGCAGGAACTCCTTGACCGCACGGGTGCCGATCATGGTCTGAGTCGCTTCCAGCGTGTTGGCGTCCTGCAGCGCGTACTCCTTGAACGTCACCGCGGCCAACTCCTGGGCCAGCCGTTCCCGCGCGTTGCGCGGCGGAACGAAATACAGCGTCGACTCGAAGATGTGCTTGTCGACAGCGGTAGGCCAGTAGTGATAGGTCAGGAACCAGCCCGGCTCCCAGATCAGCAACATGAAGTTCGGGTAAAAGAGCCACGAGTCGATGCCCCACTGCGGCACCCTCTTCACGTTGACTCCCGGTGGCAGCTCGAGCTTTTCGATGATCTCCGGCTTGTCCCACGGGCCGAACAAACCGCTGCGCAACACCTGGTCCATCGGTTTGACCATGGACATGTCCGGCGGCGGTGCCTGACCGCCCCAGGTCGACTGCAGGTTGTGCGGTCCGGCCAACTCGTAGTGCAGCGCCTCGTAGCCGAACTTCTGGATCTTGGCGGCTTCTTCCTTGGTGTACTGCCCCTGGTGCAGGATCGGCGCGTGGTAGAACTCGACGAACGCGTCGATGAACAGCTTCCAGTTGCTGCCCACCTCGGCCCGGTAGGAGTAGGTCTCCGTCATCTCGCCGAACGGGTAGCCCTCGATGCTCTTGGCCAGCGGCCCGAGGTAGTCGATCAGCGGCGCGGCGTTGTCGTCGAAGTTGATGAAGATGAAACCCTCCCACACCTCGCACCGGACGGGTGCCAGGCCGAAGTTGCTTTTGTCCAGGTCGAAGAACTCCTCTTCCTGTTGGACGAAGGTCAGGTCACCGTCGAGGCTGTAGCGCCAAGCGTGGTACTTGCAGGTGAATTGCCGGCAGGTGCCGGAGGTCTCCTCGTGGGGAAAGTCGTTCCACACCAACTTGTTTCCGCGGTGACGGCAGACGTTGTGGTACGCCTTGACCGACCCTTCCTTGGTCTTGGTGATGATCACCGACGTGCCCTTGCCGGCCGCCGGCAGTTCTCGGGTGAAGTAGCTGCCGGTGCGGGGGAGACGTTCGACCCGGCCGACGTTCAGCCAGGTCTTCCGGAAGACCGCGTCGCGTTCGGCTTCGAAGAACGCCGGGTCGATCGAGTCGGTGTAGTCAACCGGCGCGGTCCCGAGGTCGGGGTAGTTTTCTGTCCAGCTGCCGGCGGCTGGCTTGGGGAAGTGCGGCAACGTTCTTACTCCTCTTATTCAGTGCTGTTCGGCGTGTTCGAGCTGGATGCCAAAAGTGTTGAAGGCCATGGCCAGCAGGGCGTAGCAGCCGACCGTGAAGACGAAATCCATGCGCTGCTGGTCGTTGAGGCACTCGCCCAGCGCCGCCCAAGTCCTGTCGGACAGCTCCGACTTCTCTTCGAGTTCATCCACGCCGGTGATCACCGCGCGGTCGAAGGCGTCGAGGTCCTCCGCGCTGCCATCGCCGAATCGCCGCACCGCCGCGATCTGTTCGTCGGTGATCCCCTGGTCCTTGGCCATCCTGACGTGGTGTGACCACTCGTACGCGCACTGGCGTCGATGGGCCACCCGCAGGATGGCCAGCTCGCGGATGCGGGGCGGCAGCGTCGACGTCGTCAACAGGTGGACATTGAATCGAAGAAACGCCTTGGCGAGCGCCGGGTGGTGAGCCAGCGTGGACAGCGCATTGTTGGTGTCCGCTCCACGCATCGCCGAGAGTGCCTGCTGGGTGGCCTCGTCCCACTGATCAGCGGGGAGCGGCTGCAACCGCATCGGCAATGTCCTCTCGGTGAAAGAGAATTAGATTCTCATTTGCAACTAACAGACTGGCACGAAACGTGCGCCCGGTCAATGCCGACGTGCCGAGCGGACGCCGGTCAGAGCCACACGGCTCACTCGGGTCGGCCAGACGGCCAAGACGTGAGCCGGCGCGCCGAACTGGGATGTCACGCGGGGGTCTACCTCACTGCGTCGCCGCTTGGCGGTGGGACATTCGCCCGATCACTGGGTCGCTGGTCAGGCTGCTATGGACGGCGGCAGCAGCGTATGAATGTTGATTCTCGTCTGGCGAGAAGATAGTTTTCATTTTAGTGATCTTGGCACGGGACAGCGATTCGCCGAGGCTGTAATCGATCCGATGGATCCGATGGAAGGGAAGCTCATGAACAAAGAAGACATGATGCTGATCAGCGTCGACGACCACACCGTCGAGCCACCCGACATGTTCAAGAACCACCTGTCGAAGAAGTACCAGGACGACGCACCTCGACTGGTGCACAACGACGACGGCTCGGACATGTGGAAGTTCCGCGACACGGTCATCCCGAACGTGGCGTTGAACGCGGTCGCGGGCCGGCCCAAGGAGGAGTACGGCATCGAGCCGACGGGGCTCGACGAGATCCGGCCGGGTTGTTACAACGTCGACGAACGCGTCAAAGACATGAACGCCGGTGGCATCCTCGCTTCGATCTGCTTCCCGTCGTTCCCGGGCTTTGCCGGGCGGCTGTTCGTCACCGACGACCACGACTTCTCCATCGCGCTGGTGCAGGCCTACAACGACTGGCACATCGACGAGTGGTGCGGGGCGTACCCGGCGCGATTCATCCCGATGGCGATCCCGGTGATCTGGGACGCCGAGGCGTGCGCCGCCGAGGTGCGCCGGGTAGCCAAGAAGGGCGTGCACGCACTGACCTTCACCGAAAACCCGGCCGCGATGGGCTACCCGAGCTTCCACAACGAGTACTGGAACCCGTTGTGGGAAGCGTTGTGCGACACCAACACCGTGATGAACGTCCACATCGGGTCCTCGGGCCGGCTGGCGATCACCGCGCCCGATGCGCCGATGGACGTGATGATCACGCTGCAGCCGATGAACATCGTGCAGGCCGCGGCGGACCTGCTGTGGTCGGCACCGATCAAGAAGTACCCCGACCTCAAGATCGCCCTGTCCGAGGGCGGCACGGGGTGGATCCCCTACTTCCTGGAGCGCGCCGACCGCACCTACGAAATGCACTCCACCTGGACGCATCAGAACTTCGGCGACAAGTTGCCGTCCGACGTGTTCCGCGACCACTTCCTGACCTGCTTCATCAGCGACAAGGTCGGTGTGGCGCTGCGCAACATGATCGGCATCGACAACATCTGCTGGGAGGCCGACTACCCGCACAGCGACTCGATGTGGCCGGGCGCACCGGAAGAGCTCTGGGATGTGTTGTCCATCAACAACGTTCCCGACGACGAGATCAATAAGATGACCTACGAGAACGCCATGCGGTGGTACTCGTTCGACCCCTTCACGCACATTTCACGCGAACAGGCCACCGTCGGTGCGCTTCGCAAGGCCGCCGAGGGGCACGACGTGTCCATCAAGGCGGCGGGCCACGATAAGGACAGCCGAGGCGGCTCGTCCTTTGCCGATTTCGCGGCCAACGCGAAAGCACTTAGCGGCAACAAGGACTAGAAGCCACACGCCGGAATGCAAGTGCGCCCGTGGCGGTCGCAAGCGCGGCGAAGCCGGGCGGCGCGGGCCAGCACTGAAAGCCGGTGCCTTTCGATCGAAGGAGACTGAGCGGTGCCCGGCGCTGGAATGAACTTTGAGCTGACCGATGACCAGGAACTGATCCGTCGGTCGGTGGCGGAGCTGGCGGGGAAATTCGACGACCAGTACTGGATGGAAAAAGACCAGGCCCACGAATTCCCGACCGAGTTCTACCGCGCCATAGCCGATGGCGGCTGGTTGGGAATGACGATCCCCACCGAATACGGCGGCCACGGTCTCGGCATCACCGAAGCGACGATCCTGCTCGAGGAGGTCGCCAAATCGGGTGGCGCCATGAACGCCGCCAGCTCGATCCACCTGTCCATCTTCGGCATGCAGCCGGTCGTGGTGCACGGTTCCGAGGAACTCAAAGCCCGAACGTTGCCCGCCGTGGCGACCGGCGAGGTCCACGTCTGCTTCGGCGTCACCGAACCCGGTGCCGGGCTTGACACTTCGCGGATCACCACGTTCGCCAAGCGTGACGGCGACCGCTACATCGTCAACGGTCGCAAGGTCTGGATCTCCAAGGCGATGGAGTCCGACAAGATCCTGTTGCTCACCCGGACGCAAAGCTACGACGAGGTCACCAAGAAGACCGACGGGATGACGCTGTTCATCACCGACCTCGACCGCAGCCGGGTCGACGTCCGCCCGATCCGCAAGATGGGCCGCAACGCGGTCAGCTCCAACGAGTTGTTCATCGACAATCTCGAGGTGCCGGTCGAGGATCGAATCGGCGAGGAGGGCAAGGGCTTTCAGTACATTCTCGACGGCCTCAACCCGGAGCGGATGCTCATCGCGGCAGAGGCTCTCGGCATCGGCCGGGTGGCGCTGGATAAGGCGGTGAAGTACGGCAACGAGCGCGAGGTCTTCGGCCGGCCCATCGGAATGAACCAGGGGTTGCAGTTTCCGCTCGCCGATTCACTGGCCCGGCTCGATGCCGCCGAACTGATGCTGCGCAAGGCCACCTGGCTGTACGACAACGGCAAACCCTGTGGGCGCGAGGCCAATACGGCCAAGTACCTCTGCGCCGATGCCGGCTTTGCCGCTGCGGACCGGGCGCTGCAAACCCACGGCGGCATGGGTTACGCCGAGGAGTACCACATCACGCGGTACTTCCGCGAGGCCCGGCTGATGAAGATCGCGCCGGTCAGCCAGGAGATGATCTTGAACTTCCTGGGAGCCAACGTCCTGAAGTTGCCGAAAAGCTACTAGGTAGTTGTTTGTCATCGAACGTGCACTGACGGCGAGATTTTTGCGGTTTTTTCGCAACCAGTGCACGCTCGGCGATTGAGAGGTTGGGCAAAGATATGCGCGAAACAGTCATCGTCGAGGCCGTGCGTACGCCGGTGGGGAAGCGCAACGGCGCGCTGTCCGGCATGCATGCCGCCGACCTGTCCGCAGTCGTGCTGACCGAGCTCATCGAACGCACCGGCATCGGTCCAGACATCATCGATGACGTGATCTGGGGCTGTGTGTCCCAGGTGGGCGACCAGTCCAGCAACATCGGCCGTTACGCGGTCCTGGCCGCCGGTTGGCCGGAGACGATTCCCGGGACCACCGTCAATCGCGCCTGCGGGTCCAGCCAGCAGGCGCTGGATTTCGCCGTGCAGGCGGTGATGTCAGGCCAGCAGGATGTCGTCGTGGCCGGCGGAGTCGAGGTCATGAGCCGCGTTCCGCTCGGTTCGGCCCGGGCAATCGGAATGCCCTATGGCCCGAAAGTCCTTGCCCGCTATGACGATTTCTCCTTCAACCAGGGACTGTCGGCGGAGATGATCGCCAAGAAGTGGGGATTCTCGCGCACCCGGCTCGACGAGTTCTCCGTCGAATCCCACGAGCGGGCCGCCGCGGCCCAGGATGGCGGCGCATTCACCGAGCAGATCGTGCCGGTGTTCGTCGACGGAGCCGACCACAACGTGCTCACCGCCGACGAGGGCGTGCGGCGCGGCAGCACCGTCGAGAAGCTGGGCACGCTCAAGCCGGCCTTTGCCGAGGACGGCGTGATTCACGCGGGTAACTCCTCACAGATCTCCGATGGCGCCGCGGCGCTGCTGGTGACGACCGCCGAGATGGCCGTCGAGCTGGGCCTGACCCCGATCGTGCGGTACCTGGCCGGCGCGGTCACCGGAGCGGATCCCGTGTTGATGCTCACCGGCCCCATTTCGGCGACCGAGAAGGTGCTGAGCAAGGCCGGCGTCGCGCTGTCCGAGGTGGGCGTCTTCGAGGTCAATGAGGCTTTTGCCCCCGTGCCGCTGGCGTGGCTGGCGGAGACCGGGGCGGACCCGACACGGACGAATCCGCTGGGTGGCGCCATCGCGCTGGGACATCCGCTGGGCGCCTCCGGAGCGGTGCTGATGACACGCATGGCCCATCACATGCGCGACCAGGGCATCCGCTACGGGTTGCAAACCATGTGCGAGGGCGGCGGGACCGCCAACGCCACACTGGTGGAGCTGGTGAGCTAGCGGCGGCCTGCCGCACACAAAAACTGTGCACCGCGTGACCCTTGTCACAGCCCGCAAACTAACCTACTGTTTGTTCACTAGGTTAGTTTTCCCCGGGTCGATACAGCGTGGTTTGAGGGGGTTGCGGTGCCCGTCGCACGGCGATACGACACGCTTCTCGCCAAGGGCGAGGACCGCAAGCAACGGATCCTCGACGTCGCGCAACGCCTGCTCACCCGCAATGGGTGGCGCAGCACGACACTTGCCCAGATCGCCGGCGAGGCCGGCGTCACCCCCGCGGGGCTGCTGCATCACTTCGAATCGAAAGAGCAGCTGTTGCACGCCGTGCTCGATGCCCGCGACCTCGACGACGACACCCACGCCGACCGGACCGGCGACCTGTTCGACCAGATCGCCGCGGTCGCGGACCGCATTCATCGGGCGCCCGAACTGGTGGGCACGTTCACGGTGCTGCTGGTCGAGAACATCCTTCCCGAGGCCCCGCTGCACGACCGCATGCTGTCCAGGTACCGGGCCGCGACCGATATCGTCGCCGATCTCATCCGTTGCGGTCAGGCCGACGGCCGGTACCGCGACGACATAGACCCCGCCGTCAAGGCAGTAGAAATCCTCGCCTTCGTCCACGGAATGGAAACCACATGGTTACTCGATCCTTCGATCCCGCTAGCCGAGGCGTTCAAGGAGTACGCCGAGACCCTGGCGCGGGATTTCGCGCCTTCGAAGAAGCCCGAGGCGATATGAGGTACCGGCTGGACGTCGTCGCCGCCACCGTCATCGACGTGGTGAGGTTCGCCGGCGGTTGGATTTTCGACCGTTCGATGGCGGGTTGGGATGTCACCGTGCTGGTCGCCGACCATCCCGACGACCGGCCGCTGCAGATCATCGGCGCGCAGGTACTCGACCTCGAAGACGCGCTGGCGACGGTGCAATCACGTCCCCGGCCGCAGGCCCTGGCGGCGGCGGCGGACCTTTTCGGCTGCGACGAACGGGTGCGCCAAGGCGTGCTGCAGGCCCTCGACCACGGCGTCACCGAGGTCACGCTCTGGGGAGAGAACTGGCCACCCGAACTCGACGACAGCGTCGGCCTGGTGCAACACCAGCTGAGCACGGCCGCGCAGACGTTCAAGGCTCAAGCCCTGACGGCAGCGGCTGCGCCGCATGCGTCAATCGGTCACGTGGAGACCTTCCGGAGCGGGCTGCTGGCTTGGCCTTCGGTCGCCGCCGATCTGGTTCCCGCCAGCTAGCCGGAGCTGCAGGAACGGCGCAGCCCCCGCGATTCCTCACGCGCCTTGCCGTCGGGCAAGGGGGTCCCGTCGTTGACGCCTACCGTGCCGTGTGAAAATGTAATATTCATCCGCGAGAGGCACGTTCTCACTAGCCGAGATTCAAGGAGCAGGAGATGGCGAACGAATCCTCCGAGTTGGACTTCTTCCGCGGCACCGAGCTCATCGAGGACCCGTACCCCTTTTACGAGGCGCTGCGCGAGCGCTGCCCGGTCACCCGGGAAAGCCATCACGGCGTCACCATGATCACTGGTTGGGACGAGGCGTGCGCTGTGCTCAACGACGCCGAGACGTGGTCGTCGTGCATCTCGGTAACCGGCCCGTTCCCGGGTTTCCCGGTAAGCCTCGAGGGTCTGCAAGACGGTGACATCAGCGAGCTGATCGAGGAACATCGCGATGAGCTGCCCTTCAGCGACCAGCTGCCCACGCTCGATCCGCCGACCCACACCAACCACCGTTCCCTGATGATGCGGCTGATCACTCCCAAGCGCCTCAAGGAGAACGAGGACGCCATGTGGGTGCTGGCCGACCAGGCGCTCGACGACTTTCTCGCGCCAGGGCACGGCGAATTCATCAAGGGCTTCGCGAGCCCGTTCACGCTCTTGGTCATCGCCGACCTGCTGGGCGTGCCGCTGGAGGATCGCGACAAGTTCGTCAAGGGCATCGCCGAGCACGCGGGTGGCGGCGTCGGGGGCACCAAGGGATCCCTGGCCCATAGCCCCCTGGAATTTCTCTACGGCCTGTTTTCCGACTATGTCCGGGACCGCCGCGGCGCGCCCCGCGACGACGTGCTCACCGGCCTGGCGACCGCCGCGTACCCCGACGGTTCCACCCCCGAGGTCGAGGACGTTGCCCGGGTCGCCAGCAACGTCTTCTCCGCGGGCCAGGAGACCACGGTGCGGCTGCTGGGTGCGTCCCTGCAGACATTGGGGGAGCGCCCCGACATCCAGGCGCAGTTACGCAAGGACCGCAGCCTGATTCCGAACTTCATCGAAGAGTCGCTGCGCTACGAAAGTCCCGTCAAGGGCGACTTCCGGATGAACCGCAGGCCGGCCAATGTCGGCGGGGTCGACCTGCCCGCGGGCAGCACCGTGATGATCGTGCAGGCGGCCGCCAACCGGGATCCGCGCCGGTTCGAAGACCCGTCCACCTTCGATCCGGCCCGCAAGAATGCGCGCCAGCACATCTCGTTCGGGCGAGGCATCCACAGCTGCCCCGGCGCGCCGCTGGCCCGCGCTGAGACCCGGGTGGCGATCGAGCGGTTGCTCGACCGCACGACGGACATCAGGATCGACGAGAGCGTCCACGGACCGGCGAATGACCGCCGCTACCAATATGTTCCGACCTACATCCTGCGCGGCCTGACCGAATTGCACCTGGAGTTCACGCTGGCATGAAAGTGTGGGTAGACGACCAGAAGTGCCGCGGACACGGCATGTGTCTCACTTTGTGCCCCGACGTGTTCAGCCTGACCGACGACGGCTACGCCGAGGCCATCGATTCCGACGTTCCCACGGAATTGGAAGCGGCGGCTCAGGAGGCAATCCAATGCTGTCCCGAACAGGCGATCAGCGAGAAGTAACGAAACACACCGGCGAGTAGGGAGATTCGTATGGCGAAGGGCTATGTCATCCTCACCGAGGCCATCAAAGACCCGGAGGGCATGAAGGCGTACGCCCAAGCTGCCGGATCGGCGATGAGCGGTGCCACCATCCTTGCGGTGGACACAGCACCCAAGGTCATCGAAGGCGACTGGCACGGCGACCAGACCGTCGTACTGGAATTCGAGTCGGTCGATGCCGCTCGGGCCTGGTACGAGTCCGAGGGCTACCAGAAAGCGGCGAAACTGCGGCAGGCCGCGGCCGAATGCAACGCGGTCATCCTCTCCGGATTCTGACCGCTACTCTCCGACGATGGAGATGGCCTGCCGTGGGCATTGACGGACGGCCTCGCGCACGTCCGCCTCGTTCTCCGGAGTGACTTCTTCTTGGTGGACCGTAAGCATGTCGTCGTCGCCGAGCTCGAATATGTCGGGGTTGATTCCCATACAGACGCCGTTGCTCTCGCAAAGTCCCCAATCGACTTCGATTTTCTTCGTCACCGCGGCCCCTTACCGAAGCACCTTGACGGGCACGTTCTTCCAGCCCGCCACGTTTTGCATGTTTACCCGTTTGCAGCCCGCCCAGTCCACTTCGTAGCGCGGCATGAAGTCGAGCAGTTTTTCCAGCGCGATCCTGCTTTCCAGGCGGGCCAGCGCTGCGCCGAGGCAGCTGTGAATGCCATACCCGAGGCCGAGGTGCTGCGCCTCGGTCTGGTCACGCTCGATGTCGAATATGTCGGCGTCGGTGAAGGCCTCCGGGTCGCGGTTGGCCGCCGCGCCGCAGAGGAATACGGGTTTGCCCGCCGGGATCACGCCGCCGCTGACGTGGGCCTCCTTGAGGGTGTAGCGGACGTTGTACTGCACCGGTCCCTCGTAGCGCAGCAGCTCCTCGACGGCGCCGGGAATCTTGTCCCGGTCCTCCTGCAGCTTCTGCCACTGGTCGGGGTGGTTGGCGAAGATGACCGCCGCGTTGCCCATCAGCTTGGTGACGGTCTCGGCGCCCGCGCCTCCCAGAAGGGTTGCGAATCCGCAGATCTCGATGTCGTCGAGCTTGCGGAGCTCGCCGTTTTCGCCCGGGATCTCGGCCGCGATCAGCCGGCTGATCATGTCTTCTTGCGGTTCCTGACGCCGCTCCTGCACCAGGCTGAAGTAGTACATCGCGGTGTCGATGTTGGCCTGCATGCCGGCTTCGCTGATTTCTATCTGGCCCGGTTCGTGCGAAAGGCTCGTGTCGATCCAGTGGCGAACCTGTTGGCGGTATTCCTCCGGCACGCCGGCCATCCGGGTGATGACCTCCACCGGAAATGGCCCGGAGAAGTCCTGTACGACGTCGAAGTTGTCCGAATCGACGGCGCCCAGGTACTTGTCGATCACCTCGATGATCGTCTCGCGTTGAGATTGAATCGCCCGCGGAGTGAACGCCTTATTGAGCAGGCTGCGCATATGGCGGTGCTCCGGCGGATCCATGAAGATGATCGACTTCTGCTCGGGAGAGATGCCCCGGCGCACCATCGCCAGGTCGCAGCCGCGCGCCGACGAGTACGTCTCGAAGTCCTTGAACGCGGCCGCCACGTCTTCATGGCGGGTCAGGGCGTAAAAGTCCTCCTTCTCGTCGTAATACAGTGGCGTTTCCTCACGCATCCGCCGATAGGTGTCGAACGGATTGTTGAAGTAGTCCTCGGAGTACGGATCGAAGACGACCTTCGGTTTTGTCACTGCATCCTCCTCAGCGGCGAGGTCGGGCTGAAACCTTTACAGCGGAGTCCCTGACTGTAACGCTAACGGTAATACCTTCGTGACGAACCGGAAAGACCAAAACGCTGGCATTTCAAACCCTCTTCAACTCTCATCGGGGATGATCCATCAGGGCCAGCGCCGCATCGGCCGCATCGAGTACGGCACCGCCGTTTGCCCCGGCGCCGTCGGCAAGGTCGACCACCAGCCGGACATCCTTCCGCAGCAGACCTCCTGCCACACCGGCCAGCCGATCGAGTCCACCGATACCGCCGAGGGCGTTGAGCGCGAAGCTGTTGCCACTGCTGCGCGACACCACCTCGGTGAGGCGGGCCGGGTCGACGCCCAGCGCCTCGGCCAGTGACAGGGCGGTGGCCGCCGTCGCCAGGTTGGCGGTGAACAACAAGTTGTTGAGTAGCTTTGTGGTCTGTCCCGAGCCCAACTCGCCGAGGTGAACGACGGGATCGGCATAGGTTTCGAAGACCGGACGGCACCGCTCGACGACGTCGGTGTCACCGCCCGCCATCACCAGCAGACGGCCCTCGGCCGCCGCCCCACCCCCTCCGCTCACCGGCGCATCGATGACCGAAACCCCCCGAGCGGCAGCCTTCGCCGCGAGATCTCGGCATGTTTTGGGGTGCACCGTGCTGTGCACGGCGATCACGCTGCCGGGCTTCATCGCCGACAACAATCCGTTGTCGCCGGCGAGTTCGTCGATGTCGGAGTCGCCGACCACGCAGAGGCAGACCAGGTCGGTGGCCGCGGCGAGTTCGGCCGGAGTGTCTGCGATCTCGGCCGGGGTGTCGGCGAATGCCTCGAGAACCTCTGGCCTGCGCGCCCACAACGTGGTGGGGTAGCCGCCTTCAACGATCCGACGCGCCATGGGCCCGCCCTGACTGCCCAGCCCGATGAATCCGACTCTCATCCGGCAGCCTCTTCCTCCGACCGACGCGCGCCAACGCACTCGTCGACGAACGAGAGAACCTGCGCGTGATAGTCCGCGGCGGCGTGCCCGACGCTGATGTTGTGCCCCGAACCGACTTGCCTGTGCAGGGTGAAACGCGGCGCGGCGGAGAACATCGCGGTGATTTCCTCGACCGCCGAATCATCAGCCTGCCAGACCTTTTCGTGTTCAGCGATGCTGAAATGCACCGGCACCCGCACGGCGGGCGCCAACGTCGGAAAGGTCTTGCGTGCCCAATCCGAAACCATTTGATCCTCATACGACGGCGCCGACGGTGATACTGTCGCGCCGCCGAGGACCTCGGGTGGGTACAGCTCCTCCGGGCTCCACAGCAACCCGCGCATGCCCGACGGGCGTCGTTCGCGGGTTGCCATTTTGAGGATCTCCTTGGCCGCGGGGTGATAGTGCCTGCCGGTGCCCGCCAGCTCGATGCCGATCAGATTGTCGCCGCGCTCATCGGCCGCCATCCGCATCGTCAGTTCGCAACCGCCCGAATGGCCCCACACGAATATGCCTGCGCCACGCGGTCGTTCGCCAAGGATACGATCGACAGCACCGTAAGCCAGGTTGACGCGCTGTTCCCCTGAGACCATCGCTTCGGGATAGGGCGCCGAGCCGCCATAGCCCGGCCGGTCGATCGCCACCACGGTGAATCCCGCTGCCGCACCGGTCCTTAACAGCGAATACGACGGGTGGCCAGGGCAGTCGAAATAGACGGCGGTGGTGCCGCCGCCGTGGATCGCCACGATGACTGCTTTAGGATCGTCAGCTTCGGCGACGATCGCTGACATCGGCACACCGTCCACGATGACGAGCCGAGCCCGGGGAGCGGTACTCATGCTCGCCTCATGTGTCGGTCCGCAGCAGGATCACGCCGCTGGGAGTCAGTCCGCCGCTGCTGACGGCGCCGACGCGGGCGTCTGCGACTTGGCGGTCACCGGCCTCGCCACGCAGCTGTGTGACGGCCTCATGCAACAGGCCCATGCCGTGGGTGCGGCCGTGCGAAAGCTGACCACCGTGCGTGTTGAGCGGCAGCTGCCCGTCACGCGCGATGTTCTTGCCGCCGTCCAGGAAATCCCTGGCCTCACCGATTCCGCAGAATCCCAGCGCTTCGATCCAAGACAGGCAGTTCATGGTGAACCCGTCATACAACTCGGCGACGTCGACGTCCGCCGGCCTTAGCGAGGTACGCGTCCACACGTGCGCCGCCTGGCCCAGCACCTGCGGCTCGTGCGTGAGAGTGCTTTGATCCCAGTCGATTCGCTCGATGATCTGCGTTCCCACTGCTTCCACCAACACGGGCGGCTTGGCCAGGTCACGGGCGGCGTCGACGGCCGAGACGATGACGGCGATCGCGCCATCGCAGGGCACGTCGCAGTCGTAGAGCCCGAAGGGCGTGGTGATGGGCCGCGCGTGGAGGTAGTCGTCCATGGTCATCGGTGACCGGTAGATGGCGGTCGGGTTGAGTTCGGCGTTTGCACGCTGGTTCAGCGCGATCCAGCCCAGCGTTTCCTTGGTGGTGCCGTAGCGGTGAAAGTGCCGCTGCGCGTTCATCGCCAGGGTGTGTGCCGCCGACGTCGCGCCGAATGGCATCTGCCAGCCCGACATTCGGCCCGCTGATCCATGGGCCGGGGCGTTCTTGCCCTGCCTCATGAGCTCGCCATGGGTGGCTTCCCACACCGTCCGGAAGCACAGCACGTGCCGCGCCAGCCCACCCGCGACCGCCAGCATCGCGGCGATCACGGAACCACCCGGGCCGAACGTTTCCATCGCGCCGTTGTGCCATGTCGGCCGGATGCCCAACGCGGCCTCGAGGGCGGTGGTGCCCCCCTCGCCCATTCCCGCCACATTGATCGCGCCGGGGTAGGTGGACAGGCCGTCGATGTCGGCGTAGGTCAGGCCGGCGTCGGCGATGGCCGCTTCGCACGCCTGCACCGTCAGCGCCAGCGGTACCTGCATCAATCGGCGTCCGATCGGTGACATGCCGATCCCCGTCAACGCGACCTTGTCTTCGAACTTTTCCGTCGTGAGCATCGGCCTGACGTGTTCGCCGAACCGCTCGGGCGCGACCTCGTCGACCGGCAGTTGACCGGGCTCGGCGTCAGGGATGGGCCGAAAAAGCGGAAACCAGACGTCCTCGACCTGCTCGAAGACGACCTCGACCTGTTGACCGAGTTCGAGCTCGCCGAAGTCGCAGTCCACGATGTTGGTGGTCAGCCGCACGCGGGGGTCCTCGGCAACCGCCACCTGGGCGATCACGTACGGCGCCGCAAGCCCCGGCAGGCTGAAGCGTTCGTTGATGGTGAATCCGGCGATCGTCGCCCTCCCGGACACCGCTTGGACGCCCACATCGAGTGAGCGGCAGTAGCGACATACCGGCGCCGGCGGATGGATCAGTGATTTACAGGCCTTGCATTCCTGCAACCGCAGTTTCCCGTCGGCGCCCGAGGTCCAGAAGAATTCGTTGTCCTGCGTGATCAGGGGCAGCGGGCGGCCCGGTGCTGCTGACACGTCACCTCCGGGATCGCACGGCCGGCCCGGTAGGGCCATTATGCAAATTGGAGAATTACGTTATCACTGTAGGCAGGCGCGATCCAGATGGCATATGGGGCGTGCTGGTGCTGCGTGTCGCGTGAGTGCGATGCCAGCCGTCAGTACGGCACCCAGGTGCCGGTGAAATAGGTACCCCATTGGTGAAAACCGGCATTCCACATCGGTTCGTTCGGTGACCACCACGGCCGCGGCGGAGGGGGTGGTGGCACATCCTGCGCCGCAAACGGCGGCGCGTACGCCGGAGGAGTGGTGTACCAGTCCGGCATCGCCGGCAGCGGCTTGCACTCCCACGTCGCCAAGTTCCACGACATGTTGGGATCGCACTCCGCCGAGCTGATTCCCGGCGTGGCGATCACCGTGACCGCCATCGGCACGAAGGCGACCGCAACGACAGCGGTCAGACGACTAAAACACGACCTCATGATGGGCCTCCCCTTGGCGCCATCCCCACGTCGGGTGGTCTCAGCTTATTCCGTCGATACCGCCACGACCACAGAAAAATCATTCGGGCACGGCACAACGCCGATTCCGGTCGGGCGTGGCATTTCCGTTCGGCGGGGAGTTATGCTCGCAACCGCGGTATCAAGTACTTAACATTCGGAGGGCTGGTTGCTCGACGCAGAGAAGATCTTGATCACCGGGGCCACCGGCAAGATCGCGTTTCCAATCGCGCGTGCGCTGGCGGCAGCGGGAAACGAGGTGTGGGGCGCCGCTCGCCTGAAAGATCCCGCGGCCCGGCAAAAACTCGTGGACGCCGGGATCAGACCCATGGCACTGGACGTCGGCGTCTGCGACTTCTCAGCTATCCCGGACGATTTCACCTATGTTTTCCACGCGGCCGTGGATCCCGGTGCCGGCGACTGGCAGCATTGCGTGGAAACAAACGCACAGGCGTCCGGCGAATTGTTGTATCACTGTCGCGTCGCAAAGGGTTTCGTATTCTGCTCGACCGGCTCGATCTATGCCTACCAGGGTCACCGACCGCTGACCGAGAGTGATCCGCCGGGGGCGCCGTTGCGGGCGAACTACAGCTTCTCCAAAGTTGCCGCCGAGGCGGTGTGCACCTGGATCGCCAAGCAATACCAGGTGCCCCTCACGATCATCCGGATCTGTTCGACGTATGGCCCCCACGGCGGTGCACCCGCGGATCGGCTCGATGCGATATTGGCGCGCAGGCCCATTCGATTGCATCCGGACAAGCCGAACAATTACAACCCCATCTATGAAGACGACTACGTGGAGTTAGGAATCCGCGCCTTGGAAGTCGCGGCAACACCACCCGTAGTGGTGAACTGGGCCGGTAGCGAGACGGTCAGCGCCGAAGAGTATTGCGCGTTCATGGGTGAGTTGGTCGGTGTCGAGCCGATCTTCGATTACACAGACCAGGCGCACACCCCGCTATGGCCCGACGTCACGCACATGCACGACGTCCTCGGGCGCACGAAGGTGCCGTGGCGAGAGGGATTTCGCCGGATGATCGCGGCCCGCCACCCCGAAATTCAGCTGCCCCAGCGTGATCCGACGAGAGCGTGAGGACCAAGTCCATGCATCTTCCCGGCACGCCGTCGGATGAGGTCACCGAGATCCTTTCGACCGGCAGTGGTGAGATCACCACGCTGTTCGTCTCGATGGCGACCCGCCACCCCGACGGCAAGGATGCCGAGTACCTGCGCTGGCACAGCCTGGACCACCGGCCCGAGCAACACCGGCTGGCCGCGGTGCGAGCATCCTTGCGCCTGGCGTCCACGCCGGCCTGTCGCTCCGCCCGCGCGATCAACGACGGGCCTCTGGACACCGTCGACCACGTGATGACGTACTTCTTCACCGACCCCACGGGACTGCAGGATTTCAACGAGCTGTCAACGGCTTTGGGGAATGCCGGCCGCAAACTCCCGCTGCTGCCGCCGGTGGAGCGCGGCGTGTATGAGGTGCAACGCAAGGCGGCCGCGCCACGCGCCAAGCTTGGGTCGGACGTCCTGCCCTGGCTGCCCGTCCGGGGCGCGTTCGTGTTGGTCGAGCGCGGATCCGCATCGCCGAACCCGCTGTTGGAGGTTGACGGCGTCGCTGGTGCCTGGTCCGCCTTATCGCTTCGGGTCGACGCCGGCTTGGCCAGTGCACCAGAGGATCAGACGATCACCTACTGCTTCCTCGATGACGACCCGATCGCCACCGCGCAGCGGCTGCGCTCGGTGCTCAAGGCCCGCTGGGCCGAGTCGGACATTGAACCCCTCTTCGCCGCACCCTTTTTCGCCGTCGTTCCGTACGAGTGGGATCGGTATGTGCCATAGGGAAGGGGTCGCGTGCGCATCGGCCTGATGGTTGGTTCCGACAAGGAGCGCTCGCGCGCCGAACGGTTTGCCGGGTTGATAGACGATGGAGTCACCGCCGAAAGCGATGGCTTCGCGGCGTTTTGGATGCCCCAGGTCCCGGGCTACCTCGACGCGATGACCGCCGTAGCCCTGATCGGGCAGGCCACCGATCGTATAGAGATTGGAACGGCCGTCGTTCCCATTCAGACTCGCCATCCGATGATCATGGCGCAACAGGCTTTGACCACCCAGGTCGTGTGCGGCGGACGGTTCACGCTCGGCATCGGGCCCTCGCATCATTGGATCGTCAACTCTCAACTGGGATTGCCCTACGATCGCCCGGCCCGCTTGATGGCTGACTACCTCGACGTGCTCGTCGCGGCCTTCGCCGGACCGGGGAACGTCGACGTCGACAACGAAAACTATTGCGTCCATTCCCCGGTCGATGTCACGGACGGGTTCGAGATGCCGGTCTTGATGGCGGCGCTCGGCCCGACAATGCTGCAATTAGCCGGCGAGCGGTCCGGCGGCACCATTCTCTGGATGGCGGACGAGCGGGCGATTGGAGACCACGTCGTCCCGCGCATCACTGCGGCGGCCGACCGGGCCGGTCGTCCCGCGCCACGGATCGTCGCCGGGGTTCCCGTCGCACTCTGCTCGAACGACGAGACGGAGGATGCTCGCGGCTACGCCAGCGAGGTGCTCGGTCACGCGGACTTCTCGCCGAACTACATGCGGCTGCTGCAGCACGGCGATGCCCAAGACGTCGGCGACACCATGGCGGTTGGCGACGAGGCGGCGGTCCTGGATCGGCTGAATCGGTATCGCGACGCGGGCGTCACCGACCTCGCGGTGCGAATCGTGCCGCTGGGCAAGGACATCCGCGAGCGGACCGAATCGCGGCGGCGAACTCGGGAGTTCCTGTCGTCCCTGTGTCCCAGTTTGTGAGACGGCTCAGCGGGTGAATCCCCACTCCGCCTCGTTCTCTTCGGTTTTGAGGTGTTCGGCCGGATCCTCGGTGTCGGCAAGCGGGGGCTGGGAAGCACGGTTGGTGCGCTGACCGATTTCGGTAATGGCGTGCACGGGGCAGTCGAGCAGCGCCCGCATGACGGCGTCGCGGTCCGACTCCGCCACCGTGCCGTCCCCGATCAGGGATGCGTATCCCCAATCATCCAGCGAGAAGTACCCCGGTGCGTGTTTGGCGCAGATGCCGAAGCCGTCGCAAACGGTGCGGTCCAGACGGATTTTCATGCTTGCCTCACAGGTTCCGCTTCGTAGGGACGGTCCGCGCGGAACGCACCGCGCGCGCAGTCCGAACACGTGCCGTCGAGATGCGCACTGACTTCGTCGGGGAACTGATCGAGCAGGCTGGCGGCGACGTTGGTAGCCGCATCCAGCGTCGCGCACGCGCCGCGTCCACGCAGCAGCACCGACCAACGGCGCAACCGTTCAACGTCTTCTGTCGTCGCAGCGCCGTCGCGCAGCGCCCCGGCGGCCGCGGCCATCGCCGCCGTCCCGTTGAAACACGATCCGCACTGCCCGGCATTTTCACGGTCGAAGTACGCGAGCACCGAAGCCGCCACCGCAACGGGACAGTCGTCGGTGATGACCGAGATCGCGCCGCAGCCCAGCCCGCTGCCGACACGACGCATCGTCTCGTGGTCCAGGGTCGTCTCCAACACAGAGCGGTTGAGCAGACCGGCGAAGTAGCCACCCATCAACGCCCCGCGCACATTGTCAGCCGCAACACCGTGCACGGCAAGCAATTCGGTGAACGCTAAGCCGTGTGGTAGTTCGTAAAGGACCGGCGGTTTACCACCTCCGGTGATGGTGGCCAGGAAGGTGCCCGGCGATAGCGTCGTGCCTTGCGACCGATATTCGGAAGAGCCGTGACTTTGCAGGTAGGGCAGGTTCGCCAAGGTCTCGACGTTGCTCACCAATGTGGGCCGGTCATCTACTCCCGCCTCGAAGGGGCGCGGCGGCTTATCCGTCGGCTTGGCCGGGCCGCCGTTGATGGCACGAACCGCGGCGGTCTCCTCACCGGCCACGTAGCCCGGCTGCACAGTCAGCATGTCGATCGTGACGCCGAGCGCGTCGGGATTTAACTCGCCGAGCGCGGTTTCGACGCTGTGCGCCGACTCCTGGTCGGACACGTAGATGTAGGCGCGGTCGGCGGCAACGATCGTCGCAGCGAGTCGCAGTCCGTCCAAGACCAGGTGAGGGCGATTTCGTAGCAGCCAGCGGTCCTTGACCGAAGCCGGTTCTCCCTCTTCGCCATTCGCGACGACGACGGGGACACCCATCAAGGGTCCGTTGTCGCGCACCGCCCGCAGCTTCACCGCCAACGGAAACGCCGCACCGCCGCGCCCGACCAGCCCACTGGAATCGATTTCGGTTAGGAATTCGTCGGGGTCGGCAAGCGGGCGGTAGCCGCCGAGCTTCCGATAGGCCGCCAGATCTTCCCGACCGGTCCGTTCACTCAACAGCCGTGGCGTGCACCCGGGTGCGCTGGCGGTGGTGACGTTGGTGGATTCGGTGGTGTTCACAGCTTGCCCACCATCGCCTTAGTTAGGCTTGCCCGCATGCGAACTGCGGTGGTGCGTGTCAACGTCGACCCGGACAGCGTGCTCACGCCTGCGCAACTACGTGATGGCATGGCGGCTCTCCTCGAGGTTGCGGCCGAGGCCGGCGCCGGCGTAGTCGAGAACGACCTCGCGTCCCTGCCGGCAAGTCGCCGCGAGGTTGAGCTGCTCATCGCGGCCGAAGATGGCGACACGGCCAAGAGGACAGCGATCGAGTTGTGCGCCAAAGTGTTCAGCGCTGGGCCTGTCCCGGGTGTGATCACCTTTGTCAGCCGGGGCACCGACGACGACGCGCACGGGGTGCTGTCCGCGTTCGGGCTGACCGGTGACATCGAGCGCACGCCCGGCGATGACGGATTCGACATCGTGCACGTCACGCTGCGAGAGTCCGACCTCGAACGGATTCCGGAAAGCCGTGTGCACACGGCTCTGGAGGCTTCGCTCAATTGTGAGGTCCACATCCACACTCGGTGATCACCGTTTCGCGCCATTACGTGCCCAGGAATTCGATAATCGCGGGCGCCGCCTGCACCCAGGTGTCGAACATGTTGAAATGCTGCACCCGGCCGGCCGCGCGGTCTTCGGATGCCCGCTCCCAGGCATCCTCGGGCCAGGGCGGATCGATGAGCTTCGATCCCTTGATCAGGCAGCTGACTTCCAGCGACGTCCGCTTCGGGTGATCCATGTCGTTCTCGCCACCGCGAATGATCAACGTAGGAACCTTGATCCGGTCGAACATCTCGTCCTCGACGCCCGGAATGGTCTGTCCCGGTTTGGAGACGAAGGCGTTGAGCCAGCGCAGCATCAACTTGAGGAACTCGTCTTTGTCGAAGTCGAGGAACCGTTGCTTGTTGTTCGGGTTCTCCTCGATGCGCTCACGCCATTCGGGGACCTTCACCACGCCGTCCATGCCGGTGCCACGCACCGCGAGGATGCTGGGAATGATGTAGAAGGCGCCCAGCACGAAGGTGCCGTAGGTACCGCCGACGATGTTCCACACCACGAGCTTGGTGACCATCTCGGGGTAGAGCATCGTGGTCAGCATGGAATCCCTTGCCCCGCCGGATCCTCCGGCCAGAATGCATCGCTCGAAGCCCAGGCCGGTCACCAGCTTGTGCAGCGTTTCGGCGCGCATATGGGACTCGCTCTGCCCGTAGAATTGCACGTCGGAGGCGCCGCAGTTGGGCCGGTCCCACAGCAGCACCCGATAGCCGCCCGCGGCCAGGGCGTCGGCCAGCGGACGCAGGCCGGGGATCTCCTTGCTGAATCGGCCGCCCGGCGTCAGGGCAATGAGATCGCCGGAGTCACCGAGGATTTCGTAGACGACATTTCCCCCGTTGATCTCGATAGCAGGCACTCGATTCTCCTGTTGCTAGGCCTGAACCAAAACGTCGTTGCCGACGACGCGCACCGGGTAGGTGCGGATACTCCATTCGGGCTTGACCGCGGTGGTGCCGGTCGCCAGTTCGAAACCCCATTGGTGCCAGGGACAGTAGATGTACTCCAGGTCGCGCACCATGACGGAGTCGCCCGGCGCGGTCTCGTCGACGATCGTGCGCCCCCGCGCTCGTCCCGAGCACAGCGGTCCGCCTTGGTGGGGGCAGTAGTTCGCGATGGCGTAGAAGGTGCCGTTGACGTTATAGACGCCGACGCCGTGCCGCCCGATCGGTACCAGTTTGTGTGTGCCCGGCGGGATTTCGTCTACGGTGGCGACGACGTGCTCACGGCCCTGGGCGAGACGTGGCTCGGGCCGTTTGGTTTCTTCTGTCAACTCAAAGCACCCGAGTCTGACCCTCGAGGACCGGAACGGTCTCGGGCAGGTGATAGGTCGCGATGCCGTTCTTGTACATGACCGCGTCGCGGGCGTACTTGGGCAGGTGCTTGACCAACCAGCGCGGGTCGTCGAACGTCCAGTGCGGGTAATCCGAGGAGAAGAGCAGAATCTTCTCGCACTCCATCCATTCCAGCGCGCGGGTCAGTTGGGTCTTGTCTTCCGGATAGTCCAGCGGCTGGGTGGTGAACTTGATGTGGTCCTTGACGTACTCGGACGGCTTGCGCTTGATGTCGAGCCACGACTTGCGTGCGTCATAGATCGCGTCCATGCGCCACATCAGCGGAAGGATCCAGCTGAACGCGTGCTCGACGAACACGATCCGCAGCGTGGGGAACCGATCGAAGACACCGTCGAAGATCAGGCTCATCACCTGGTTGGCCGCCAGCAGGGAGTAGGTCACCATGAAGTCGTGGTTGTAGCTGGGTAAGCCCACCGGTGGGATCGGCAGCTCATCGAACTGGCTGCGCGACAGGTGGCAGCTCACGGTGATGTCGTGCTTGGCTGCGGCCGCCCAGATCGGGTCGTACTTCGGGTGGCCCCACGACGGGCGTGGCTCGGCCTTGATCAGAATCTGCGCCATAAAGGGGTGTCCCGCCCAGCGTTCGATCTCGCGCACCGACTCTTCCGGTTCCTCGATCGCGATGCAGATCGAACCGCGCCACCGCTCGTGCCAGTTGTTGTGGCTGTCCAGCCAGTGATTGGCCTGCCAGTCGTTCAACGCGGCAGACATCGCATGCTGCGCTTCGGTTAGGCGCGCCGGGTAGGCCGCCGGCTCCAGGATCGCGATATCGGAGCCTGCCTCCATGATCAGCTGCCGGAACGCCAAATCCGGGTCGCTGCAGGGGAACTCGCCATTGGGAGGGAAGGAGTCCACGCGCATCGCGTAGGAGTGCGCGTAGTCCGGCGCGTCGTAGTAGATCTGCTCGCCGACGGAGCGAGTGAGGAAGTACTTGCTGCGCCACGGCTCGGGGATGTACGGGAGCAGCTCGCCGCGCTTCGGGGCCGGGTGAACATCCGAGTCGACGCAGCGGACGGCTATGCGCTCGGTAGCGGGAACCCGCTCCTGCGAATGGGTCAACGTCATCTGGTTCTCCTCAGTCTTCGCGATATTTCTACTGTGCGCCCACCTCGGCGGGAATGTCTATGCCGTAGAGCTGCGCCGCGTTGCGCCAGCACAGCTTCTCGCGCTGCTCGGCGGATAACGCGCTGGGCAACTTCGTGACATCACCGCACTGCCAGTGTGGATAGCTCGAGCCGAACATCACCATGTCGTCTTTGCCGGTGAAGCCGAACCATTCGCCGGCGAATTCGACATCGCCGGGCCCATCGAGACTGCCCTGAACGAAATACACGTGACCGGGCAGGTAGTCGCTGGGAATCCGCGGGGCCCATGGTGTCTGCTCGAGGTGCGGCCGGCCGAACGTGTCCATACGCCAGATGAACGGCGTGATGAAGTCGGCGGCGCCATCGCCCCATACGAACTTGAGGCCGTCGAACCGCTCGAAAACTCCCTCGGCGATCATGTTCATCTGGTGATACAGGTAGTTCAGCGCCATGAAGCTGACGTACTGCTCGTAGGTACGGGTGTTCCCGTTCGGGGTCGGCGGAAACGCGATGCCAGACCCGACCTCGATGTGCGCGGCGACGGGAAGCCCGGCGTCGACGGCAGCCTCCCAAATGGGCCAGAACTGCGGTTTTCCGTAGAGCTCGCGGGATTGCAGTGGCACGCCGATCTGGACCACCCGCGGATGCGCCCGCCATCTCTCGATCTCACGCAGCGCGCCCGGGATGTCGTCGGGGTTGACCCGGATGGTGCCGCGGAACCGTTCACCGAACTGGCTCGACTCCAGCCAGTTCGACACCATCATCTCGTTGTGCGCGGCGTGCAGCGCGCTGCCCAGGTGCCGGTCCGGCATGATGCCGCGCGCCATCGGATGCAGGACCGCGACATCGACCCCGCGCTTCGAAAACAGTTCATTGGCAACGAAATCCGGATCCGAACCGGGGTACTGGCGGTCGGGGCCCTCGGTGTTGGGCGCGTACTCACCGCCGGGGGCGCCGTACCAGTCCATCTCGTAGTCGGGGAAGCCGCGGCTCTTGAACGGCTCGCGCAGGGTCTTCCGCAGCGCCTTATTGGACGGGAAGAAGATGTGCACGCTCGCGTCGATCAACGGTGTACTGGTTCCGTCAGCGTGTGTGATCACGAGGGCCACCCTTCGGCGCCGGCGGCCGGAGCCCACCGTGCGAGGTCATATGATAGCCAATCTAACATTTTATTAAGCGGTCCATCAATGGGTTTCCGGTAAGCATTTCGTTTACTCATAATCGCTGGTAGCGAGCGTTTTGCGAGCCTTTGGACAAGTCCGGTTCTTCTTTCCGGATAATACCATTCTCCGCACTCCTACGGGTACTCTGGATCGTCGCCTACCGTGACGCCGGCCGCCCGCTCGAACGGTTTGATCACCGTCGTGAAATCGGAGTCGGGCCCCTCAGCGTCGGCGAGCACCTCCCACAGGCGGCCGATCGTCTCGGCGACTTCGGCAGGCACGCCAAGCGCCCTCGCTTCGTCGAGGTATAGACGCACGTCTTTGAGCATCAGCCCGGTCGTGAAGCCATAGTCGAAGGTGCGCGGCAGGATCGCCCGGGGGAATTTGTCGCGGCTTGCACTAGTCGCACCTGATCCCGCGTTGAGCACCTCGATCATCACCGCCGGGTCGAGGCCGGCCTTGACGCCCATCACGACGACTTCCGCGGTCGCGGTCAAAACGTTCGCCGCCAAGATGTTGTTCGCCAGCTTCATCGTCTGCGCCGAACCGGGCTTGTCGCCGACATACACCGGCCGGCCCAAAGCTTCGAGCAGCGTTCGCACGGCTTCGAATTCGCCGCGCGGACCGGACACCATAATCGCCAGCTTCCCGTTCTCGGCCCCGCTGACACCACCGCTGACTGGGCTGTCCATCGCCACGATGTTGCGCTGGGCCAGCAGGTCGTGGATCTGCACCGTCATTTGGCTACCGACAGTGGACAAATCGAGATAGCGCTGCACCCGCGCGCCTTCGATCACACCCGCCGCACCGGTCGCCACCTCAAGGGAGGCGCCCGGGGTGGGCAGGCTGGCCAGCACCGTTGCGGCGCGATCGGCGACCTCTGTGGGCGATGACGCCGGGCGTGCCCCGAGGGCGACCAGGCGGTCGATGGCCTCGCTGCGCGTATCGAAGGCGACGATATCGTGCTTTCCCTGAATCAGGCGGCACGCCATGGGAAAGCCCATGTTTCCCAGCCCGATGAATCCGACCTGCACGGCGCCCTCCTTATCTGAATGGTGGCGATTCGCTGCACCCGGCTCCGCCGCGCTAGCGATCGCCACGGTCCCGATCCAGTTCGGCGAAAGCATCATTCGCGATCCGAAAGCTGTCGACGGCGGCCGGCACACCTGCGTAGATGGCGACCTGGAGAAAGACCTCGCGAATTTCCTCGCGGGTGACACCGTTGGTCAGCGCCGCCTTGACATGTGTGCGCAATTCGTTGGGCCGGTTGAGCACCGAGATCATCGCCAAGTTGAGCATGCTGCGGGTCTTACGTGGCAATTCCTCACGGCCCCACACCGCACCCCAGCAGTACTCGGTGACGAGATCCTGCAGGGGCCCGGTGAAGTCATCCGCGTTGGCCAATGCGCGGTTGACGTATTCCTCGCCCAGCACCTCGGAGCGGATTTGGAGCCCCCGCCGGTAGGTTTCGCGATCCAATGTTTCCTCCTTCAGGTCAAGGCAGCTGCTCTCGCGGGCTCGTGGGTGAGCTGTCGACGGTCCGCTTGCCTGGGCGCAGTCTTGCACCGGTGACGCTTCGCGGGGTCTACAGTCGTGATTCAAATGCGCCCGCCCCCTCGCGGCCCGTCTGCGTTGGGGGCGCCGCCGACACTTGGCTGCAGACTAATTCCCTTGCAGCAACTAGCGATACAGGCGCAGCGCCGGCACAGGTTCTGGGCGCACCAGATTAAGGAGAAGCAGTGGCCGGAGCGACCGCGGACATCCGGGAAGTGATGTCAACGGCCCGAACAATCCGGCGTTTCACCGTGCTGCGTTTGCCCGGGCAGCGGGCCGTCGATGGTGCGCGAGCCCCCGGCTAGCGGGGCGTTCGAAGCCTTCGGCCCGCCAACCGGGCGCTTAGCGGGCATAGCCTGCATCGATACGCCATACGCCGATTCAGAGATTATTACTTCCGCAACCGAGAATGTTATTCTCGCGTGACAGTCACGACGGGAGGCGGCGCGGATGCTGTTGGAGTTCGATGCTGATCAGCGACTGTGGCAGGACACCGTGCGCGATGCCGTCGCGAAGCAGTGCCCGCCCTCGCTGGTGCGCAGCGTGGCCGAAGAGGGCGTCGACCCGAGCCCGCTGTGGAAATCGTATGTAGACCAGGGCTGGACCGAGCTCAGCGATGCGGACAGCGCCGTCGAGCTCGCGATTGTGCTCGAAGAGCTCGGCCGCGCCACCGACCCCACCCCGTTCTTGGCGACGATGAGCCAGTTCGCACCGCTGGCCGCCGACCGGTTCGACCCACATCAGTCGGGCACCGCGGTCTACGGCGGCATCGCGGCGCACCGCGACGCCGAGGGCTGGGTGCTGGACGGCACGGCGCGCCATGTGCTCGACGGTGACCGCGCGGATCGGCTGGCGGTGGTAACCGATGCGGGGGTGTTCCTCGTCGAGTCCGGTCAAGTGGCGGCCCGGCGCTCGGCGGTGTTCGACCCGGTCCTGCACGTCGCCGACCTGTCGTTCGCGGAGGTTCGGGTGTCCGACACCGACCGGCTGACGGTCGACGCCGAGCGCGCCCACCATTTCGCGCTGACCGGCATGGCGATCACCATGGTCGGTGCCTGCCAACGCATCCTGGACCTGGTGCTCGAGCACGTCAAAAGCCGACAGCAGTTCGGCGTGGCGATCGGCTCGTTCCAGGCCGTCCAGCACAAGGCCGCCGACATGCACGTCGCGATCCAACGAGCAAGGGCCCTGGCATATTTCGCCGCGCTGACGAGCGCGGCCGACGATCCCCGGCGTCGGTTGGCGGCCGCGATGGCCAAGGCATCGGCGGGGGAGTGTCAGTCGCTGGTGTTCCGGCACGGCCTACAGCTGCACGGCGCAATGGGATTCACGTGGGAGAACGACCTGCAGTTCGCGCTGAAACGAGCCAAAGCGGGTGAGCTGATGCTCGGCGGCGCGGCGGAGCACCGGGCGCGCATCGCGGAGGAATACCGTGCAGCTGACTTTTGATTCCGACGTCGAGGAGTTCCGCGCGGAGTTCTCGGCGTTCCTCGACGAAAACCTGCCTCCCGCAAGCGAAACGCTCGAGCGACCGCGGTCGGTCTCGCACATGCCGCAGTGGGCGCGCGACTGGCAGCGGCTGTTGTTCGACAACGGCTGGTTGCTGCCCAGCCAGCCACCGGAGTTCGGCGGACGCAACGCAACGGTCATTCAGCAGTTCGTATACCTGGAGGAGCTGAGCCGCCGCCGGATCTACCACAGCTTCAACCCGCAGGGCGTGAACATCGTTGGGGCGTCGCTGTTGTCGTTCGGCAGCGACGAGCAGAAGCGCCGCTGGGCGGTGCCGATCTTGCGGGCCGAGATCACCGCGTCGCTCGGGATGAGCGAACCCAGCGCGGGTTCCGACCTGGCGTCGTTACGCACTCGCGCGGTGCGCACATCTGATTCAGCAGGCGAGTGCTTCCTGGTCAATGGCCAGAAGGTGTGGACCTCCGGTGCCCACGATGCCGACGTCTTGTTGGCGTTCGTCCGTACCAACCCAGATGTGCCGAAGCACAAGGGAATCAGCGCGCTCATCATCCCCACCGAAACCCCGGGTCTGGTGCGCCGTCCCTTCCCGTCGATCTGCGGTGCCGACGATCTGGATTTCAACGAGGTGTTCTTCACCGACGTGCGGGTGCCGGCCGAAAACCTGGTCGGCGAGCTCGACCAGGGTTGGCGGGTGGCCAACGGATCGCTGGGGCACGAACGCACCATGATGTGGCTGGGTTTCGCCGATCGCCTCGAGAACATGATCGACGACTTCCACCCCGGCAACGAGGTTGAGCGCGATCAGTACGCCACCACGATCATGGACAGGCAGGCACTGCGCTTGTTGGGTTCCGCGGCCCTGGCCCGCGCTGCGCGCGGCGAAGATGACGTGGCCGCGATCTCGGTGCTCAAGCTGCTCGGTTCCGAAGCGGAGTTGCGCGGCATGGAGTTGGCGTTGACGTCGGCGGGATCCGACGGGCTTATGCACCCCGGACTGACGGGGCCCTACGCGCACATGAACCTCGACCACTACTTCGCCAGCTGGTTCGAGCGCTACGCCCGCAGCTTCTCGGGGACCATCGCCGGCGGCACCTCCGAGATCCAGCGCAACATCATCGCGCAGAGGGTGCTCGGCCTGCCGCGCGGCTAGTGCGTCAGAGCGCTTGCCGAGACGTGTTGCTGGGCAACGCGGTCCGGTTCACGCCCGGCGTGTGCAGCTGGCCCGCCAACCACGGCAACGAGGTGGCAAACACCGTGCCGGCGGTCGGCCAGTCGTGCTTTCCGGCCTGAGCGACCACCGCGCAGTCGATGCCGTTCGCCCGGCCCAGTCCGCACAGGAACGAAGCGGCCGCGACCTGGTTACCCGGGTCGGCGGCGGCGCGGCCGGCGACGGCCATCGTGGGGGTGTCGACGGTCGTGATGTCCCGACGCGGTGAACCACCCGTCGCGATGGCGAACCAACCCGATACTCCGGTGTAGCGGCCGTGGCGATTGATCACCGTGGTCGGGTCGAATCTCGCCCACGCGTCGGCGTCGCCGTTGAACAGAGTGGCGATGGTCTGTTCCTTGGTTCCGGTGTTGGGGGTCAGGTCGCCCTCGATGTCGACGAAGGTGCTGAACATGTCGGGGTGCATGACGGTCAGATCCAGCGCGGTCGTCCCCCCCATCGACCAGCCGACGACGCCCCAACGGGACGGGTCGGGGCTCACCCCGAAGTTCGAGACCATGTAGGGCAGAACATCTTTGGTCAGATGGTCGGCGGCGTTGCCGCGGACACCGTTGACGCCTTCGGTGTCGTTGTCGAGCGCGCCACTGGGGTCCACGAATACCAGCACCGGTGCGTTGCCGCCGTGCGCGGCCGCGAAGGCGTCGGCGGTGTCGACCGCGCCGCCTGCGCGCGCCCAATCGGCGGGCGTGTTGACCATCCCGCCGATCATCATCACCGTCGGCAGTTGCGGAGGCGGGTAGCTGGCAAACCATGCCGGCGGCAGGTAGACGAGTTCCTCGCGATGCTTGAAATGCGATGCGTCGTCGGGAATCACGACAGGCACCAAGCTGCCGTGCGGCGGCATCGAGCCCTTCGCCGCCAACGCGATCGCGGCGGCCTTATCCGTTTGATTGGGCAGCGGAGCGGAGGTGAACTGATCCCACGCGCCCTGCACGGTTTGGAGGTAGCCGACCCACTGGTTGAGCACGAGCAGCGAGCAGAGCAGGCTCAGCGGCACGGCCAGAATCGATAGTCCCCGCCGCCACCACCTCGCACCGCGCCAGCCTACGATCAGCACCGCCATGGCCATTCCGGCCAGCGCGATCCACACGTACAGCGCGTCAGGTGCCGACTTGCTGGCGCCGTCCGCGACGAAGGAGTGCGCCCCGAGCGCCGTCATCACCCCGAGGACGGCGGCCGCGGGCAGCCACAGCATGCGCCAACGGCGTGAGCGCCATCCGGCGGCGAGCCCCAGCGCGATCGGCGTGACGAGTTGAGCCGTGATCGGCGCCCAACCGTCGATCAGAGATATGCCCGGTAGCGACATGGCGACTCCTCGTCTCAGCTGTACGAGAAAAGGGTCGAACGGCGGCCTCGGCGAATTCTTGGTGGATTCTTGGGACGGCCTCGGCGGTAAGGGAGTGTTCCGACGTCGAGTGTCAAGCCAGCTTCACACTCGGCTTCGAACGTGCGAGTAATTTCACGGTCGGCCGGGCACCGCGGGAGTTGGCGTCGCTCTAGACGCTCGCTGAGCCTAGACCGGATCGAATTTGGTGATCAGCCAGGTGCCGTTGACCCGGGTCAAGCTCACCAGCACGCTGCTGGAAGCCATTGCAGGGTCGGGGTTGTCCTTGCTCGTGGTGCTCTGGTCGACCAGCACCAGCACGACGGCCGAATTCGGATGCAGTTCCTGAACCGCGGCCCCCAACACCCGAGCGTTGGTTTTCAGTGACTTCTGTTTGGCCGCCGGAGCCACGATCTGCTCGGTGAACTGGTTGTAGTACGACAAGAAGTCCCCGGACAGGTGAGACTTCGCGGCGGCGAAGTCTTTGTCGAGAGATTCGGGCGAGTAGGACAGCAACGCGACCGTCCCATCGGACGCCGCGTTGGCGACCGCGCTCGCGACGCCGGCGTCGGTCTGTTTATCGGGCCGGTATTGCTCGAAGTACAGCCACGTCGCCGCGCCACCGGAAAGCAGCAGCAGCACAAGAAGAATCACGGGAACGACTTTTACCGTGCGACGCTTGCGCGGTTCACTAGGTCCGCGCTCAGTTTGTTCGGCAGAGCCTTCGGCGGTCTCGATGCTGGGCGTGTCATCGCTCATGGAATGAACTCCACGTTGGACATCTTGTATTGCCCGCCGTCGTTTTTGACCGTCACCTTGAGCCGCCAATTGCGTGGTTCGTCTTTGGCGCCAGCGGCGTTGGTGATGTGCGATGTCGCCGCGACGAGAACCAACGCAAAATCCCCGTTGATGGATTGCACGGCCGCCGCTTTCACGGTTCCCTGGGTGACCACTTTGGACTGCTCGACGACGGTCGTGAAATCTTTTGCACGCGCTTGGAAGTCGTCGTGGAACTGGCCGGTCGAGCTGTCGATCACCCGCTGGACGTCCTCCTTGGCCTTGTTGAAGTCCATGGACGTCAGGTTGACGACCCCTTGTCTCGCTCCCGCGATGAAGTTCGCGGCGCGCTGCTTGCGCTCGTCGGTTTCATGGCTTTGCCACACCATGTATCCGCTGGCCGCGACGAAGGCGCAGATGAGGGCGATTACGGCTGCTTTCCACGCCACGGACCACGAGGGCAGCCGCAGGCGTCGCCGAGAGCGGGCCGGCCTGGATTCCGGTTCCACGTCGTCGGAGACTTCGTCGTCGGATTCCGCTTCGGCCGCGTCGCTTGCATCGAAGGTTTCGGCGATGTCCTCGTCGGTTTCGTCGTCGTCGATCTTCGCCTCGGCCGTGTCACCATCGTCGGCGTCGGGAGATCCTTCCTCAGCGTCCGGGGCTTCTTCGGCCTCAGGCGCGGCCGCGGCGGCCTCGGCCTCGGCAGCCGCGAGCGCTTCACGTCGGAGCCGGGCGGCGCGGGCGCGGGCGCGCGCCGCAGCCGCCAGCGCCTCGGCTTCCGCGGCCTCAGCCTCGGCTTCCTCGAGCAAAGCCTTTGCGTCGGCTTTCGAGGTGGCCGAGTCTTGTGGCGGCTTCTTCGCCTTAGGCATCGTGCTGACTCCCCGTCGCCCTCATGAGCGACCGACTCCCGTACGTTTCACGCGGCTAGAATCGCACGAGCGAAAACGGGTAACTGTTGGTGCCCCCCGGGCCGCCTCCGCAGCCGGTGTCGAACGTCGAGTCGACCTGACCCGCCAGTGTCACCGCATCCCACGAGTAGACGTCGTGCGAAGGAAAGAACTGGACCACGCAGCGAACACCGTCGGGCACATCGACGGCCAGGGTGTAGCGGCCGTTGGCCAGCTGAGCTATGCCTCTGTAGACCGTCGCTTGCCCGTTGGGCTGCGGGGTCGCGTACACCTGCGCGCATCCTGGCGTTGGCTGGACGCACGGGCTGATCGACCAAATCCAGAAGTGGCCGGGATCCCGGTTCGTGTCCAGATGGTAGTTGCCAGGCACCATGTCCGCGTGGGCGGTTGGCGTGAGAGTCAGCGCGGCCATCGCAAGCGCAAGGCTCATTGCGAAAGTCTTCACGGATGCGTCTCCCATCTCTGCACACGCGCGTTGCCTCAATATAAGACGCGGTCACACTGAACAGGCCTACTCGCAAAAATTATGAGCTGCTCAGTCAATGACAGCCGCTTCTTTGCGTTCCGTGATCGGCCTGGCGAGCTCTTGCTCGTCGCAGATGCGCTGCAGCTTTTCCAGCGTTTCGTCCAGGCCTGCTCCGACCTTACGCCCGGGCGTGAAGGTGGCCGGTAGCTTACGCATGCCCTGGATGACACCGATGGTCTCGTAGTGGACGGTTCCCTCCGGGTCGCACTTGTAGTCGGGCATCCGGTCCAGCACCGCGGTCAGCATCGACTTGAACACGGTGCGCGCCACATTCGACCCGATGCACCGGTGGACCCCCAGCCCGAAGCTGAAGTGCCGATTGCCCTTACGGTCGAGGATGATCTCGTCCGGGTCGTGAAACACCGATGGGTCACGATTGGCCATCGCCCACGAAATCCACAGCCGTTCACCCTCTTTGAACTGCGTGCCGTCGAGCTCGGTGTCGTCGGCAAAGGTCCTGCCATCCCCGGGCGCCGGGGTGAAGAAGCGCAGGAACTCTTCGGTCGCCGGGTCGAGCAGGGCTTTGCGCTCATCGCTGAGCAGCTGTCGTTGGTCCGGGTGCTCCGAAAGCCATTCCAGGGAATGGGCGGTCAGGGCGGTCGTGGTGTCGAAGCCGCCGCCGATGACCAGGCCCAGGTTCCCCAGGATTTCCAGATCCGGAGCGGGCTCGCCGTCAATGCGCATCTGCAGCAGGCCATTGATGATCCCCGGCCGTGGGTTCTCGCGGACCTCCAGCATGTTGTTCACCATGTCGAGGCCCATCTCGCGGTGCATCGCGGTGACGCGCTCGATATCGGGGGAGTGCTCGGGCGTGTACACCGCGGCGTGCACCGGCTCGCTGTACAGGTTCCACTTCTGGAGCGGGATGCCCAGCATCGCCAGCGTGAAGACGGCGGGCACGATATTGGCCAGGTCGTCGACGAAGTCGATGCGGCCACTCTCGATCTTCTCGTCGAGGCAGGCGCGAGTCACGTCGTCGATGACGGGTTCCCAGCGCTTGATCGCCGCCGGTGACAGATACGGGTTGAGCACGGTTCGGTACGTGCGGTGCTCGGGGTCGTCCATCTCCAAGATGCCGCCGCGCACCGCGCTGACCCGGCTGGCCGTGGGGATCGAAATGCCTTTGTAGCCGCGTCGTTCGCCGTGGATGTCGTGATCGTTGGAGACGGCAGGGCAGCGCGCCAGCTCGAAGACCTCGTGGCTTCCGGCCGCGACCCAGTGGCCGCCGTAGGTTTCCGTCCAAGCCATGGGGCACTTTGCGTGCATCTCTTCGGTGATCGTCTTGAACTGCGACCGATACTCGGAGGAATGCCGGTCGAAGTGGTACCGGTTCTTCTTACGGTCGCTGTCATTGACGACATCGTCGACACTCAACGCTGTAGTCTCCCTATGTGTTTCGTGTGTGATGGGCGGGGCCGGCTCAGTCGTCGGTGATCATGATGGCCTGCTCCGGGCAGGACTGGGCGGCCTCACGCACCTGGTCTTCGCGGTCGGCGGGCACCACTTCGTCGACCGCCGACGAACTGCCGTCGATGTCGCTGAGCTGAAACGATTCCGGAGCGATCATCGCGCACAGAGTGTGGCCCTGGCACCGTTCTGAATCCACCGAGACCTTCACGGACTTTCTCCTCTCACACTGGTTGCCGCGCGCAACTGGTAGATCGTCACCGCTCAGGTGTTTCGACCGCCGTTGACGCCCAAGATCTGACCGGTGATGTAGCCGGCTTCCTCGGACACCAAAAACGCGCACGCCGCCGCGATGTCCTCGGGCGTGCCCATCCGGCGTACCGGGGTCCGCGCGATGGTTTCTTCGATGTCGCCGAGGAATCCATTCTTTTCGGCCGCGCGCAGCATCGGGGTGTCGATGAAACCCGGCGGCACCGCGTTGACTGTAATGCCCTTGGGCCCGTACTCGAGTGCCAACGACTTCGTCAGGCCGTTGACGGCCGACTTGGCCGCCACATAGTGACTCATGTAGGGCGCGCCGGAATGCGTGCTCGACGACGAGATGTTGACGATGCGTCCCCACCCCGCCTCGACCATGTCGGGCAGTACCGCCTGGACGGTGTGGAAGACGCCGTTCAGGTTGACGTCGATCACCCGGTGCCAGTCCTCGAAGGTGATGTTGTTGAACTTCTTGAACCCGTCGAGCCCGGCGGCGTTGACCAGAACCGTCACCGGCCCGAGTTGGGCGCGGATGGCCGAGAGTGCCGCATCCACTTGCGACCGGTCCGTGACGTCGGCGGTGAAAGCGAGGTCCGCCTCCGACGGACGCAGGTCGATCGAGGCGACATTCAACCCGTCGGCCCGCAGGCGTTGCGCGACGGCGAGGCCGATGCCAGATCCGCCGCCCGTGACTACCGCAGTCTTCATGTTGAGGCCTTTGCTCCGAAGGGGGCCATTTCAGTCACAAAGAATCTCCCTTACAATTATGAGAACCTTACTCTCCGCGCGGAGCGGCGTGCAACACGCGCGCAACAGCACGTCCTGCCTGCATGGAGAGGCCCAAGCCCACAGGGTGCAGCGGTTTTTCGCCCTGGTCAACACCTCGATACGGTTCCTGGGACTTTCTTGAATTATCGAAAGTCGAATGTAAGATTCGCCGGGGAAGAGAATGAAATTATCGTGACCGCCACCACACTAGGGGGTACGTAATGCCTGCCCAGGACACGGCAGAGCCTGCCACTGGGACCGCAGCGGCCATCGCATCACCAGCCGTATTGGCGAAGGTAGCCGGCGCATGAGGCCGCTCGAAGGCATCCGCGTCCTCGAGGTAGCCATGTACGGGTTCGTTCCTTCGGCGGGTGCGGTGCTTGCCGAATGGGGGGCCGACGTGGTCAAGGTCGAGCACGCGGTGACCGGTGATCCGCAGCGCGGGCTCCGTCAGACCGGGATGCTGCGCGTCGAAGGCGACCCGAACCCCAACATCGAGCATGCCAACCGCGGCAAGCGCAGCATCGGACTCGACATGTCGGTACCCGAGGGCAAGGAGGTGCTCTACGAGCTGGCCCGTCGCGCCGATGTCTTCCTGACCAGTTTCCTGCCCGATCACCGGCAGAAGTTCGGGATCGACGTCGAGCACATCCGGGCGGTCAACCCGAACATCGTTTACGCGCGTGGGAGCGCGCTCGGCCCACGCGGCGAGGAGTCGACCAAAGGCGGCTACGACATGACCGCCTTCTGGTGCCGGGCCGGCACCGCCGCCACCATCACGCCCGCCGGCATGCCGGGCATGATCGCGCCGCCCGGACCGGCGTACGGCGACACCATCTCGGGTACCAACCTTGCCGGTGGCATCGCAGCGGCGCTGCTCAAGCGCGAGCGTACCGGCGAACCGTCCGTCGTCGATGTGTCACTGTTGGGCAGCGGGTTGTGGTCGATGGGACACACCGTCGCGCTGACAAAGCATTTGGGCCAGCGACTGGAGGCGCCGCCGCCAGGCGTGCACGGGGCGCCCAATAACCCGTTGGTCGGTCTGTACACGACTTCCGACGGCCGCTACATCTCCTTCGTGATGATGCAGCCCACCAAGTTCTGGGCCGACGTGTGCCGCCATGTCGAGCTGCCGGAGTTGGCAGACGACCCGCGCTTCGACACGGTGGAGAACATCGCTGCCAACACCGCCGCCGCAGTGGAATTGCTGAGCAAGGCCATCGCCACCCGCACGCTGACGGAGTGGAGCGAGCGCTTCGCCACTCTCTCCGGGCCGTGGGCTCCCGTCCAGGACACCCTGCAGGCGGCCGACGACGCGCAGATCCGCTCGAACGAGTACATGGTCAAGGCGGGCGAACTCGAGCTGGTGGCCAACCCGGTACAGTTCGACGTCGCAGCGCCACAGACCGGGCCGGCGCCCGGATTCGCTGAGCAGACCGACGAGATCCTGATGGAGCTCGGCCTCGACTGGGACCGCATCATCGAACTCAAGACGGCCGGCGCCGTCACCTAAGACCGGAGCAGCTCTGACATGGTTGAGCAGACCGTCGCTTGTGTTGGGACGCAGTTGCCTTGCGTCACTGCACCGACCGCGAACTGCGCGATAACGGTTATGCATTTTTCGCTCCGCCTGGACGCGGCATGAGTCATAATCGCCGGACGCTCCAAGACGCGGAGTCCCTCGTTTTGCGGCGTGATCTCACGCAACGGGACGGAGGTTTGGCGTGAGCGAGTTCGCGGCTGTCGTATCGGCGATCGATGCCGGAACGCGGTTGCCCGCTAGGCATTTCGCCCTCGTCAGCGCGCGTTCACAGCCGTCAATTCTGCTGAATCTACCGCAGGCGTTGCGCCAGAACAAGACTACCGGTCTCGTAACACGAGGAAGGGTCTGACGCCGATGACGACCAAGGGCGCCGACCACTGGTCAGCGGGACTACCGCAGCTGAAACTGAAATGGGACCTCTCGGGGCCCATGCAGGCCGTCGGTGCCCTGTTCTCGATGTCGGCCGACGCGGTCAGGTTCGTGTTCCGCCGGCCGTTCCAGTGGCGGGAGTTTCTGGAGCAGTCCTGGTTCGTCGCGCGGGTGTCGCTGGCTCCCACCTTGTTGGTAGCTATCCCGTTCACCGTCCTCGTCAGCTTCACGCTCAACATCCTCCTGCGCGAACTGGGTGCCGCGGATCTGTCCGGTGCGGGCGCGGCGTTCGGCGCGGTCACCCAGCTGGGCCCGCTGGTCACGGTTTTGATCGTGGCGGGAGCGGGTGCTACGGCAATGTGTGCGGACTTGGGGGCGCGAACGATTCGGGAAGAGATCGACGCGATGGAAGTGCTGGGCATCAACCCGGTGCAACGATTGGTCACACCGCGCATGCTGGCTTCCGGACTGGTGGCCTTCTTGCTCAATAGCCTCGTCGTCATCATCGGCGTCCTTGGCGGCTACGTCTTTTCGGTGTTTGTGCAAGACGTCAATCCCGGCGCGTTCGCCGCGGGTATCACCTTGCTCACCGGCGTGCCCGAGGTGATTATTTCGTGCGTCAAGGCCGCGCTTTTCGGCCTCATCGCCGGCTTGGTCGCCTGCTATCGGGGCCTGTCGATCACCGGCGGGGGCGCCAAGGCCGTCGGCAACGCGGTGAACGAAACCGTGGTGTATGCGTTCATGTCCCTGTTCGTCGTCAACGTGCTCGTCACCGCAATCGGCATCAAGATGACGGCGAAGTAGGGCTGCAATGGCGCTGAGGGCTACATATCCGCGATTAAGCCGCCAACTCGAGAGGCCGGTCGCCCTGATGGGGCGGATCGGCGACCACACCCTGTTTTACGGCAAGGCGCTCGCCGGGGTGCCGTTTGCGGCCAAGCACTACACGCGCGAAGTCGTTCGACTGATCGCCGAGATCAGCATGGGCGCGGGCACTTTGGCGATGATCGGCGGAACCGTCGTGATCGTCGGCTTCCTGACCCTGGCGGCGGGCGGCACCCTGGCGATTCAGGGTTACACCTCGCTGGGCAACATCGGCATCGAGGCGCTGACGGGCTTTCTATCGGCGTTCATCAACGTGCGCATCGCGGCGCCGGTGGTCGCCGGGATCGGCCTGGCGGCCACCTTCGGCGCCGGGGTGACCGCTCAGTTGGGCGCCATGCGGATCAACGAAGAAGTCGACGCGTTGGAGAGCATGGCCATCCGCCCGGTTGCCTATTTGGTCAGCACCAGGATCCTGGCGGGAATGATGGCGATCACGCCGCTGTACAGCATCGCCGTGATCCTGTCGTTTGTCGCAAGCCAGTTCACCACGACGTTCTTGCTCGGTCAGTCGCAGGGTCTGTACCAGCACTACTTCAACACGTTCCTGAACCCGATCGACTTGCTGTGGTCATTCCTGCAGGCCATCCTGATGGCGCTTACCATCCTGCTGATCCACACGTATTACGGCTATTTCGCTTCGGGCGGGCCGGCCGGTGTCGGCAACGCGACCGGCAACGCGGTGCGCACCTCGCTCATCGTCGTGGTGTCGGTAACGCTGTTGGTCTCGCTCTCTATCTACGGTACGAACGGCAACTTCAACCTGTCCGGTTAGCAAAGGAGGTGGAACCGAAATGACTCAGAATGTGCCGGCGGGTCGCGGCGCGGTCGCAGGCCGACCCCCGCGCACCGGCCATGCGCGGCCCCCGGCCGGACGGAACTACCTGCCGCCCCTGCTCGGACTGGCCACCGTCCTCATCATTTGCTTGATTTTCGCCGTGGCGGTAGGCCTGTTTCAGGGTTCCTTCACCGAAACCGTGCCGGTGACTGTGATCTCGCAACGCGCCGGCCTGGTGATGAACCCGGACGCCAAGGTCAAGCTGCGCGGCGTGCAAGTGGGCAAGGTCGCGTCGATCGAGTCGCTGCCCAACGGCCAAGCGGCCATTCACTTGGCGATGGACCCGTCGCAGATGCACTTCATCCCCGGCAACGTGCTCGTCAACATCGCCTCATCGACGGTCTTCGGCGCGAAGTCCGTCGAGCTGGTGCCGCCCGACCAGCCCTCGGCGCAGCGGCTACGCGCCGGCCAGACGCTGCAGGGCCAGCACGTCATGGTCGAAATCAACACGGTGTTCCAGCAATTGGTGTCGGTGCTGTCGCACATCGACCCGCCGAAGCTCAACGAGTCACTGGGTGCGCTGGCGCAAGCGTTCAGCGGGCGGGGCCCACAGCTCGGCCAGTCCCTGAGCGACCTGGATTCGTTTCTGGCCAAGTGGGAGCCAAGCCTTCCCGCATTGAAACATGACCTCACGGTCTTACCCGCGGTGTCCAACGCCTATGCCGACGCGGCACCGGACCTGGTGAAGACCGCGGCCAATGCCACCCGGATCAGCAAGACGATTGTCGAGGAACAGCACAACCTGGACGCGTTGCTGATCAGCGCGATTGGTTTGGCCGACATCGGCAACGACGTCTTGTCGACGAACCGCCAACCGCTGACGAATGTGTTGCATCTGCTGGTGCCGACCACCGACCTGCTCAATGAGTACAACCCTGCGCTCACATGCAGTTTCACCGGCCTCGTACGGCTATCGCATGGGGCACCGTTGTCGGAACCGAGCATCAACATCTCGGCGAGCCTCACGTGGGGCGCCGAACGTTATCGGTATCCGACGAACCTGCCCAAGGTCGCTGCGACGGGCGGCCCGCAGTGCGTGAATCTGCCGCTGCCGTTCAATACGAGCCCACCCCAATTGATTGCCGATATCGGCGCGGACCCGGTGAACTACGGAAATCCGCAGCTGCTGCTCAACTCCGATCTGCTCAAACAGCTGCTGTACGGGCCGATCGCCGGTCCACCCCGCAACTCCGCCCAGATCGGACAACCCGGATGAGGACGCGCGCCACGCTGATCAAGTTCGCGATCTTTGCGGTCGTGATGGCGATGCTGACCGCCTTCCTGTTCTTCATCTTCGGCCAGTACCGGACCGGCGCGACGACCGGGTATACGGCGGTGTTCAACGATGTGTCGCGGCTCAAGACGGGGCAGTCAGTGCGGGTCGCCGGGATCCGAGTAGGCACCGTCAGCGGCGTTTCGCTGCGGCCGGACAAAAAGGTCGTGGTGAAGTTCGACGCCGACCGCAACGTCGTCCTCACCGAGGGCACCAGGGCAGCCGTCCGCTACCTGAACCTGGTGGGCGATCGCTACCTCGAACTCGTCGATGGTCCGGGCTCGACCAAGCATCTGCCGGCAGGCGGTCAGATTCCGGTCAACCGCACCGCGCCGGCGCTCGACCTCGATCTGCTGCTCGGCGGACTCAAACCCGTCACCCAGGGCCTGAATCCGCGCGATGTCAACGCGCTGACCTCAGGACTGTTGCAAGTTTTCCAGGGCCAGGGGGGGACCCTCGACTCGCTGTTCGCCAAGACGACTTCGTTTTCGAACGCGTTGGCCGACAACGATCAAACCGTCCAGCAACTGATCGACAATCTCAACATCGTGATCGGCACGGTCTCGAAGGACGGCAAACAGTTCTCCGGCGCGATCGATCGCCTCGAGCAGCTTGTCAGCGGCCTGTCAAATGACCGCGACACGATCGGGTCCGCCATTGACGCCCTGGACAAGGGAACCGCCTCGCTGGCGGACCTGCTGGCCGAGGCCCGACCCCCGCTGTCGGGCACCATAGCGCAGTTGAATCGGCTGGCGCCGATCCTCGATGGCGACAGGGACCGCCTCGACGCCGCACTCGGCAAGGCGCCACAGAACTACCGCAAGCTGGTCCGGCTCGGCGTGAACGGCTCCACTATTCCGTACTACATCTGCCAGTTCGGGCTCCGCGGCACAGATCTTTCGGGTAAGACCGTGCGCGCCAACATCTTTAGGTCAGAAGCAGGAAGGTGCTCGGAACCCTAATGCTCAAGTATCGCGGAGCTGGGCTCGTCAAGGCAGGACTGATCGGCGTCGTCCTGGCGGTGATGGTCATCCTGGTGGGCCTCTCGCCCGACCGGTTCACCCAATGGGCGTCGATGGTCAGGTACCAGGCGCTGTTTACCGAAGCCGGCGGCCTTGCGACGGGCAACCCCGTAATTGTGTCGGGGCTGAAGGTCGGCACGGTGTCGGATGTGAAGCTGCGCCACGGCGATGCGCTGGTGACGTTCGCGATGAAGGGCAACATCCTGCTCGGCTCGGAGACTTCCGCGCACATCCGCACCGGCACGCTGCTGGGCGAGCGGATGTTGACAGTGGAGTCAGCCGGCAGCGGCACGATGCATCCGATGGCTCTGATCCCCATCTCCCGCACGTCCTCGCCCTATTCGTTGACCGAGGCGGTCAGTGACCTGACGTCGGACACGGCCGGCACCAACACCACGGCGTTGAATCAGTCGTTGGACACGCTGGCTGCGACGCTCGATCAGATCGCACCTCAGATGGGGCCGGCCTTCGACGCGCTCACCCGGTTATCGCGAACCCTCAACAGTCGCAACAAAAACCTGGGCGAGTTGTTCAAGAGTGCCGGCGACGTCACCGGCATACTCTCCGAACGCAGCATGCAGGTCAACAAGCTCATCCTCAACTCCGATTCCTTGCTGCAAGTGCTGGTCGCACGCCGGCAAGAGATCGTGGACCTGCTGGCCAACACGTCCGTGGTGGCCAAGCAACTGACGGCGTTGGTGCACGACAACGAAAGCACATTGGCACCGACGCTGGAGCGGCTGAATCGGGTTCTCGGGGTGTTGGAGAAGAACCGCGACAACATCGGCAAAGCGCTGCCGGGTCTGGCCAAATTCCAAATCACGGTCGGTGAGGCCATCTCCGGTATGTACGCGTACCAGGCCTTTGCCCCGAACTTCCTTATCCCCCAACTCTTCCAGGAACTGGTCGACTACCTGTGGGGATTCCGGACCTTCGATACTTCAAAGGGACCCGGATTCCCATCGCCGGTACCTCGGGCACTGACCCCCTGGCCGTACAACTCCATTCCACAGTGCCCCGGTTGCACCCTGGGCGGACGGATCGGAGGATCACAGTGACCTCCCCGATCTCGCGCATTCCGCGCAAGCGGCTGACGGTACTGACGGCGGTTGTGCTCGTCGGGCTGATCGTCGCCGGCGCAGCCGTGGTCATCCGTAACACGTTCTTCGGCCCACGGACGATCACCGCCTACTTCACCACCGCCACCGCGATCTATCCCCACGACGAGGTGCGGGTTTCCGGTGTCAAAGTCGGCAGCATCAAATCCATTCAGCCGCAGGGCACTCAGGCCAAGATGGTCCTCAAGGTCGACCACGACGTGCCCATTCCTGCGGACGCGAAAGCGGTTATCGTCGCCCCGAATCTGGTGGCCGCCCGCTATGTCCAGCTCTCACCGGCCTACCGCGATAGTGGGCCGGTCATGCACGACGGGGCAGTGATACCCGTCGAACGCACCGCGGTGCCGGTCGAGTGGGACGAGGTCAAAACCCAGTTGATGCGGCTGGCAACGGATTTGGGACCCAAGAGTGGGGTATCGGGCACGTCGGTGGGCCGGTTCATCGACAGCGCCGCCAATGCGCTTGAGGGCAACGGCGACAAGCTGCGTCAAACGCTAGGGCAATTGTCAGGCGTGGGACGTATCCTCGCCAACGGTAGCGGCAACATCGTCGACATCATCAAAAACCTGCAGACCTTCGTCGCCGCGCTGCGCGACAGCAACGTGCAACTCGTGCAGTTCAACGACCGCCTGGCCACGCTCACCAGCGTGGTCAACGACAGCAAATCCGACCTGGATGCGGCGCTGGCCGATCTGTCCACGGCGGTCGGCGAGGTGCGGCGATTCATCGCCGAAACCCGCAACCAGACCAGCGAGCAGATCGCCCGGTTGGCCGATGTCACGCAGAACCTGGTCGATCACCACATGGCCCTGGAAAACATTCTGCACGCGGCGCCGAACGCGTTCGGCAACTTCTTCAACGACTACAACGCCGACACCGGAACGATCGTGGGTGGGTTCGGGCTGATGAATATGGCGAACCCCACCTGGGGCGGACAGGTTCTGCTGTCCACACCGGGCTGCACGCAAATCGGCGCCATCGAGAACATCACGGCGGTCGAATCGGGCAAGCTGTGCTCCCTGTTCCTCGGTCCCGGATTGCGGCAGACGAGCTGGAACAACTCGCCGATTCCCCTCAACATAATCATCGCCAAATCGGTTGATCCGGGCCGGGTTCTCTACACCGAGCCGCGCCTGGCGCCCGGCGGCGAGGGCCCGAAGCCCGGACCACCCGAGATGCCGCCCGCGGTGTCGGCCTACACCGGCCTGCCCGGCGATCCGGTGGGACCGCCGGGGGCGGTGCCGCCGGAGCGGATACCGGGCGCGGCGATGCCGCTGCCGCCGCCACCGTCGACACCGATGCCACCACCACCACCCGCGCCGTCTGTGTCGGGCATGCTGCTGCCAGACGGAGGGCCACAACAATGATCGCCCGGGTGGTCGCTAGGCGGATATTCACCGTCGGCTGTTGCGCGATGTTGATGACGACGGGATGCGCATTCCACGGCCTGAATTCACTACCGCTGCCCGGCGCGGTCGGACGTGGGCCCGGGGCCAACATCTACCACGTCGAGCTCCCGAATGTCGGGACGATGGAGTCGAATTCGCCGGTGCTGATCGACGACGTCGTCGTCGGCAGTGTCGGCACGATGCGGGTGCAAGGCTGGCACGCGGACGTCGAGATCTCGGTCAAGCGCGATGTGGTGGTCCCGGCCAATGTAGTAGCGACCGTCGGTCAGACCAGCCTGCTGGGCTCGATGCATGTGGAGCTCAATACGCCGCCCGGGCAATCGGGAGGTGGACGGCTGCAGCCGGGCGCCACCATCCCGCTGAGCCGATCATCGGCCTACCCATCGACAGAGCAGACGCTGTCGTCGCTTGGCGCGGTCGTCAACGGCGGGGGACTGGGACAGATCGGCGAAGTCATCCACAACTTCTCGGCCGCCCTGTCCGGGCACGAGGGTGCGGTGCGCGATCTGATTACCCGCCTGGACACGTTCGTCGGGACATTGGACGACCAGCGGGACAACATCGTCGCCTCCATCCAGGCGCTGAATCGGCTGTCGGCCACCTTCGCCGACCAACGCGACGTAATCACCGACGCGCTGCGCAAGATACCGCCGGCGCTCGAGGTGTTGATCAAGGAGCGGCCGCGTCTGACGGCCGCCCTGGACCATCTTCGGGTGTTCAGCAACACCGCCACCCGGCTGATCAACGACTCCCAGGCCGACCTGGTCACGAACCTCAAGAATCTGGAGCCGACCATCAAAGCGCTCGCCGACGTCGGACCGGAGTTCGGCGCGGCCATCGCGGCGGCGTTCGTGTTCCCGTTCACCCAGAACTTCGTCGACCGCGCGGTCCGAGGCGACTTCTTCAACCTGCATTTCGACTTCGACCTCACGATTCCACGGCTCAAGAAGGGTTTGTTGCTTGGAACCCACTGGGGGCAGCTGGATATGCCTGTGCCACCGGTGCCCGGGGATCCGTATCGCATGACTTACACACTCGATCCTTTGCATAACCCGCTGAGGCCACCGTGGATCGATCCCAACGCCTTGCCGCTGCCCCCACCACCGGCCGGTGCGGCTCCGCTGCCCGGCCCGCCGCCGGCTGCGGTACCGGGACCGGGTCCCGGCAATTACGGACCGCTGCCCGGCCCGCCGCCGGGCGCGGCCCCTCTGCCCGGTCCGCCGCCGGGTGCGGCTCCGGTGCCCGACGCGGGACTTGGTCAAACGCCGCCGCCCGCAGAGGCGCCTGGAACGGGAGCGGGTGGATAGATGCTGACGCGCTTCGTTCGCATCCAGCTGGCGGTTTTCGCGATCGCCGGAATCATCGGCGTAATCGCGATGGTTCTCTTCTATATCCAAGCGCCGACCCTGCTGGGCATCGGCCGGATGACGGTAACGCTGGAGCTGCCGGCCACTGGCGGCCTGTACCGGTTTTCCAACGTGACCTACCGCGGGGTTCAGCAAGGCAAGGTCACCTCGGTGGATCTGACGCCGACCGGCGCGAAAGCCACACTCTCGCTTAGCAGTTCGCCGAAGGTCCCTGCGAACCTGACGGCGAAGGTGCTAAGCGTTTCCGCGGTGGGTGAACAGTACGTGGACTTGCAGCCCAAAACCGATTCGCCGCCCTATCTGCACGACGGCTCGGTTATCGCCGTGCGCGACACGACGATTCCGCAGCCGGTTGCCCCGATGCTCGAGCAAGTCAATGCCTTGGTCAAGAGCATCCCGAAGACCAAACTTGGCCAATTGCTCGACGAGGCCTTCCAGGGCTTCAACGGTTCGGGTTATGACTTGGGGTCGCTGATCGATTCCTCGAAGACTTTGTCCCGCGATGCCAACGGCGTCGTCGATCGCACCCGAGCCCTCACCGAAGACACTGGGCCGCTGCTGGATACCCAGGCGAGCACCACCGATTCGATCAGGAAGTGGGCACACAGCTTCGCCGGCATCTCGGATACGCTGGTGGATAACGATTCCCACTTCCGCACCATCTTGGAGAATGGCCCTGACGCCGCGAACGAGGCGTCGCGGCTCCTCGAACAAATCAAACCGACGCTGCCGGTGCTGCTTGCCAACCTCACCACCATCGGGCAGATCGGCGTCACCTACCATCCTTCGATCGAGCAGCTACTGGTGCTGCTACCGTCGGGCGTTGCTGTCGAGCAGGCCGCTGCGGGCGAAAACCATCCCGACGGTAGGGCTTACGGCGACTTCGCGGCCACGGTCGACGATCCGCCGATTTGCACGGTCGGCTTCATGCCGCCCAATACCTGGCGGTCCCCAGACGACCTCACCGACATCGACACACCGGACGGGTTGTATTGCAAACTCCCGCAGGATTCACCGATCGCGGTTCGCGGTGCCCGCAACTATCCCTGCATGGGTCACCCGGGCAAGCGCGCACCGACTGTCGAAATCTGCAACAGCGACAAGCCGTACATGCCACTAGCGATGCGACAGCACACCCTCGGCCCCTATCCGCTGGACCCGAATCTGCTGGCCCAGGGTGTCCCGCCCGATGACCGAATCACCACCAATGACAGGATCTTCGGCCCGGTCGAGGGTACGCCGTTACCGCCGGGGGCGGTGCCGCGCGGAGCTCCTGTGGGGCCGCGGGGAGAAAATCCACCGCCGGGCACGCTCGGGGCCGCAGTTCCCCCCGTCCCGTCTTCGGGACCCCCCGCGCTGGCGCCGATGTCGAGAATGTCGGCGGACCTTCCGCCCATAGCGCCACTCGACGTTCCTGCGGCGGGAGATCTTCCCCCGCCGCCCGCGGCGCCAGCCCCGCTTCCGGTCCCGCTTCCAGCCCCGCCCTCTCCTCCCGATCCCGCACCGGCTGACACGGCTGGCGGCGGAGGACCCCAGGCTGCGCCAAGCTCGTTCGGGGCCAAAGCGTCTAAGCTCGGGCCGTCGGTCGTGGTGGCGAAGTACGATCCGCGCACCGGTCGTTACGTCGGTCCGGACGGAAAGTTGTACCAGCAGTCGGATCTCGTTACTCCGAAAGCACCCAGGACGTGGAAGGACATGCTTCCCAACTGAATTCGCCGGGAGACGAAGCGGCCCGAGGGGGGCAATGAAGCCAGGACCGCCCGGTCAGGAGAGCTGGTCCAGGCGCAACGGCATCGTGATATCAAGCCACTGGTTTTGCCCGCAGGCACCGCTCGGGCCGACTGTCTTGTCCTTGCCCGCGAAAACCCGCGACCCGATTTGGAATCCACCATTGTCGTTCACCGGGTAGAAAAAGAACTGCTGCTGCCCGGCAAACGCGGTACCGTCCTGGCACCGCTCCCAGTTCGGCACTTCGCGTCTCACCTTCCACATCTCGCCGTCTTTCATGTATAGGGCCGCGCTCCATCCCTGGTCGCTCGTCACCGTGCCATGGCATTCTATGGTCGAGTCGCAGGTCGAGCTGATGGTCCATACTTGATAGACCGTTGGCTCGCCGAAGTACTGGTCATTTCTCTGGGCGTAATCGCCAATGGACGTGGCGCGGAAAGTCCCATTGATGGCCACGTCTTCCTTGGTTATGGCCTGGGCTGTGGATGCCGTGATCAAACCGCCGAATGCAGTGGCAGCCAACAGCGTTGCGGTGGTGAGTGTCTTGACTGAACGCATCAGGTGCTCCTCGAAGCGCGTAATCCGAGAGTGCCGATGGCACCTTTTCGCCGTCGGTTGCGGCGTTCTCGAGCGATGACGTTACACCGCTTCGGGCCGCCAGATAACGGTTAGGACAACTTCTGCTGCGCTCACCCGGACGGGTCGAATTTCGCGATCAGCCAGGAACCATTGACTTTTTTCAGCGTGACCAGGACGCTGCTCTGCGTCGTCTCGGGGTCTTTCTTTTGTAAGCTTGCCGTGGTCTGGTCGACGAAAACCAGCACGACGGCCGAATCGGGATGCATTTCCGAGACTGCGGCCCGGATGACCTTGGCGGTCGCCGTCAGTCTTCCCTTCTCGGCCACCGGCGCGATGGCATCGTCGGTGAATTTGTTGTAATAGGCCAGAAAGTCGCCAGTCAGATGTGATTTCGCGTTGTTGAAATCGCGGTTTAGATGGTCATAGGAATACGACAACACCGCCACGGCACCATCTGACGCCGCCTGGATTGCCCGGTGCGCCGCCGCGTCACCGACCCGCTGATCCGGCCGGTAGAGGATCAAGTACACGCCGGCAGCGACTCCCACGGCGGCAATCACCAAAGTTGTCGCGACGATCGAACGCCACCTTGCCAGATACCGGGGGGCCCGGCGCCGGATCGCCGCCAGCCGGCGCAAGCGTCTCGGTCCCTCGCTGGTGGGCGGCGTCCCGTCGTCGGCGGGTGAAGTCTCCGCGTCGCCGGTCGTGTTTTCGGTGCCGTCCAGCGACGAGCCGTGTTCGACAGTCATCGCAGGAAATCAACTTTCGACATCTTGAGCTGGCCGCCGTCGCGGTCCATATTGACGCTGAGCCGGAACAAGGCCGGGGGCGGTTTGGCGTTATCCGGCCCAATCGGATCGGTTTTCGCCGCCACAAGCACGACTCCCGAATTCTCGCTCAACGACTGGACGGCAACGGCTTCGACGGTGACCTTGGTGCCGACCTTCGTTTCCTCCGCCTTATTGACTATCAGGGTCGACAGCACAGACAGCTGGTTCTTCTGGTCGCCCGTGGAGGCATCGATCGTGCGCTGGACATCCTCTTTGGCATGAGCGGGGTCAATCGACATGAAGGCCGTGATCCCTTGTCGGGCGGCTGCACTGAACTCCGCGGCGAGTTGGCGATTATGCACCGCGATGTGGTGCTGCCACAGCATGTAGCCGGTGGCTCCGAGGGAAGTGGAGAAGAGAACGATACCGACGCCAGCGGCTACTGTTTTGCGCGCCGGGCGGCGGAGCCACCGTGGTCGCCCACGGCGCCGCAATAGTCGTCGTGCCTGGGTCCACTTCGCGGCACGCTGCTCGGCATCCCGGGCGTCGTCGTCCGTGCCCCCGGTTTCGGCTGCCACCCGCAGCCGTAAAAGGCGGGCTAGAGCGACCTCGGCGCGGGCTTCAGCCTTGGCAACTTCGTCTTCCGCGTCGACTTCCGAGGCGGGCGCCACGGCGCCGGCAGTCGACTGCGGTTCGTCGGGATCAGTCTTATTCGCCGCGTCGCGATGGTCGGCGTCAGGCCCCTCCGGATCGTGCACGGAGAATGAGCTTATCACTTCGGTCTCGCCTCCACGGTGCCGTCATGCAGCGCCAAATGCGCCTCCCACATGCGGAAATGCTCGGCCGCCAGATAGCGGGGCGAAGCCGGTCGGGGTGGCCCGACGCCCCAGCATGTTTGGTCAAGATGATCCTCTCCAACTAGGAGAATTTTCTTTTCGGTTGTGGCAGAGTAGTCGGGTGCGATCCATCGTGGCTGTGGTTGCCGCGTTGCTCGGCGCCGGTCTGCTGGCGGCGCCGCCAGCCTCGGCCGGGCCGACTGTCTGCGACTACCCCGCCTGCACGCCGGGCATCATGCCCCATCAGGTTCTAGGCGCGCCGTGTGACAACACCACCTACTACGCCTTCGGTGTCGCCGACGGATACGTTTCCTTCGCCTCGGAGCCCGGGCGGCTGATGTTCTGCGGCTCGCCGAGGCGATACCAACCGCGATGGTTCCGCTCACCTCCGATGGCGGGGGTCAAGGAGGAAAACGCGGACTGTCAGAACTATCTGAACTACGTGGCACAGGCGCCTGATGGTCTGTTCCTGATCTGTATCGCCCACGACGGCATATCGAGCTGGGTCCGCGCAGACACGTAGCCGCGTCAGTCGTCGGATGTGCGAGGCAGGCCGAGTAGGCGCCGGCTCAAGTCGGTGACCCGGTCGAGCAAAGTGTCGTCGTCGATGTCGGCCACCAGCGGGTGCATGACCGCGGTACTGAGCGCCCCGGAGAACATGGCGGCTTCGATCCGCCCGTCCAGGCCCGCATCGCTGAGCAGCACCTGGTACAGACGGTCCATGAAAAGTTGAAACGGCTTGTGCTCGGCCAGCAATCGGACGACGACGGGGTCGAACTGCAGCGTGCGCACCAACCGGCGGTCACGCACGGCCATCTCGACCACGCGCACCAATAAGGCATCGCGCGCCTGAGGTCCGTCTTCGTAGGCTTCGGCCTCCTCGAGCGCCGGCTCGAGGCGGCCCAGCTCGCGCTCCGTGACGGCGATGACGATCTGCTCTTTGGTCCGGAATTGATGGTAGACAGCGGCTTTCGTGATCCCGACGGCGTCGGCGATCATCTGCAGCGACGTACCGCTGACGCCGTGTGTGGCGATCAGATCAAGCGCGGCGTCCAGTACCCGAGTCCGGGCCGGGCTGTGCTCGATGAGCCAGAACTGCTCACCGGTGACGGGCTGACGTGCTGTTCCCACGCACCGAGACTAGACGACGGACTTGACCCTGGCTAGCCGATCGGCTAGCTTCGCTCTCTAGCCGAGTTTCGGCGGCGATTCGAGCGGGGAAGGAGTACCGATGTCCGACGTCGGCGGGAACGATGCAGGCGGCAGCCGATCCGGGCGGACCGTCTCGCGGCGGACCGACGGCGAGTTGATCCTGCTCTGGACATTGCCCGCGGCGCTCATCCTTTGGCTCGCATCCTTTTTCCTGTTCCCGGGATTCAACCCGCCGATGTCACCCAGGATGCCCGCGGACCAGGTGGCCGCCTTCTACCGCGATCCGGGGCACATTCCGCTGATCCGTTCCAGCATGATCCTGTTCAACTGGTTCGGGGTGTGCCTCGTGCCGATCCTGGCCCTGATCGTGCTGCAGATCCGCCGCATGGCGCACCGGACGCCGATCTTCTCCTACGCCATGCTCGGGTGCGCGGCCGGCGGTCCGACGCTGTTTCTCGTCGCCGACGTCTGCTGGCTGCTGGCCGCCTTCCGCCCCGAGCGCAGCCCCGAACTGACTCAGCTGCTCAACGATCTCGCCTGGATCACATTCACCATCCTGGTCCCGTTCTTCATCGGACAATGCGTAATCTTGGCCCTGGCAATCTATTTCGATGATCCGTCTCGTCCGGTGTTCCACCGCTGGGTGGCATACTTCAATCTTCTCGTCGCGGCCGCGCTGGTGCCGGCATCATTCGTCGGCGTCTCGTTGACCGGCCCGCTGGCGTGGGACGGCTTCTTGTCGTTCTGGGTGAAGAACGTCGCCATTGCCGTCTGGATCATTGTGATGGGCGTGGTCTTGGGGCAAGCCGTTTACCGCGAGCGTGCCGAGAACGGCGGCCGCCCAGAAGAATTGGTCACCGCGTGAGCGTGGTTATCACACCGGTGACGCCCCCTTCAGGACGTCTGCATCACCGCATCGGTTGGCACCTGAGGCGCGACCCCAAGCGAGAGCTGTGGTTGGCGTGGGCGGTGCTCATGGTGTTCTACAGCCTTTTCTTCCCGATGTTCTTCATCGTGGCGCAAGTCCAGCCCCCGCCGGAGCCCACGTGGGACCTCGCGACGCAGGCCCATTGGTTCGCCGAACGTGACCTCGGCGTACCGGTCGGTTTCGGGGTGATCTTCGCCATCAGCGGCATGACCGCGGTCAACAACGCCCTCATCGCGTACTCGATGCGCCGGATGTCGGTCAGCCGCGCGTTTGGCTATTCGTATCTCGTCATCTACTCGCTCGCCGCGGTTCCCGGCATGCTGCTGCTCAACATCGCGCTGATCGTCGGCACGCTGCGACCGGACCGCGACCCCCGAGTGATCGGTTGGCTCTACGACTTCGCCTTCTTGTCCTTTGACGGGACCATGGGAGTGTTCCTGATCGGTTCGCTGATTTGGATGTTGGCGATCCTGCTGGACAAGAATCGCGTGTTTCCCAAATGGTTCGGCTATCTCAACCTGTGCAACGCGCTGACCGAGGTCGTCGTGGCGCCCTGCTGGATCTTCCGGCGGGGCGTGTTCGCCTGGGATGGCGAGATCGCCTGGTGGCTGGACATGGTCGTATTCGGCATTTACCAAGTCACGTTCATCGTCATGCTTTTTCAGATGATCCGCCGCGAAGACTTCGGAACCGGTGAGCTGCCGGCCTTGCCGCGGAAGAGGGCGGGTGCACAGTGACCGGCCTAGCCGACAAACGCGGACGCGTCAGGGCCGTGCCCGGCCAGCCGGACATGTGGGCCTTCGTATTGTTCGAAAGCCTGGTTTTTACGGGGTATTTCGCCTTCTACCTGTTCGCCCGGGGGCGCAACCCCGAACTTTTCCTGCACTCGCAAGCACACCTCGACCTGCGCGTCGGAGTCTTCAACACGTTGGTGTTGTTGCTCAGCTCATGGTCGGTCGCGCGGTGTGTCCAGTCGGCACGCGCCGGCGCCTATCGCGCGGCTCTCCGGGATGTCTTCATCACGGCCGGACTCGCCGTAGTGTTCTTGTTTTTCAAGGTGTTTGAGTGGGCGCGGTTGGCCCAAGCCGAAAATGGCGTAGACCGCAACGACTTCTTCATGTACTACTTCTTCCTCACCGGGATCCACTTCGTTCACCTGCTGATCGGCTTCGTCGTCCTCGGCGTCATCGTCTACCAACTCTGGAGTCCGGCGCGGCGCTCGCAGGAACTCGTCGAAACCGGCGCAACCTATTGGCACACCGTGGATTTCCTGTGGGTGCTCATCTTTGCGCTGCTCTACGTGGTGAGGTGAGCGAGTGAAATTCAACAAGCGGTTGCTGTTCGTCTGGGTGATCCTGGCCGCGATGACGCTGGCGTACCTGTGGATAGATCACTCCGCCGGTGGACTGCTGAAGTCCAGTGCGGTAGTGACGTCGAGTGTCATCGTCATCGCACTTATCAAGGTGCGCATCATTTTTCGCGAGTTCATGGAGGTGCGAGACGCCCCGGTGCTGCTCTGCCGACTCACCGACGCGTGGGTGGTGCTGATCGCCGCCGTCTTACTGAGCAGCTATTTCATCGGGATGCAGCTCCGGTAGCGCTCGCCCGGCGGCGAGTTCCTAGGCGACTGGCGCGATCGCGTCCGCGGTGGTGAAAGTCAGGTGCAGCTCGCTCAGGCCCCGCAGGATGTACGTCGGCTCATAGGTGTAACGACGATCGGCGGCCGGCCCGTGATGGGCTTCGTTGATCTCGATGTGCGGCATCCGGTCCAGGATCCGCTCGATCGAGACACGCCCCTCGACGCGGGCAAGCGGACCACCGGGGCACGAGTGCACGCCGCGGGCGAACGCCATGTGCTCGCGAACGTTCTTGCGGCGCAAGTCGAATTCGTGCGGGTTCTCGAACCGGCGCGGGTCGCGGTTGGCGGCGCCCGGCAGGATCATCACCACGGTGCCCGCGGGTATGTCGACACCGCCGACGGTGGTGGCCTTGCGGGCCAGCCGCGAGTCACTCTTGACGGGGCTGTCCATCCGTAGCGATTCCTCGATGAACCCGGGAATCAGGCTGCGGTCCTCACGCACCTGTTGCTGGATATCGGGGCGGTCGCCGAGAACTTGCAGGGCGGCGCTGAGCAGCTTCGCCGTGGTTTCCTGTCCTGCGGCGAAGAGGAAGGTCGCCGAGCGGACGACCTCGATCACCGGCGGCGTCGATCCGTCCGGATACTTCGCTTCCGCCAGGAAGGTCAGCACGTCGCCGCGTGGCTCGCGGCGACGATCCTCGATGTAATGACAGAACTTGTCGTCGAGCCACTCCAGCGGGTTGATGCCCACCGACTCGTGGTCGAGGGCGCCCACCCGCGCCTCGGGGCGGTCGGCGCCCAAGACCTTACGGAACTCCTTGTGGTCGGATTCCGGCACGCCGAGCAGGTCGGCGATCACCAAGGTGGCGAACGGCTTGGAGTATTCGGCGATGAACTCGCACTCACCGAGGCCGAGGAACTCGTCAAGCTGACGGTCGGCGAGGCGCCACATGAACTCCTCGTTCTGTTTCAGCCGGCTCGGGGTCAGCAGCTTGGCGAGCACCGACCGGGCCTTGGTGTGTTCCGGCGGATCCATGGTGACCATGTGCTCGTTCATCGGAAAAGAGCTTCGGTGCGCATCGATCTGCGGGCTGATGTCGTCGCCCTCTGGCACGAAAGGTAGCGGGGGGAAGGGCCCACCGAGGGCGACGATGTTGGAGAACGTATCCGGATCCTTGTAGATCTCGCAGGCTTCGTCGTAGCCGGTGACGGCGATGACCCCGTAGTGCGGCAGGCGCAGCACCGGGCTTTGACTGCGCAGGTAGTCGAAGTAAGGGTGCGGATCTGGGACCAGTGACGGATCGGTGAAGAAGTCGATCGAGTCGAAGGTGCTCATCGGATTGCGTCTCCCTGGGCTGGGTTTACCGGCGGTATTCGGCGGCAAGCTGTACCGCCGCCCGATTTCGAGATCGAAAATGTGCTGAGCACCTGCTTAGCATGGCGGTAATGTCAGGGTCAAGGTTGCAACGCCGCGCCACGATACGATCCCTGTGGTCGGCACGGGATGGCACACAGTACGGAGCAGGGACATGACATCGGCCCGCAGAATCGGGGCGCCGGACGCCAAAAACCGCGTCTTGTTGCTCGATGCCGCCGAGCGGCTGATGCTCGAGGAGGGCTACGCCGCGGTCACGTCGCGCCGCCTCGCGAACAAGGCCGGACTCAAGCCCCAGCTGGTGCACTATTACTTCCGCACCATGGAAGAGCTGTTCCTGGAAGTCTTTCGGCGCCGGGCGGAAGAAGCGCTCGAAGTGCACGCGCAAATGCTGAAGTTCCCGCAGCCGCTGTGGGCGCTGTGGCGATTCGGTACCAACCCCGCCTTCACGCGGATTTCCATGGAATTCATGGCGCTGGCCAATCACCGTAAGGAGATGCGGGCCGAAATCGCTTATTACGCGGAGCGTTTCCGCGAAGAACAGCGCCAAGCGGTGGCAAGCGCGCTGGAGCGCTACGGGTCCAGGATCCAAGACGAAGGCCAAGACATCGACATCCCTCCAGTGGTGTGGACGGTGTTGATGAGCAGTCTGTCGCGTTTCCTGGTACTCGAGCAGGCCATCGGCATGTCCGCCGGACATGCCGAAACGTTGGAGTTGGTGGAGAACTACCTGCGCCGCCTGGAGGGCGAACCGCAGCCGATGGAGGGCGTACCGGAGACCTGGGTGGTTCACCAATTCCGCAGCGAGCAGAGCACGCCTTTGGGACCGTCCTTGGATACGACGACGGCCCCGTCTACCGCCAGATCGCAGTGAAGCCCCGGCGTGCCGGGCTCCGTGCCCGTGCTCGCCACAACCATCGCGTAATGGTCGGGGTCCGACATGTCCAGATCGAAGCCCCACGGCTTGCCAGGGGCGAGGTCCACGTCGACGTGGGGTGTGAACGAGTAGGGGTTGTGGCTGTAGTCGGAAAATTTGTCCGGCTGGTGGTCCAGGTAGTAGATGGACGTATAGATCGGATTCTGCGCGGTGACCGTGTACCTGACGTGATGCATGACCGGGTCGGCATGTGCCCGGCCGCTTCCCACCAGCAGGCCCGCCGCTACCAATACAGCAGCCAACGACAGGATGCAGCCGAAACCCATCACTGTCTTCGTTGTGGTCATTACGCTCCTCCGGCGGCCGGGCGCGGCTTGGTGTTGCGGTTCATCACCCGCTCTGCGGCCTGCCAGTGCGGGTCGGCAACCCATAACCGTGCGAAGGATGCTATCGCCTCCTCAGAGGAAACTCCGCGGATTACACGCTTTATCTCGGTCGCCGGGCGGCGGGTCAGCGACCTTGCGATGGCTCGCCAGCCCTCGTCGGGCGAATCGAAGACGTCGCGGGGCACGACCTGATCCACCAGGCCGATGCGTTCGGCCTCGAACGCGGAAAGGGCCGTTCCCGAGCCGGCCAACAGCAGCGCCCTGCTCTTTCCGACCAGCGCGGCCAGCCGCTCGGCTCCGCCCCAGGCAGGCATGATCTCCAGCTGCACTTGGTTGAAGGCGATCTTGATGTCATCGGCGGCCACCCGAATGTCTGCAGCGACAGCGACTTCGGCTCCGCCGCCGAACGCGTGGCCGTTGAGCGCGGCGATGACCGGGGCGGGGAAGTCCGCCAACTGGTCGCAGATGGACCGCATCCGCCGGGCCATTGCCGCGGCGTCCTCCTCGGTCCGCAGCGCGCTCAATTCCTTGAGGTCGCCACCGGAGACGAAAGCCTTATCTCCGGCGCCCTTGATCACCAGCGCTACAGCGCCTTCGGCCGCATCGAGCGCCTTCTCCAGCTGGTCCATGGTGTCCAGACCGATGGCGTTGCGCGCCTGCGGGCGATCGATGGTGACCACCGCCAACCCGGCGTCGATCTCCAGGTCCACCATGTGTGTTTCGCTCCTCGACAAGAACACGATATTGGCATTCTCTTTTCGCGAGAATAACATCATCGCTACAGGCCAAAGAACTTCAGTCGGTGAGGACAGAGGTGGCTCGATGCGGAACAGAGTTGTGGCCGCCGCCGCGGTCCTTAGCGTCTTGGTCGGGGCGTGCACGTCGCGGCCACCGAGCCAGATCGCCAGCACGGCATCGGTGACCGTCAACGGCAACGACCGCACTTTTCACGTCGTCAAGTGCGGTCAGCGGGAGTGGACCCGGACGGTCGACATCGGCAGCGACTTTGCCGGAGCCAAACTCGTCATCGACGAAAGCGCGCAACCCGCGACGGTCGAGTCGGTACACATCCAGAACCTGGGTGGCTTCAGTGGCATGTACTCCCGGGGCGGCGACGGGGACGCCGGCATGAACATGACCGGTGACAAATTCACCGTCAGCGGCACCGCCAACGGCTACCTGACCGCCAAACCCGGCGAACCGGCCACCGCCACGTACAAGATCTCCGTGGCGTGCTGACCACGTCAAACCAGGATCCAGAGGGCCACGTTGCGATTACGCTCGCATAGAGAATAGTATTCTCACAAATCAAGAAGGAGGATTTCATGGGCCAGTTGTCGCATCGGGAAGACGTCCCATTCCCGATCTTTGACGCGGATAACCACCTGTACGAGCCGCCGGAGGCGCTGACCAAGTTCCTACCCAAGGAGTACAAGGACTTCGTTCAGTACGTGCAGATCAACGGCCGCACCAAGATCGCGATCCGCGGACACATCAGCAACTACATCCCCAACCCGACCTTCGAGGTCGTCGCCCGGCCGGGCGCCTGGGAGGAGTACTTCAAGTACGGCAACCCGGACGGCAAGAGCAAGCGCGAGCTCTTCGGTGAGCCGATGCGCGCGATCCCCGCGTTCTTCGAGCCCGGCCCGCGCCTGGAGAAGATGAACGAGCTGGGTCTGGACCGCACCCTGATGTTCCCGACGCTGGCCAGCCTGCTCGAGGAACGGCTGCGCGACGACCCGGTCGCCGTCCACGTCCTGATCCACGCGCTGAACGAGTGGCTCGACGAGGTCTGGGGCTTCAACTACCAGAACAGGATCTTCACCACCCCCGTCATCACCCTGCCGATCGTCGAGAAGGCGATCGAGGAACTGGAGTGGGCCGTCAAGCGCGGTGCGCGTTGCATTCTGGTCCGTCCGGCGCCGGTCCCCGGCTTCCGTGGCCCGCGTTCGTTCGCGGTGCCCGAATTCGACCCGTTCTGGGAGCGGGTCGTCGAGCACGACCTGCTGGTCGGCATGCACTCCAGCGACAGCGGCTACTCCCGCTACACCTCCGAGTGGGACGGCGCCGAACAAGAGATGCTGCCCTTCCAGACCAATGCGATGGGCATCCTCAACGAGTGGCGGCCGATCCAGGACGCGGTGGGCTCCTGGGTGATTCACGGCGCGCTGTATCGCCACCCGAAGCTGAAGGTCGCGATCGTCGAGGCGGGTTCGAAGTGGATGACCCCGTTACTGGACGGCCTGGCCGAGGTCTTCCGGAAGGCCCCGGAGGTCTTCCCGAGCGACCCCGTCGAGATGGTCAAGAACCGGATCCACGTGAGTCCGTTCTTCGAGGACGGCATCGACGATTTGGTCAACCTCGTCGGTGTGGACCAGGTGCTGTACGGCTCGGACTGGCCGCACCCGGAAGGGCTGGCGGAGCCGACGTTCTACGTCAATGCGCTGTCGCACCTGTCCGTCGAAGACCAGGCAAAGATCATGGGTGGCAACCTCGGTCGGCTCGTCACGGTGTGACCCGAGCGCAACCCGGGCGGTGACGATGCAGGGCGCGAAGCGTGCATGAGGTGGGGGCACCGCCCGCTTGCGGGGGAGAGCCGGCCAGTCAACCATGGCGGACCATCCCCGAGATGGTCCTGAGCGCAGCGGACCGCTTCGGCGACGCGGAAGCGATCGTCGACGGTTCGCTGCGCTTGACATTCGGGCAGGCGGTCGAGCGAATCCGTTGCGCCGCAGGTGCATTCGCCGACCTCGGTGTCGAAAAAGGCGACCGGGTCGCCGTCTGGGCGCCCAACTCGGCCGAGTGGATCATCGCGGCCTTCGGGTTGCTCACCGCCGGCGGCGTGCTCGTCCCGGTGAACACGCGGTTCAAGACCGAGGAAGCCGGCGACATCATCGTCCGCAGCAGGGTGAAGGCCGTCTTGGTCCAAAAGGGTTTCCTGGACCAGGATTACACCGCGCCAGCCGGGGTGCCGGTCATCGACCTCAAGTCCGACTTCCTGTCCAGTGGATCGCCATTCGAGCGGCCGGTGAGCGGTACGGACATCTCGGACATCATCTTCACCTCGGGCACGACCGGGCGCCCCAAGGGCGCGATGCTCAATCACGGTCAAACGCTGCGCATGTATGAGGAATGGGCGACGCTTGCGGATTTGCGCGAGGGTGACCGTTATTTGCAGATCAACCCGTACTTCCACACCTTCGGGCTGAAGGCGGGTTTGGTCACGTCTTTCCTGCGCGGTGCCACGATGCTGCCCGTCGCGGTGTTCGACGTCGACGCGGTGGTAGATCTCATTGAGCGCGAACGCATCACGATGCTCCCCGGCCCGCCGACGCTGTATCACTCGTTGCTGACGGTGCCGGACAAGTCCAGACTGTCGTCGTTGCGTGCGGGAGTGACCGGCGCCGCCGACATCCCCGTCGAATTGGTGCGTCGCATCCACGACGAACTGCCGTTTGAGACGCTGATGACCGGTTACGGGCTCACCGAGGCCGGCAACGTCACCCTTTCTCTGCCGGGCGATTCCTTCGAGGATGTCGCCACCACCGCGGGCGTGCCGTGCGAGGGGGTCGAGGTGCGCATCGCCGACGACGGCGAGGTGCTGGTTCGTGGCTACGGAGTCATGCGAGGGTATCTCGACGAACCGGAGGCCACCGCCGAAGCGATCGACGGTGACGGCTGGCTGCACACCGGAGACCTCGGGGACTTCACGCAGACCGGGCGGCTGCGCATCGTCGGCCGGAAGAAGGACATGTTCATCGTCGGCGGCTTCAACGCGTACCCGGCCGAGATCGAGGGCTTTCTGCTCAACCATCCGGCCGTGGCACAGGCCGCCGTCATCGGCGTCCCCGACGAACGGATGGGCCAAGTCGGAAAAGCGTTCGTGGTGCCCAACGGCGATCTCAGTGCCGACGAATTGATCGGCTGGTGTCGTGACCGTATGGCCGGGTTCAAGGTGCCACGCACGGTAGAGTTCCTCAATTCACTCCCACTCAACGCGACGGGGAAAGTGATGAAGGACCAACTCCGATGAACAACGGCGATATTCATTCGATGGTGATCGCGTCCGACTATCGCGTTCCCGATCCCACCCGAGTGTGGCCGCTGCTGGAACGGAACAAGGCCGCCCTGGCCGATATCGGCGCGCACCACGTGCTGGTCTACACCTCAACCCGTGACCACGGTCGGGTACTGGTGATGATCGGCGTGCACAGCCGTGAGCCGATCGTGGAGCTGCTGCGCTCCCGGGTCTTCTTCGATTGGTTCGACGAGGCCGGCGTCGAAGACATTCCCGCCGTCTTCGCCGGGGAAATCGTCGACAGGTTCATCGCGGAGCCACCGAAAACCCCGGCGGCGCCGGGCGTCGTGGTGGCCGCCATCGCCTCCGTCAACGACGTGTCCCTGCTGACCTCCGAAGTCAGCACGGCCATCGACAGATTCACCACCGCCGGCATCCGAAAGACGTGGGTATTCCAGGCTTTCGACGACGACCACGAAGTGCTGATCCTGCAGGAGTTCCCCGACGAAGAAACCGCCCTGGAGTGGATCGACCACCCCGACGCCTCGGCGCAGTGGATGTCCGGGGCGGGCATGGGTGCCTACCCGCCATTGTTCGTCGGCCGGTTCTTCGACATGATGCGCATCGAGGCGGACTGAGGATTCGCCGTTGTTCGTGTGCCTGTGCAATGGAGTGACCACTCAGACGGTGTGCGAGGCCGTCGAGTGCGGGGCGTCGACCACGAAGGAAGTCGCCCAGGCGTGCGGTGCGGGAGCCGATTGCGGACGCTGCCGGCGCACGGTGCAGGCCCTCCTGCGCTCTTCCAGCCCCGATCGAAGCCCGAACTCGCACTAGTGCGTCAGCGGCGCGGACTGCCATCCGGGGATGCCGGCTGGACGAGTTCGACTAGCAGGTCGGGAATTTCGAGTCGCGGCAACATCACCTCGACGAACACCATGCGGTCCCGGTGCTCGGCGGCGGCGGTCAGGGCGTCGTCGAGTTCGCCGTAGGTCCGGACCTGGAACGCCAGGTGGTCGGTGACCCCCAGCGCGCTGGGAACGTCCGTCCACTGCCAATTGACGATGTCGTTATACGGCGCGGTTTCGCCGTGAATCGCCCGTTCGACGGTGTAGCCATCGTTGTTGACCACCACGATGACGGGGGACAGGCCTTCCCGCGAAAAGATGCCCAGCTCTTGGACGGTCAACTGCGCGGCGCCATCCCCGATGAGTAACACCGTTCTGCGGTCCGGATGTGCCACCGCCGCCCCGAGCGCGGCCGGCAACGTGTAACCGATTGAGCCCCAAAGCGGTTGGCCTATAAAGGTCACGCCGTGCGGCAGCCGATGGTCGGCCATGCCGTAGAACGAGGTGCCCTGATCCGCCAGCACTACGTTGCCGGGCGTGAGGGCCACACAAAGGCGGTCCCACAACATCTTCTGGGTGAGTGGCTGGTCGCGCGGCGGGGACTGCGGCACGGGCTCGGCCGGCGGCGACATCACCGGTGGCGAAGAGATTCCGCGGCGGACCAGGATCGTGGTCAGCGCCTCGAGCGCGGTACCCATTTCCAACGGCGCGAAGACTTCTCCGGCCACACTGCTCTGATACTGGCCGACATCGATCGTCCGGGCCGGGTCGATGCGCTGGCTGAAGAATCCGCTGACCATGTCGGTGAACACCACGCCGGCGGTGACCAACACGGGCGCCTCTTCGATCGCGGTGCGCACCGCGGGAGCGCTTGCCGACCCGGCGTAGATACCAAGGAAGTTGGGCGAACTCTCGTCGAGCAGGCTTTTTCCCCACATCAGTGTGGCGTGCGGCACCACATCCGCCGCCAGCAAGGCCTCGAGTTCTTTGATCGCATGTAGCCGGTGCACCAGCAAGTCGGCGAGCACGGTGAGCTGGTGGTCGCCGATGAGGCCGGCCGCGGCCTCGGCGAACATCGCCAGGGCGCGGGGACTGGTGCCACCGGTGTAGCGGGGCAACGGTGCCTCGGGCGGCTCGGTGGGGAAGCGGGCCACGTCGATGGACAGCAGGATGTACCCGGGGCGCTTCTGCTCACGTACCTCGGACAGCACCCGATCGATCTCGCGGCGGGCCGTCGCGGGCATGAGATTGGCTTGGGCGCAGGTGATTTCGCGACTGATCCGGAAGAAGCGCTCGAAGTCCCCGTCGCCGAGTGAATGGTGCAGCGCCCGGCGGGTGCCTTGGGCGTCCTTGGACGGGCCGCCGACGATGTGTACGACGGGTACCTGCTCGGCATAACTGCCCGCGACAGCGTTGGCCGCGGAGAGCTCGCCGACGCCGAAAGTCGTGACCAAAGCCGACATTCCGCGTAACCGCCCATAGCCGTCCGCGGCGTAGCCGGCGTTCAGCTCGTTGGCGTTGCCGACCCAGCGAATGCTGGGATGGGCGACGATGTGGTCGAGGAATTCCAGGTTGTAATCGCCAGGAACGCCGAAGATCTCCGAGACGCCGAGCTCGGCGAGACGGTCCAACAGGTAGTCACCGACGGTGTATGCGGGCTCGGTCGCGGCATCAGTCACAGGCACGACGGTACGCTCGGCCGAATCTGTTCCGGGTGAGACGCCCGGCCAGTATCGTGCGGGCCATGGCACTCAAAGAATCCCGCGACATCGTCATCGAAGCCAGTCCGGAGGAGATTCTGGACGTCATCGCCGACTTCGAAGCGATGCCCGAATGGTCGGAACCGCATCAGAGTGCGGAGATCCTCGACACCGGCGACGACGGGCGCCCCCGCCAAGTGAAGATGAAGGTCAAGGTCGCCGGGATCACCGACGAACAGGTGGTCGCCTACACGTGGGGTGACAACGTGGTGAGCTGGAAGCTGGTCAGCTCTTCGCAGCAGAAGGCGCAGGACGGGAAGTACACCCTGGTGCCGAAAGGTAACGAGACTTTGGTCCAGTTCGAACTTCTCGCGGACCCGAATGTGCCGCTGCCCGGTTTTGTGCTCAAGCGCGCGGTGAAGGGAACGATCGATTCGGCGACGAAGGCGCTGCGCGACCGGGTGCTCCAGGTGAAGAAGGGCAAATAGCCACGGTGAGCGGCGAGGGCCCGCTGGCCGGGGTGCGGGTCATCGAACTCGGCGGCATCGGGCCGGGGCCGCACGCGGGAATGCTGCTCGCCGATCTGGGAGCCGACGTGGTGCGGGTGCGCCGCCCGGCGGGCGGGCTCACGATGCCGGCCGAGGCGCGCGATCTGCTGCACCGCGGCAAGCGAATCGTCGACCTGGACGTCAAGGCGCAGCCGCAAACGCTGCTGGACCTGGCCGCGAAGGCCGACGTGCTGGTGGACTGCTTCCGGCCGGGAACCTGCGAGCGACTCGGCATCGGGCCGCACGACTGCGAGGCGGTCAATCCGCGGCTGATCTACGCTCGGATGACCGGCTGGGGACAGGACGGGCCGCTGGCGCGGACCGCCGGTCACGACATCAACTACCTGTCGCGGACCGGTGCACTGTCGGCGCTGGGGTATGCCGACCGGCCCCCGATGCCACCGCTGAACCTGGTCGCCGACTTCGGCGGCGGCTCGATGCTGGTGGTGATCGGCATCGCGGCCGCCCTCTACGAACGGGAACGTTCGGGCGCGGGGCAGGTGATCGACGCGGCGATGGTCGACGGGGTCAGCTCGCTAGCCCAGATCATGTGGACCATGAAGTCCACTGGCGCCTTGCGGGACCGACGCGAATCCTTTCTGCTCGACGGTGGCGCCCCGTTCTACGGCTGCTACGAAACGGCCGACGCGCGGTACGTCGCCGTCGGCGCGATCGAACCGCAATTCTTCTCGGCCCTGCTCGATGGGCTTGGCCTGTCACCCGACGACGTGCCCGCCCAGCATGACCGAGCGTCCTACCCACGCATGCGCGAGATCTTCACCCAACGATTCGCCAGCCGAAGCCGTGACGAATGGGCGCGGACGTTCGCCGGCACCGATGCGTGCGTCACCCCGGTGCTGACGTGGAGCGAGGCGGCCGCGGACGACCACCTGCGGGGGCGGTCCACGATCATCACCGCCCACGGCGTCGACCAGGCCGCACCTGCGCCACGCTTTTCGCGGACCTCCGCCGGGCCCGTCGCACCGCCTCCGGCGGCGACCACACCGCTCGACGAAATCGACTGGTAGAAAATCGGTTAAGGCGAACCGGTCCGCGCCGCGGTCGCCGTTGCTAAGTTGATCCTCAGTGGCCGTAAAAGCATCACGGGAATTTGTCGTCAACGCGCCGCCAGAAGTGGTCATGGAAGCGCTGACAGACGTCGGCGTTCTGTCATCGTGGTCGCCACTGCACAAACACATCGAAGTGATTGATCGGTATCCGGACGGCCGGCCGCACCACGTCAACGCCACCATCAAGGTTCTCGGGCTGGTCGACAAAGAGGTCCTGGAATACCACTGGGGACCTGATTGGGTTGTCTACGACGCCAAAAGGACCTCACAGCAGCACGGGCAACACGTTGAATACACCCTCAAACCCGAAGGGGTCGACCAGACTCGGGTGCGCTTCGACATCACCGTCGAACCCGGCCGGCCCATGCCTGCGTTCATCGTGCGGCGGGCAGCCGAGAGTGTTCTCGACGCCGCGGTAACGGGATTGTGCGAATTGGTGAAGAACGGAAATCGTCCGCCCGAGTCCTGATGGTCCGCGCCGTCTGCGGTTTTAGCCTTCGCCGGCGCCGACGCTGTTGTTAACTTATAAGCGGTGGCTGTACAAGCATCGTCGGAAATCGTCATTGACGCGCCTCCGGAACTCATCATGGAGGCGCTCGCCGATATGGACGCGGTACCGTCATGGTCGTCGGTACACAAGCGGGTCGAGGTGGTCGACAAGCACCCCGACGGGCGACCGCATCATGTGAAGGTCACGATCTCGGTGACCGGCATCCACGACACTGAATTGCTGGAGTACCACTGGGGTCCGGACTGGATGGTGTGGGATGCCCACAAGACGGCGCAGCAACACGGCCAGCACGGTGAGTACAACTTGAGCCGGCTGGGCGACGACCAGACCCGGGTGCGATTCACTATCACAGTCGAGCCGTGGGCGCCCCTACCGGAGTTCTGGGTCGCCCGGGCCCGCAAGAAAATCCTTCATGCGGCTCTGGAAGGTTTGCGCACGCGGGTGGTTGGACTACAGGGTTTCGGCCCGGCTAATTAGCGGCGCAGCGTGGCGAGTCGCTTGATCGCCTCGTCGAGGGTGTCGTCGCGTTTGCAGAAGGTGAAGCGCACCAAGTGGTTCCACACATCGGCCGGGCCCTGCGTTGCGGCCGGGTCGCAGAAAGCCGACATCGGGATCGCAGCGACTCCAACCTTTTCCGGGAGCGCCGCGCAGAACGCGCTGCTGTTGTCGTAACCCAGCGGACGCGGATCGGCGCACAGGAAGTAGGTGCCGGCGCTGTCGTGCACCTCGAATCCGACGTCGATCAGCCCGGTGGCCAGTCGATCGCGTCTGGCCTGCAAAGTGGCGCGCAGGTCGGCCACCCACGCGTCCTCGGTTTCCAGCGCCAGTGCCACCGCCGGCTGGAACGGGGCGCCGCCGACATAGCTCAGATACTGTTTCGCGGCGCGCATCCCCGCGATGAGATGCGCTGGGCCGCAAGCCCAGCCAATCTTCCAGCCGGTGCAGTTGAACATCTTGGCGGCGCTGGAGATGGTGATGGTCCGCTCGGCCATGCCGTCGAATCCGGCCAGCGGGACATGCTGCCGCCCGTCGAACACCAGGTGCTCGTAGACCTCATCGGTGATCACCAGCAGGTCGGCCGCGATCGCGACCTCGGCGACGGCTGCCAACTCCTCGGCACTCAGCACCGTCCCGGTCGGGTTGTGCGGGGAGTTGAGGATCAGCGCGCGGGTCCGTGGCGTCACCGCCCGGCGCAGGGCGACGGCGTCCAGGGCGAAGCCGCGGCCATGGGGGACCAGCGGGACGGCCACCCGTTGCGAGGAGGCCATCGCCACCACCGGCGAGTAGGAGTCGTAGAACGGCTCGATGAGTAGGACCTCGGAGCCGGGTTCGACCAGGCCGATCACCGCCGAGGCGATGGCCTCGGTCGCCCCGACCGTCACCAGCACCTCGGTGTCGGGGTCGTATTCGATGTCGTAGCGGCGCTGCCGCTGGGCGGCGATGGCGTGGCGCAGCGGTGCGATGCCGATGCCCGGTGGGTATTGGTTGACACCGTCGGCGATGGCCTCCTGGGCGGCCTTCAGCATCGCCGGGGGTCCGTCCTCGTCGGGGAACCCCTGGCCGAGGTTCACCGCTCCGATCCGCGCGGCCAGCGCCGACATTTCGGCGAACACCGTGGTCGCGTAGGGGCGCAGTCGCGACACCGTCATGGTGGTCGAGCTTAACTTCCGGCTCCCAGCGCGACTGCAGCGTCACGTTCGGCGCCGAATGTGACTGTCGCGTCACGTTCGGGGCCGTGACCAGCGGCGAACTTGCCAACCAACAGGTTGGCCGGGGGCCCTGTTAGGGTGGGGCGGGATCTAGTCTTGAAGACGGATTCGAACCCTATTCGCCAGATCAGGAAGTCGCCATGTCCGAAGAAGCTTTTATCTATGAGGCCATCCGCACCCCGCGAGGCAAGCAGCGCAACGGTTCGCTGAACGAGGTGAAGCCACTCAACCTGGTCGTGGGCCTGGTTGACGAGCTCCGGCGTCGTTTCCCCGATCTCGACGAGAACCTGATCAGCGACATGATCCTCGGCGTCGTCTCCCCGGTCGGTGACCAGGGCGGCGACATCGCCCGCACCGCGGTGCTGGCCGCCGGGCTGCCCGAGACCACCGGCGGCGTGCAGCTCAACCGGTTCTGCGCCTCCGGCCTGGAGGCCGTCAACACCGCCGCGCAGAAGGTGCGGTCCGGCTGGGACGACCTGGTGCTGGCCGGCGGTGTCGAGTCGATGAGCCGCGTCCCGATGGGCTCCGACGGCGGCGCCTGGGCGACCGACCCCGAGACCAACTACCAGATCGGGTTCGTGCCCCAGGGCATCGGCGCGGACCTGATCGCCACCATCGAGGGCTTCTCCCGCGAGGACGTCGACCGCTACGCGCTGCGCTCACAGGAGAAGGCGGCCGCGGCATGGTCCGGCGGCTACTTCGCCAAGTCGGTCGTGCCGGTGCGCGACCAGAACGGTCTGGTCATCCTCGACCACGACGAGCACATGCGCCCCGACACCACCCTCGAGGGCCTGGGCAAGCTCAAGACCGCGTTCGACGGCATCGGCGAGATGGGCGGCTTCGACGACGTGGCGCTGACCAAGTACCACTACGTCGAGAAGATCAACCACGTCCACACCGGCGGTAACAGCTCCGGCATCGTCGACGGCGCCGCGCTGGTGCTGGTCGGTTCGGAAGCTGCGGGCAAGTCGCAGGGGCTGACCCCGCGGGCCCGCATCGTGGCTACCGCCACGAGCGGCTCCGACCCGGTCATCATGCTCACCGGCCCGACCCCGGCCACCCGCAAGGTGCTCGACCGCGCGGGCATGACGATCGACGACATCGACCTGTTCGAGCTCAACGAGGCATTCGCGTCGGTGGTGCTGAAGTTCCAGAAGGACCTCAACATCCCGGACGAGAAGCTCAACGTCAACGGTGGCGCCATCGCGATGGGCCACCCGCTGGGCGCCACCGGCGCCATGATCACCGGCACCATGGTCGACGAGCTCGAGCGCCGCAACGCGCGTCGCGCCCTGGTCACGCTGTGCATCGGCGGCGGCATGGGTGTCGCCACCATCATCGAGAGGGTTTAAGACCATGGCAGAGAACACCATTGCTTGGGACAAGGACGCCGACGGCATCGTCACGCTGACCCTGGACGACCCCACCGGGTCGGCCAACGTGATGAACGAGCACTACAGCGAGTCCATGCACAACGCTGTGGAACGCCTTGCCGCCGAAAAGGATTCGATCACTGGCGTGGTCATCACCAGCGCGAAGAAGACCTTCTTCGCCGGCGGTGACCTCAAGGGCATGATCAACCTCGGCCCGGAGAACGCGGGCGAGGCATTCGACACCGTCGAGTCGGTCAAGCGTGACCTGCGCGCCCTGGAGACCCTCGGCAAGCCGGTCGTCGCGGCCATTAACGGCGCCGCGCTGGGCGGAGGCCTGGAGATCGCGCTGGCCTGTCATCACCGCATCGCCGCGGACGTCAAGGGTCTGGTCGTCGGCCTGCCCGAGGTCACGCTGGGGCTGCTGCCCGGCGGCGGCGGGGTGACCCGCACCGTGCGGATGTTCGGCATCCAGAACGCGTTCATGAACATCCTGTCGCAGGGCACCCGCTTCAAGGCCGACAAGGCCAAGGAGATGGGCCTGGTCGACGAGCTCGTCGGCTCGGTAGACGAATTGGTGCCCGCCGCCAAGGCGTGGATCAAGGCCAACCCCGATTCACACGAACAGCCTTGGGACAAAAAGGGTTACAAGATGCCCGGCGGCACCCCGTCCAGCCCCGCGCTGGCGGCGAACTTGCCGGCCTTCCCGGCGCTGCTGAAGAAGCAGCTCAAGGGGGCGCCGATGCCGGCGCCGCGGGCCATCCTGGACGCGGCCGTCGAGGGCGCGCAGGTGGACTTCGACACCGCCAGCCGCATCGAGAGCCGCTACTTCACCCAGCTGGTCACCGGCCAGGTCGCCAAGAACATGATCCAGGCGTTCTTCTTCGACCTGCAGCACATCAACGGCGGCGGTTCCCGGCCGGACGGCATCGAGCCCGTCAAGATCAACAAGATCGGTGTGCTGGGCGCGGGCATGATGGGCGCCGGTATCGCCTACGTGTCGGCCAAGGCCGGCTACGACGTGGTGCTCAAGGACGTCAGCCTCGAGGCCGCCCAGAAGGGCAAGGGCTACTCGGAAAAGCTTGAGGCCAAGGCACTTCAGCGGGGCAAGACCACCGAGGAGAAGAGCAAGGCGCTGCTGGACCGCATCACCCCCGCCGCTGACCCCGAGGCGTTGAAGGGCGTCGACTTCGTCATCGAGGCCGTCTTCGAGAACCAGGACCTCAAGCACAAGGTGTTCCAGGAGATCGAGGACATCGTCGAGCCCAACGCGCTGCTGGGGTCGAACACCTCGACGCTGCCGATCACCGGTCTGGCGACCGGTGTGAAGCGCCAGGAGGACTTCATCGGGATCCACTTCTTCTCGCCGGTCGACAAGATGCCGCTGGTCGAAATCATCAAGGGCGAGAAGACCTCTGACGAGGCGCTGGCCCGCGTGTTCGACTACACGCTGGCCATCGGCAAGACCCCGATCGTGGTGAACGACAGCCGCGGGTTCTTCACCAGCCGCGTCATCGGCACCTTCGTCAACGAGGCGCTGGCGATGCTGGGCGAGGGCGTGGAGCCCGCGAGCGTCGAGCACGCCGGTTCGCAGGCCGGCTACCCGGCGCCGCCGCTGCAGCTGTCCGACGAGCTCAACCTGGAGCTGATGCACAAGATCGCGACGGCCACCCGCAAGGGTGTGGAGGACGCGGGCGGCACGTACGAGCCGCACCCGGCCGAGGCCGTCGTGGAGAAGATGATCGAGCTGGAGCGGCCCTCGCGGTTGAAGGGCGCCGGCTTCTACGAGTACGTCGACGGCAAGCGGACCCGGTTGTGGCCGGGCCTGCGCGAGACGTTCAAGTCCGGCAGCGCGGAAATCCCGTTGCAGGACATGATCGATCGCATGCTGTTCGCCGAGGCGCTCGAGACGCAGAAGTGCCTCGACGAGGGCGTGCTGACGTCGACCGCCGACGCCAACATCGGGTCCATCATGGGCATCGGCTTCCCGCCGTACACCGGCGGTAGCGCGCAGTTCATCGTCGGTTACGAGGGTGCGCACGGTGTCGGCAAGGAAGCCTTCGTGGCCCGGGCCAAGGAACTGGCCGCCAGGTACGGCGACCGCTTCCTGCCGCCGGCGTCGCTGAACTAGTCCTGCGTCACGCAGGCGCAAAAGCCCCCGGAACAACGACGTTCCGGGGGCTTCTGCATGCATTGGCCGCGAAAGGCTAACGGCGCCTTTGAAACAGGTAGTACCACGCCGGTGTCTTCTCGGCGCGGTCCAGCTCGCGTTCGGGGCCGGCCGACAACAGCGTCCAACTTTGCGTAAATCGACGTTCCATCTCGGCGCGGTCGACTCCGCGCACCCCGACACGACCGCCCGGGACGAACGCGACGATCAGCAGCCGCGCGTCCGGTGCCGCCAGGGCACTGATTTCCCGGACGTAGGCGTCACGGTCGGCGTCGCTCATGTTGTGCAGGCAGCCGTTGTCGACGATCAAGTCGAAGTTCGCGCCGATGCCGGCCCGGCTCAGCTGCGTGACGTCGGCCCGGAGGAAGTCGACGGCTGCGCCGGCCGCGCTTGCCTTGGCACGTGCGCGCTCCAGCGGCTTCGCCACGAAGTCGACCGCGGTGACCTTCCAGCCGTGTTGGGCGAGGTAGATGGAGCAGTCACCGGTGCCGCAGCCTACCTCCAGGGCCGACCCGGCGCGCAGCGCGGCGGCGTCACGCGTTCCCTCGACCAGCTCCCGGAGGCTCTGCGCGAGGGGATGACCGTCCCATGGAGTGAACCCTATGCGGTAAAAGATCTGAAACAGCGTTTGTTTGGAAGCCATAGCTCACCCTAGGCCCGCAGGGCGGCTTACCTGGAAGCGGCGGCGATGCGGCGCCATTGCTCCCTCGGGAATGCCCGGGGATCGGGCAGCAGCACCTGGACGCAGACATGGTCGGCGCCCGCAGAACGATGCTCGGCGACGCGGCGCATGATGGCCTCTTCATCCCCCCACGCGATGATCGCGTCGAACAGCCGATCGCTCACCTGCGACAGATCTTCTTCGGTGAAGCCGCTGCGCAACAGGTTGTTGGCGTAGTTGGGCAAAGCCAAATACGACCGCAGCCAATCGGTTCCGATCTGGCGGGCCTCGTCGGCACTGTCGGTCAAGATCACGGTTTGTTCGGGCAGCAGCAACGGACCGCGGCCCAAAGTCGAACGGGCAGAAGCGGTGTGCTCAGGGGTCACGAGGTACGGGTGGGCGCCACCGGCGCGGGTCGCCGACAGCGTCAGCATCTTCGGGCCCAGCGCGGCAAGCACCCGGCGCTCGGTGGGGACCGGCCGCGGCGCGGCGTCCAGGCCGTCCAGGAAGGATGCGGTTGCCGCGAGCGGTTTGCGATAGCGCCCGGGTTGGCCGGCATCGATCAGCGGGGCATGGCTGACACCGATCCCGAGCAGGAAGCGGTCACCATGCTCGGCGGTCAGGGTCGCGTAGGAGTCGGCGACGTCGCCGGGCGAATGCATCCACAGGTTCAGGATTCCGGTGGCGATCACCGTCCGCCTGGTCGCGGCCAGTAGATTCCCCACCGCGTCGAACACCGGCCCACCGACATCGGGTATCCACAGCGCCGGGAACCCCAGTTCGTCGAGTTCGGCTGCGGCCTCGGCGGATTCGGCTGGGTCGCCGTAGCGCAGTTGACTGCTCCAGATGCCAACACCGGTCAGTTCCATGTGCAGCCTCCCCGTCGTGGTGCGCGCCGGCCGCGGTGGCCCCGCGGCCGCGGCCTACACGACATGCTGTCAGACGTCGCATCCGGTGTATTCGGGCACCGGCATCGAATCGTGCATCCGGATGCCCTTGGTGTTGAGCTTCGCCACAGACCGGGACAGCGACCCGGGCATCGCCGAGATCAGCTGAGCTCCACGAGTTAACGCCCACACTCCGATTCGTGAACCGGGGATGATGCCTTTGGCGGCACCGCGGGCGAAAGTCCTGCTGCGCTGCACCGATTGGTGCATCCGCAGTTCGTAGGCGGCGAATGCGCGCAGGTGGTCGCCGTCCGCCTCGGCGAGTTCTCCGGCCAGCACATAGGCGCCGAGGACGGCGAGGCTGGTGCTGCCGCCCACCGCGGGTCCCGGGCAGTATCCCGCGTCGCCTACCAGGGTGACCCGACGCCGGGACCACCGGTCGGTGCGCAGTTGGGTGATCGAGTCGAAGTAGAAGGTGGGCGTGCGCTCCAGTTCTGCCAGCCAGGTGTCCACCTGTTCGTGCATTCCGCCGAATGCCTCACGCAGTATTTCCTTCTGCCGCAACGCATCTCGATGGCCGTAGTCCAATTCCTCTTTGCTGCGGAACAGGAATACCGCTCGGGCGTCGTCCAGGTGATCCGCCGTATAGATTCCGGCGAAGCGGCCGACGCCGACATGGCCGACCATCTCGCCGGATTCGACCAGCGCCTTGGGCGCCGACAACACCGACAGGTATCCGCCGAGAAAACGCGTCAGGCTGGCTTCCCCGCGGAAGGTCAGGCGCCGAACGTTGGAATGCAGACCGTCGGCGCCCACGATGACGTCGAAGGTACGCGCCGGCGAACGCTCGAATGTCACGGTGCCGTCGTGCTCGATCGCGGTGATGGAATCACCGAACACGTACTCGACATCGTCGCGGGCGGCGTCGTAGTAGATCTCGCTCAGGTCGTCGCGCATGATTTCCACGTGCGAATCGGAGGTCGCGGCGTAGATCTTGGTGAGGTCGACCTCGATGGCCTTCGTCCGCCCTTCGCGGTACATCGTCAACCGTTCCGTTCCGGTGGCCCGCGCCTCGATGCGCGGAAGCACACCCATCTTCGTCGAGATTTCCATTGCGGGACGGAACAAGTCGACGGCGTGGCCACCGGTCTTGCGCAGCGTCGGTGCACGTTCTACGACGGTGACGTCGAAGCCGTACCGGGTCAGCCAGTACGCCAGAACCGGGCCGGCGATGCTGGCGCCCGAGATGAGTATCCGCATGATCACCTCCGCGCTTACTTAACGTTCGGTAAGCGTAACATCCCACTTACCTATCGGTAAGTCAGATAAACTCGTGAGGGTGAGCAGGCCCCGATCGGACACCCGTGAGCGCATCCAAGAGGTCGCCCGCGAGCTCTTCTCGCAGCGCGGCGTGCAGCGCACCAGTCTGCAGGACATCGCGAACCAGCTGGGCATCACCAAACCCGCGTTGTACTATCACTTTCCCTCGCGAGAAGACTTGGTACGCAGCATCCTGGTGCCGCTGATCGACGAGGGTGAGCGCTTCGTCGCCGAGCACGAGGGCCGCCGCCGCAACGATGCGCGCGAGCTGCTGGAGGGTTATTTCGATTTCCACTATCGGCACCGCCGGGACCTGGTGCTGTTGTTGACCGAGCTGTCGACGCTCATCGACCTCGACCTCATCGACACCGTGCTGGCGTGGCGTGAGCGGCTGGCCAGGCTGGTGTTCGGCAAGAAGCCGACGCTCGCGCAGTCCACTCGGGCGGTGGTCGCGTTCGGCGGCTTGCAGGATTGCTGCGTGCAGTTTCCCGATGCGCCACACGAAGAACTACGCGAGAAGTCGGTTGCGGCCTCTCTCGACGCGCTCGGCGGGTGAGGCGCAGGCAGTTACGCCGGCCGCTGGCGGCGGCTGGTCGCGACTATCGATCCGCTGTGAGCCCGTGCGGGCTACAGTCCCTAGTTATGCGCTTTGGACTCTTCATTCCGCAGGGCTGGCGAATGGATCTGGTCGACATCGAACCCGCAGAACACTGGGCGGTGATGCGCGACCTGGCCACCTACGCTGACAACAGCGCGTGGGACTCGCTGTGGGTCTACGACCACTTCCACACGGTGCCGATGCCGACGGGCGAGGCGACGCACGAAGCGTGGTCACTGATGGCGGCCTACGCGGCAACCACGTCGCGGATCAAACTCGGCCAGATGTGCACGGCGATGAGCTACCGCAACCCCGTCTACCTGGCCAAGGTGGCCGCCACGGCCGACATCATCTCCGGTGGCCGTATTCAGATGGGCATCGGCGGCGGTTGGTACGAACATGAATGGCGCGCTTACGGTTACGGGTTCCCCTCGGCGGGTGTGCGATTGGGCCGACTGGACGAGGGCGTGCAGATCATGCGCGATGCGTGGCGCGACGGCAAGGTCAGCTTGGACGGCAAGCATTATCAGGTCGACGGCGCGATCGTCGAGCCGAAGCCGTTGCAGGACGGGGGAATTCCCTTCTGGATCGCCGGTGGCGGCGAGAAGGTGACGTTGCGCATTGCCGCGCAGTACGCGCAATACACCAACTTCACCCCGGAGCTCGAGGCCTTCAAGCACAAATCGGACGTGCTGGCCGAGCACTGCCGTGCGGTGGGCACCGACTTCGACGCCATCGTGCGCTCGGCCAACTTCAGCGCAATCGTCGGCAGCTCCGACGCCGACGTCGAAGACCGGCGGCGGCGGATACGCGACCGAATGTCGCGTTACGTCCCGGAAGCCGCGGCGGATGCGATGCTCTCCGGCGGTTCGGAGGGGGCAACGGGCACAACGGAACAAGTCATCGAGCGGATCGCCAAGGTCCGCGACCTTGGTTGCGAGTACGCAATCTGCTACTTCCCCGAGGCGGCCTACGACCGCTCCGGTATCGAACTGTTCGAACGCGAGGTCATTCCCGCGCTGAGTTAGACGTCGCTGGTGACGTACCGGGTCTTGACGGGAGGCGCGGCCAGCAGCGGAGGAAGCTGGGTGAGCTTGCCTTCCCCGGCGCGAAACGCGCGGTAAGCCTCGTCGTTTTCGACCGACTCCCAGATCTCGTAGATGAGCCAGTGCGCTTCATCGTCCTCGTCGACAAGCACGTCGGTGCGGACGTTGCCGTCGAACGCGCGGGTGTCCTGTAGCGCCCGGCCCATCAGCTCGCGCCCCGCAGCGACCTCGTCGGGCTTGAACCTGAGCTCGAGTATCACCGTGACCGTCATGGGCCCAACATATCGTCGCGCCCGGTAGGTCGACGGCCCGCCCGTCCTTCCGATGATGAGAATGCGGTTTCCACTTTTCGGAAAGCTGTTATACGGTTCAGTCAGACTTTGGCACACCGTGGACGTTCCTGGAGGACCCCTCAATGCAGAAGGCACTCGCTCCCGAGATCTCAACTTGGCCCGACGAGAACCCGCAGCTGATCGGCAGTCGGTGCGGCGATTGCAGCGCCACGACATTCCCGGTGCAGGAGCGGTGCCCGCGGTGCAGCGGCGGCGCGATGAGCGACGTGCTGTTGCCGCGGACTGGCACCGTCGTCGCCTGGACCACCCAGGGCTTCCCGCCCGGGGCCCCGTATGCCGGCCCGACCGGCAAGGACTTCGTGCCGTTCGGCGTGGGTCTGGTCCAGCTCGGTGACGTCATCCGTGTCGAGGGCCGGCTGACCGAGAACGACCCCGCCAAGCTGAAGTTCGGCCAGGAGGTCGAGCTGACCATGGTGCCTTTCACCACCGACGCGGACGGCAACGAGATCATCACGTTCGCGTTCCAGCCGGTCTAGACAGAGGGAGCCTGAGATGACCAACGATGTAGCGATCATCGGTGTGGGCCTGCATCCCTTCGGCCGGTTCGAGAAGACCGCAATGCAGATGGGCGCCGAAGCGATCCAAAACGCGCTCACCGATGCCGGTGTGCAGTGGAAAGACATCCAGTTCGGCTTTGGCGGCAGTCACGAAGTGTCCAACCCGGACGCCGTGACCCGTCTGGTCGGACTGACCGGCATCACCTTCACCAACGTCTTCAACGCCTGCGCCACCGCCGCCAGTGCCATTGCGCAGACCGCGGACACCATCCGGCTGGGGAAGTACGACATCGGGATCGCCATCGGCTTGGACAAGCACCCCCGCGGCGCCTTCACCGACGACCCCGCCAAACTGGCGCTGCCGCAGTGGTACGCCCAGAACGGGCAGTTCGTCACCACCAAGTTCTTCGGGATGAAGGCCAACAAATACCTGCACGACCACAACATCTCGCAGGAGACGCTGGCGCGGGTGGCCAACAAGAACTTCCGCAATGGCGCACTGAACCCGAACGCCTTCCGGCGCAAGGAGATCTCGGTCGAAGAGATCCTCAATTCGGCCGTGCTCAACTACCCGTTGACGCAGTACATGTTCTGCGCGCCCGACGAGGGCGCCGCGGCCGTCATCATGTGCCGCGCGGACATCGCGCACAAGTTCACCGACAAGCCGGTGTACGTGCGCGCCTGTGAGATCCGCACCCGCACGTTCGGAGCGTATGAGGTGCATGCCACCTTCGCACCGCTCGACGAGGACGTCTCCCCGACGGTGTACGCGGCTAAGGCGGCTTACGAAGCCGCGGGCATCGGGCCCGAGGACGTCGACGTCGCCCAGCTGCAGGACACCGACGCCGGCAACGAGGTCATCCACATGGCCGAGACCGGCCTGTGCGCCGACGGCGAGCAGGAGAAGCTGCTGGCCGACGGCGCCACCGAGATCCACGGCTCGATGCCGGTCAACACCGACGGCGGGCTCATCGCCAACGGCGAGCCGATCGGCGCGTCGGGACTGCGGCAGATGCACGAATTGGTGCGTCAGCTGCGCGGCGAGGCGGGGGAGCGTCAGGTTCCCGGCAGCCCGCGCGTCGGGCTGGCCCAGGTGTACGGCGCGCCCGGCACCGCGTCGGCGACCATCCTGTCGCTCTGAATCGTCCGATTCGCAACGCTTTTCAGGTCAATAGTCGTCGGCCCGGCTATGCGGCATATTCGGGTAATGCGATGTCGTCGCGGAATTCGCTGCGGATGGCCCAATCGGCCAGCCGCGGGATGTTCAGCAGTTTCGACGCCTGGTTGCGGGTCCACACGCCCAGCGCCGTCTTTGGCGCGAACATCGTGGCGAATGCGCGTGCCGAGCGCTGCCTGGCCTCGACGATCGGACGCAGCTTCCGCTCATAGCTGATAAACGCATCCCGGTGATTGGCTCCTGCGCCATTGATTTCGCCGGCCAGTATGTAGGCCTGCACCATCGCGAGACCCGTTCCCTCACCAGCCAGCAGCGAGACCGCGGCCGCGGCGTCACCGATGAGCGCTACACGCCCATCCGACCAGTGGTCCATGACGATTTGGCTGACGCGATCGAAGTAGACATCGGAGGCGTCGTCGAGCTGACGCAGGATCTCCGGGCATTCCCAGCCCGCGTTGCCGAAGACCTGATGAAGGGTCGCCTTGGCCTGTAACACATCTCGCGGATCGGGGCCGCTCATGTGATCAGGCGTGAAGACGAAAAGAAACATCGTCTTATCATCGCGCATCGTTAATCGTGCGATCATGCGGCCGGGCATGGTGTGCGCGACGTAGACGAGTTCATCACGCGGTCGATAGCCCTCGGTCTCGAACGCCGCGACTCGGTAGCCGAGGTCGACCTCGTACCGGGGTTGCGGGCCGAATACCAAATTCCGCACGGGCGAATGGATACCGCCGGCGCCAACGAGCAGGTCGAATTGTCGTGACCCGCCGCGATCCAGAGTCACCTGCACGCCTGAGGCGTGTTGTTCGATCGCCGAAACGCTCTCACCGAACAGAGTTTCGGCATGGTTGTCGATGGAGCGATAGATCATTGCCGCCAAATCGCCGCGGGGCACCGTCACGAACCGGCCATCGACGTTCCGCCGGAACGCTTCAGCCGAAAAGCCGCCCACCTTGCGCGAATTCCGGTCCACGATTCGCACCTCCTGGACCGCGTATCCGGCGGCGTGCAATTCAGCGGTAAGACCCATCCGTTCGGCAACGGCATACCCGCCGCCCCAAAAGTCCACTGCATAGCCGCCGGTGCGAAGACGCCCCGCCTTCTCGATGAGGGTGGGCTCGTGGCCATGGCGCGAGAGCCAGTACGCAAGTGTGGGACCGGCGATGCCAGCACCGACGACGGCAACCTTCATGTGCGTACCTCCGCGGCGAGTAAGGTCGGAATTATCATAGCACTAGGCAATAGTTGCGCTGGGATAGTAATTTGGTTTGGAGGGTTCCGACGAGCGCGTCGATCTGCCCGTCGACGACGGAGAGGAGACAGCGGTGTTGAAGGAACTCATTGGCATGCCCGCGGGCATTCGAGCGCTGGAGGCCGTCGGGACAGTGACCGCAGCAGATTACGAACGGGTCTTCGCGCCGATTATCGAGCAGACAGGACGCGCGGGGGACCGGATGCGGCTGCTGTATGTGTTCGGCCCGGAATTCCAGCACATCACGGCGGGAGCGCTGTGGGCGGACGCGCGACTCGGATCGGCCTATCTGCGCTTGCTCGACGGATGCGCTGTCGTGAGTGATATTGGCTGGATTCGGGCATCAAGCCGCGCCATCGGTTCATGGATGCCATGCCCGCTTCGGTTGTACGACAACGGTCAACGCGATCACGCCGTCGCGTGGCTGGCCTCGCTACCGGAACGCGCTGACGTGTCCGCCCGCGATATGGTCAAGGCCTACATCGGCGGAGTCGGAGCTGGTCTTGTTAGCCTCGGTGGGTTCGTCGTCTCGAAGGATCTCAAGAAGCGCAATAGTTTTCGTTGATGATGGGGCGTCGACACTATGGCCGCCGCTGCGCTAAGCGGCGACCCCTTCACAACCTAAATCGCCGGGCCCAGCAGGTCGTCCGCGTCGCGGATGATGTAGCCGTAGCCCTGCTCGGCCAGGAAGCGCTGCCGGTGCGCGGCGTACTCGGCATCCAGGCTGTCGCGCGCCACCACGGAATAGAAGATGGCGCCCCCACCGTCGGACTTGGGCCGCAGCAGTCGGCCCAGCCGTTGCGCCTCCTCCTGGCGTGAGCCGAACGTTCCCGAGACCTGCACCGCCACAGAGGCTTCCGGCAGGTCGATGGAGAAGTTCGCGACTTTGGACACCACCAGGGTGGACAATTTGCCACGCCGGAAGGCGTCGAACAGCTCCTCGCGTTCCTTGGTCCGGGTGGACCCCTGGATCACCGGGGCGTTCAGCTCGGCGCCGAGCTCGTCGAGCTGATCGAGGTAGGCGCCGATCACCAGCGTCTGCTCGCCGGGATGCTTAGCGAGGATCGATTTCACCACAGCGATCTTGGTGTGCACCGTCGAGCACAGCTTGTAGCGCTCCTCGGGTTCGGCGGTGGCGTAGAGCATCCGCTCGTTGTCGGTCATGGTGACGCGCACCTCGACGCACTCGGCCGGCGCGATCCATCCCTGCGCCTCGATGTCCTTCCACGGCGCGTCATAGCGTTTCGGGCCGATCAGCGAGAACACGTCGCCCTCCCGGCCGTCCTCGCGGACCAGCGTGGCCGTCAGGCCCAGGCGCCGCTTGGACTGCAGGTCCGCGGTCATCCGGAACACCGGCGCGGGCAGCAGATGGACCTCGTCGTAGATGATCAGTCCCCAGTCCCGGCTGTCGAAGAGCTCCAGGTGCCGGTACTCGCCCTTGGTGCGACGAGTGATCATCTGATAGGTCGAGATGGTCACCGGCCGGATCTCCTTGCGCTCTCCGGAGTATTCGCCGATCTCGTCCTCGGTGAGCGACGTGCGCGCGATCAGCTCGCGCTTCCACTGCCGCGCCGCGACGATATTGGTGACCAGAATCAGCGTCGTCGCGCCGGCCTTCGCCATTGCGGCCGCTCCCACCAGCGTCTTACCGGCGCCGCACGGAAGCACCACCACCCCGGATCCGCCGGACCAGAACGAATCCGTGGCCATCTGCTGATAGTCGCGCAGGTGCCAGCCGTCCTGGGCCAGGCTGATCGGATGCGCTTCGCCGTCGACGTAGCCCGCGAGATCTTCGGCGGGCCAACCGATCTTCAGCAGCATCTGCTTGACGCGGCCGCGTTCGCTCGGGTGGACGATGACGGTGTCGTCGTCGATGCGGGCGCCGAGCATCGGGGCAATCTTCTTGTTGCGCAACACCTCTTCGAGCACCGCGCGATCCAGGCTCACCAGTGTCAGGCCGTGCGCGGGGTTCTTCACCAGCTGCAAGCGACCGTAGCGGGCCATGGTGTCGACGATGTCGACCAGCAGCGGCTGGGGCACCGCGTAACGCGAGAAGCTGACCAGCGCGTCGACGACCTGCTCGGCGTCATGACCGGCGGCGCGCGCGTTCCACAGCGCCAGCGGCGTGATGCGGTACGTGTGCACGTGTTCGGGTGCGCGTTCCAGCTCCGCGAACGGCGCAATGGCGGCGCGCGCGGCGCCGGCCAGCTCGTGGTCCACCTCGAGCAACACCGTCTTATCGGACTGCACGATCAAAGGTCCGTCAGACATATTCAGCGCCACTCCTCCTGATCTGCGTTCACGTCGGGCTTGCGAACCATTATCGGCCGGTGGCCGACACCACCGACGTGATGCGGTGAATGGCGAAGTCACGCAACCGTCCGGACGCGGAGTCGAACGCCACCAGCTGGCCGCCCTTGATGGTGATGGGCGACACCACCCGCTGGGTGGCCACGCCGGCCGCATCCAGATAACCGATCACCAGGGTGTCTTGTTCCTTGGCCGCGCGCTGCAGCTGCGTCATGGTGACCGCCGGATCGACGCGGATATTGCCGAACGGTGCCGCGGTCACCTTGCGCAGCACCGCCACCACCGCGTTGAGGCTTTCGCTGTTGGGACGCCGGATGGGGCGGTAGGGCCGGCGCTGTTGCGGGGTGGCCACCCGGGCGCCGCGCGGACGCACGTCGACGATGGCGCCGGACGAATCCTCGGCCGCCGGCGCGAAGCCCGCGGCCCGCAAGGCGGCGAGCACCTCGCCGATCGGAGCCGGTGACACCGCGACCGTCGGCGCCAGGGCCCGCAATTGCACTTCCTCGGTCGCAGGCGCGGCCACGGCCTGGGCCAGCAGGGCGGGGTCCTCGCAGCGCACGAACGACGCGGCCATGCCGATCCGCAGCTGTCCGTGCCGGCGCGCGACATCATCGATCAGGTAGGTAAGCCCCTGCGGCACTGGCGTTTTGGAGTGCCTGGCGAACAAGGAATGCATCCAGTCGCGGGTCTTGCCGACATCGAGTGCGTGCCGGATCGATTGCTCGCTGACGCGGTACACCATCGCGGCGCCGGCCGATTCGACGGTGGCGACGACGGCGAGTTGTTCGGCCAGGTCGCGGTCCAAAGGCCCGGGCACGACCACGGTCAGGTCCGCCTGCACCAGGAAGTGGTCGACCGGCTTGGGCAGCGCCCGGTTCATCGCTTCGATCGCGACCTGCGGATCTCCGTCGTCGTCCAGCAGCGCGCGGCCGGGTGTGCTGATCGCGCCGCGGCCCACCAGACCCAGGGCGGTGCTCTCGGCGAGCAGATCCCCGACGGGCCCGGGCTGCAACCGCTTGGCCCAGCGCGGACGTCGCCAGATCAGCGCCGCCGAGGCCTCCGCCGCGTTGACGCCGGCACCGGGAGGCAGCTCGGACAACATGCCGAGCAATAGCCGGCGGTCCAGCGGCGCGGCCGTGGAGTACAGGCCGTCGGTGAGGGCCCCGTAGGGCTTGGCGTCGGGGCCGCGACTGCCGATCAGCGCCGGCCGGCCGGGAAGGTCGAGCCAGCTGCCGGCCAACAGCTGCCAGCGTTCGGCCACCGACATCGCCGTGTATCGGTCGGTGGCGATCGTCGGAGCCCAGTACGGCGCCTCGCCGGTGAGGGGCTCGGGGTCGGGCATGCCGCTGGCGATCAATCCGGCCGCGGCCGCGATTTCGAGGATCAATCCCAGTCGCGGCTCGTCGATGCCGGTCACCTTGCTCAGTCGCTTGACGTCGCGAATTCCCAGGCCGCCGCTGCGCAGCTCGGAAACCGGTGCGGCGGAGAGCGTTTCGAGGAGGACGTCGACCTCGTGCAGCAAGTCGATGACGGCCCCGGCGGAAACCGCGTCGGCGTCGTGAGCCGTCGTCGTGGAGACAACGGGGTCAGGTGCGGTCAGCTGCATGGGGCCGGGCTGCTCGCCGCGCAGCACCTGCGCGACGTGGCGGGGCAAGATCACCGTCTCGGCGTCGATGCGCCGCAGCAGCCCCATGGCGAGCAGCTGGGGCACCGGCCGGTCGGTGGGCGCTCCGGGCGCGGCGTCGCGGGTGCGGCCCATCGGGGAACCCTCGAGAAGCTTCTCCAAGACGTCGAGCTGTGCCTGGTTGAGGTCGTCGATCAGGCCGGCGATCTGCTCGGCGCTGCGCGAGGTGTCCTCGAGAATGACCTGCCCCGGGTGCCATGGCAGTCCCGTCGCGGCGTCGGCGGCGACGCGCAGCGCGGCCGCACCCCAGACCAAGGCGCGTTGCCGGAGGTCGTCCACCGCGTCGAGGACGTCGGTTTCGGGGGCGCGGTCACCGATCAGCGCCAGCAACTTCGCAGCGGGCACCGGTTCCGCGTCGGCCTGCAGCACCAGCAGCGCGTCGAGGACGGCCAGCCGCAGGAAGTCGAGGTCGTCGGAGCCGGCCTTGATCGACTGGCGAGCCTGGGCGCGCGCGGCCAGTGCGGCGATGCTGCCGGGTGGGGGCTGGGCGAGGTCCGGCCGCAATTCCAACAGTCGAATCAGCTGCTCATCGGATAACTCGGCCAGCCACGACCCCAGCGGGATATCCGGGGTGTTGTCGGTCATTGCTGACCAGCGTAAAGCAGGTCGGGGGCACCCAGCAGACCCGAAGAGCCATCGCCCGACCAGCCCGTGACCAGCGGCGGCGACGGCGACGCGTCCCCAAACTCCGGTCTTGCGCCGCGTGTAGTTGGGCCACCTGTCAGAATGGACCCCGTGGCTGACACTGCTGAGGGCAAAGCACGCAAGACCAAGTATGTCGACAACGGCTGGCCGACGACGGACCCCGACGACCACGCGGTCAGTGAACTCGTGACCGATCGCACGGGCGCGCTGTCGCCCTTCGGCGAGCTGGTGTTCCCGCTGCCCTCCACCGACCTGCCCTACGTACATCCGGTCACCGTCGTCAATCGGTAGGCCGCCACATGGCCACGGCCCCTGAGAACTCCGAAGGCTCGGCGAGCTGGGCGCCGCAAGACTCCGGCCCGGGCGCCCTGTCACACCTGGACGACCACGGGGCGGCGCACATGGTCGACGTCAGCGAGAAGGCAGCCAGCAAGCGGACCGCGGTGGCCGCCGGGGTCCTGCGCTCGTCGGCGCACGTGCTGGCGCTGATCTCGACCGGCGGTCTGCCCAAGGGCGATGCCCTGGCCACCGCGCGGATAGCCGGCATTCAGGCGGCCAAGCGCACCAGCGAACTCATCCCGCTGTGTCATCAACTCGCCCTCACAGGGGTCGACATCGACTTCACCGTGGGAGAGTCTGAGGTCGAGATCATCGCTACGGTGCGAAGCACCGACCGCACGGGGGTGGAGATGGAAGCGCTGACGGCGGTCAGCGTCGCTGGCCTGACGCTCTACGACATGATCAAGGCCGTCGACCCGGCCGCACGAATCGACGACATTCGAGTGCTGCGCAAGGAAGGCGGCAAGACCGGAAGGTGGGCGCGTCCATGAGCACCCGTTCCGCCCGTATCATCATCGCCTCGACCCGCGCGTCGTCAGGAGTGTACGACGACCGCTGCGGCCCGATCATCGCCGAATGGCTGGCAGAGCGCGGCTTTTCGGCACCGCCTCCGGAGGTGGTGGCCGATGGGCCGCCGGTCGGCGACGCGCTGCGCACCGCGATCGACGCCGGCGTCGACGTCATCATCACCTCCGGCGGCACGGGCATCTCGCCCAGCGACAGCACACCGGACCACACGGTGGCGGTCGTTGACTACCTGATTCCGGGTTTGGCGGAGGCGATCCGCCAGTCGGGTCTGCCGAAGGTGCCGACGTCGGTCCTGTCGCGCGGGGTGTGCGGTGTGGCCGGCCAGACCCTGATCGTCAACCTGCCTGGTTCGCCCGGAGGGGTTCGCGACGGGCTCGGCGTGCTCGCCGATGTGCTGGACCACGCACTCGACCAACTCGCCGGCAAAGATCACCGCCGATGACGCTCGTGGTGCGCGCCGCCATGACCGAACACCCGATTTCACTGGCGGAGCATGAGGAGTTGGTGGGTCATCAGTCGGCCGGTGCCATCGTCGGGTTTGTCGGCATGATCCGCGACCATGACGGCGGACGGCGGGTGGTGCGACTCGAATATTCCGCTCACCCGTCCGCCGAACAGGTCATCGCCGATGTCGTGGCCGAGGTGACCGAGCAGTCCAGCGGGGTGCGGGCCGTCGCCGCCAGCCACCGCGTCGGCGCGCTGCGCATCGGAGAGGCGGCGCTGGTTGCGGCCGTCGCCGCCGACCACAGGCAGGCGGCATTCGCCACCTGCGCGCACCTGGTGGACACCATCAAAGCGCGGCTACCGGTGTGGAAGCACCAGTTCTTCACCGACGGAACCGAAGAGTGGGTGGGCTCGGCCTGAGGCCCTAGGCACGCCGGGCACCGGAATGGTGTGCCCAGCCCGACACGCCCCGAAAAGGAGGGGTTTCGGGGCGTGCGGGGGGTAAGGCGGCGTCAGGCTTGCGGAGACGGCTGAGCGAGTGCGTCCAGCGCGTCGTTTCCGTGAACGTCCTGGGCCCGGATCGCCTCCCACAGCTTCACGAGGTAGCCAGTGTCGGAAGCCTGCTGCGGCATACCTTCCGGCGCGGAACCGTGGAAGTCCGTGTCCACGACGGGCGGCGCGTCCGCCGGAGGTGCGGGCGGCATCGCGTCGGCCGGCGGCGGAGCGTCGGCCGGAGGAGCCGGCGGCAGGTCTGCCGGAGGCGCGGGCGGCATCGCGTCGGCCGGCGGCGGGGCGTCGGCCGGGGGAGCCGGCGGCAGGTCCACGGGTGGCGCGGGCGGCATCGCGTCGGCCGGCGGCGGGGCGTCGGCCGGGGGAGGAGCGTCCGGGGGTGCCGGCCGGTCAAACCCGGCCAGTTGCACGGGAGCGGGCGGGGGAGGCGCGGGTGCGTCCGCGGGCGGGGCCAGCGGTGCCGGGGCACCGTTGATACCGGGCGCGTCCAGGCCGGCCGGAGCCGGCACGTCGCGCTGGCTGGGACCCGACAGGGGGCCACCGCACACGGGCCACGCGCCGCGGCCCTGGGTGGCGAGCACCCGCTCGGCGACGGCGATCTGCTGGTCCCTGGTGGCGAGTTCGGCCGACGGGGCGTACTGGCCGCCGCCGTGCGAGGCCCACGTGCTTGCGCTGAACTGCACGCCGCCGTGGTAGCCGTTGCCGGTGTTGATGGCCCAGTTGCCGCCGGACTCGCAACGGGCTACCTGATCCCATTCTCCGTCGGTGGCCGCGGCCGCTTGGGCGGCGAGGGCGATGCTGCCGCCACCAAGAACCGCGCCGGTGACGGCGATCTTGGCGACGCTGATGTTTGAACTGCTGGGCTTACGGTGACGTCCACTCATACGCGCCGATTTATTCCTCTCTCGTCACGCGCCTGCGAGGTCAGCTGTCGGGTTCGGGTTGGAGAGGCCACCCGGCCGGCTGTCTCAAAGAGACGACACCGACTTCACCCCTAGGAGCCGCGAGCGGCCCCAATCCGATCACGGTGGACCGGTGGGTCCCCCGTCTCCATCCATGTGTTTCGGAGGCCCCCCGCCTATTGGATGGAGCTCGGCGCGATAGGGAGGGGAGGTCCGCCAATCGGGACGGCTGGCGAGCCTCCGGAGACGTTAACCGTTTCTGTTGGTCTCGTCACGTCTAGGGAAACCCGGCGTTTCCCTCTCAGCCATCCGCGAAAACCGCAGGAACACATAGTGTTTGCGCAGGTCGGAATGCGCGATATCGGAGCGTGATCGCGCCGTTATCGTTCCGTTACGTGAGATATGTCACAGTTTCAACCGCCGGAAAACGGCGGCAGAACATCGATCGTGTCACCGGGTTGCAACGCCGCGGTCTCGTCGCGCACCGCGATCCCGTCGCGCAGGTACGAGCATCGGGTCAAAACGGTGGCCAGGCGAGACCCTCGGACGGCGAGCCGCTCAACCAGTTCGCCGACCGTGGTGCCCGGGCGCAGCACCACGGCCTCCGAATCGACGCCCGCAGCGGCTCGGGCGGCCGCGAAGTAGCGCACCGTCACCTGGATGCCGTCGGTCTGGACAGGGGGCTGTCCCATCGGACTAGCCACCGATCGCGCTCATCGGGCGGTCGGGCTGGATGAAGTTCGGATCGTTGATGCCGTGACCGGCGGGCTTACCCCACATCGCGGTGCGCCACGCCGCCTCGATCGCCTCGTCGGGCGCACCGCCGCGCAGCAGCCCGCGTAAGTCGGTTTCCTGCTTGGCGAACAGGCAGCTGCGGATCTGGCCGTCGGCCGTCAACCGGGTGCGGTCACACGCCCCGCAGAAGGCGTGCGAGACCGATGCGATGACACCGAACTTGCCGCTCGGAGTGTCCGGGCCGGTATCGACCAGCCAGAGCTCGGCGGGGGCCGATCCGCGCGGCGCCGGGTCGGGCCGCAGCCGGAAGTGCGGGCGCAGCGCGGCCAGCACGTCGTCGGCGCTCAGCGCCGCGTCTCGTCGCCACTGGTGCCCGGCATCCAGCGGCATCTGCTCGATGACGCGCAATTGGTAGCCGTGCTCTAGGCAGAACCGCAACAGCCCCACCACGTCCTCGCGGCCGGTGCCGGGGTCCAACACGGCGTTCACCTTCACCGGCGTCAGGCCGGCGTCGCTTGCGGCGGCCAGCCCATCCAGCACGTCGGTGAGCCGGTCGCGACGGGTGATGGCCGCGAAATTCGCGCGATCCACGCTGTCCAGCGAGACGTTGACCCGATTCAGGCCGGCCGCGGCGAGCCCGGCCGCGCGCCGCGCCAGCCCGACACCGTTGGTGGTCAGCGAAATCTCGGGGCGGGGCTGCAGAGAGGCGGCCTCGGCGACCACCTCTTCGAGGTGGCGCGCCAGCAGGGGTTCGCCACCCGTGAACCGCACGCTGGTCACCCCCAACCGGGTGACCGCGATGCGCATCAACCTGGCCAGCTCGGGAGCACTCAGCAGCTGTTCGCCCGGCAGCCAGTTCAGGCCTTCCGCCGGCATGCAATAAGTGCACCGCAGGTTGCAGCGGTCGGTCAGCGAGATCCGCAGATCGGTGGCGACCCGGCCATAGGTGTCCACCAGCGGGCCGGTGGTCGGGGCATCGGCGGGAACGGCCGCGCCGCCGTCGCGGCGCGGCACCGAAGGTAGGCCCAGCGTCGTCAGGGTCATGCGGCCGCCGGCGGCGCGTAGTGGGTAGGCGAGCTGACCGGCACGATCTGCTTGCCCAATGGCACCAACGACACCGGGATCAGTTTCAGGTTGGCGAGCGCCAGCGGGAGGCCGACGATCGTGAGCGCCATCGCCGCCGCGCTGACCAGATGACCGATCGCCAGCCACCAGCCGAAAAGCACGATCCAGATGACGTTTCCGACCAAGGCGCCCGACCCCGCCGTCGGCTTGTCCACGATCGTGCGGCCGAACGGCCACAGCGCGTAAGAAGCGATGCGCAGCGAGGCGAAGCCGAACGGAATGGTGATGATCAGCACGAAGCTGACGATCGCCGCAGCCAGGTAGCCGACGGCCATCCAGAGGCCGCCGAAGACTAGCCAGATGACGTTCAAGATCAGGCGCATATCTCCTCCGCGGTTACTCCCCAGCGTACCGAGTGCCCAATAACGGGGGTGCTCCTCATGTGGGCTTCCGAGTAGGATCAGACTCCTAATACGGCGTCCTGCGCAGGCGGGACGCTTATTGTGTTGCCGATTTCTACTGATTCGTTAGACAAGCAGGTGAGACCAGTGCCGACGGGCAAGGTGAAGTGGTACGACGCTGACAAGGGCTTCGGCTTCCTGTCGCAAGAGGACGGCGAAGACGTCTACGTTCGCTCGTCGGCGTTGCCCGCCGGGGTCGAGGGCCTCAAGGCGGGCCAGCGTGTCGAGTTCGGCATCGCCTCCGGACGGCGCGGACCGCAAGCGTTGAGCCTCAAGCTGATTGAGCCGCCGCCCAGCCTGACCAAGGCGCGTCGCGAGGTGCCCGCCGAGCACAAGCACAGCCCCGACGAGCTGCACGGCATGGTCGAGGACATGATCACGCTGCTGGAAGGCGCGGTGCAGCCCGAGTTGCGCAAGGGCCGCTACCCGGACCGCAAGACCGCCCGCCGGGTTTCCGAGGTCGTCAAGGCCGTGGCCCGCGAGCTCGACGCCTGACGCTGGCTGCACGCCTGCGTCGAGCCACGCCAGTCTGCTACGTGGCCAACTAGAATAACCACCGTCTACACCGACGGAGGGTGGCGACGCCTGCACGGGGTACTCGCATTTCACGACGGTCATCGAGCAAGGAGGCTGTGATGGCGCAGCAAACGCAGGTCACCGAAGAGGAAGCGAGAGCTCTCGCCGAGGAGTCACGCGAAACAGGTTGGGAAAAGCCGTCTTTCGCCAAAGAATTATTTCTGGGCCGGTTTCCGCTGGAGTTGATCCACCCGTTTCCCACACCGTCGGAGAGCGACGAGGCGCGCACCCGTGAGTTCCTCGACCGGCTACGAGAATTTCTGGGCACCGTAGATGGCAGCGTCATCGAACGCGATGCGCAAATCCCGGACGAGTACGTGAAGGGTTTAGCCGATCTGGGCTGTTTCGGAATGAAAATACCGTCCGATTACGGCGGCCTGAACATGTCGCAAGTCGCCTACAACCGGGCCCTGATGATGGTGACGAGCGTTCATCCCAGTCTGGGCGCATTGCTATCGGCTCATCAATCGATCGGCGTACCCGAGCCGCTCAAGCTTGCCGGGACACCCGAGCAGAAACGTAAGTTCTTGCCGCGCTGCGCCGCTGGGGCCATATCGGCATTCCTTCTCACCGAACCCGATGTCGGCTCCGACCCGGCACGACTGGCCTCGACGGCCACGCCGGTCGAGGACGGGAAGGCCTACGAACTCGATGGCGTGAAGTTGTGGACCACGAACGGCGTGGTCGCAGAGCTGCTGGTGGTGATGGCCCGGGTGCCCAAGGGCGACGGCCATCGAGGCGGCATCAGCGCCTTCGTCGTCGAGGCCGATTCGCCCGGCATCACCGTGGAGCGACGCAACAAGTTCATGGGGCTGCGCGGCATCGAGAACGGTGTGACCAGGATGCACAAGGTTCGGGTTCCGAGCGAAAACCTGATCGGCGCCGAAGGCGACGGCTTGAAGATCGCGCTGACCACCCTCAACGCCGGACGGTTGTCGATTCCCGCCAGCGCGACGGGCTCGTCGAAATGGGCGCTGAAGATCGCGCGCGAATGGTCCGGTGAGCGTGTGCAGTGGGGCAAACCACTGGCAGAACACGAGGCGGTGGCACGCAAGCTCTCGTTCATCGCCGCGACGAACTACGCCCTTGACGCGGTGCTCGAGCTGTCCGCCCAAATGGCCGATGAGGGCCGCAACGACATCCGCATCGAAGCGGCATTGGCCAAGTTATGGTCCAGCGAGATGGCCTGCCTGATCGCCGATGAAGTAATGCAGATTCGGGGCGGGCGCGGGTACGAGACGGCGGAGTCGCTGGCCGCGCGCGGCGAACGTGCGGTGCCCGTCGAGCAGGCGCTGCGGGACCTGCGGATCAATCGCATCTTCGAAGGATCCAGCGAGATCATGCGGCTGCTCATCGCGCGCGAAGCGGTCGATGCCCACCTCACCGCGGCCGGTGACCTCGCGAAGCCCGACACCGGCTTGCGGGAGAAGGCGGCCGCGGCCGTCGGGGCAAGCGGATTCTACGCAAAGTGGTTGCCGCAGCTGGTTTTCGGTGAAGGACAGCGACCGCGGGCCTACCACGAGTTCGGCCCGCTGGCGTCGCACCTCCGCTTCATCGAACGCTCCAGTCGCAAGCTGGCCCGCAACACCTTCTACGGGATGGCACGTTGGCAAGCCAAGCTGGAGCAGCGGCAGGGCTTCCTCGGACGCGTCGTCGATATCGGTGCCGAGCTGTTTGCGATGTCCGCGGCGTGCGTGCGGGCGGAGTCGCAACGCGCCGCCGATCCGGCGGTCGGTCAGCAGGCGTACGAGCTGGCCGAAACGTTCTGCCAGCAAGCGGCCTTGCGGGTGGAGGCGCTGTTTCATGCCTTGTGGGACAACACCGACGGCCGCGATGTCGAGCTCACCCGGAACCTGCTGCAGGGGCGGTACAGCTGGCTCGAAGACGGGGTCATCGATCAGTCCGAGGGCACCGGGCCATGGATCGCCGACTGGGACGAGGGGGCATCGACCGAGAACAACTTGGCTCGGAGATTCCTCACGACCTGAGGCGCACGGTCGAAACCAGCGCCGATCTCGCCGAAATCCCGGCCGTCGCTGGCAATGAATCGATGTTGAGCGAATATGGGAGATATGTCTTCCTATGTTGCCCCGGCCGGCGAATTCACCCGCGACACCAACTACATCACCACCCGCATCACCGCCGATGGGCGCGACGGCTATCCGGTCGAGCCGGGTCGATACCGGCTGGTCGTGGCCCGGGCGTGCCCATGGGCGAACCGCGCGATCATCGTGCGCCGCCTGCTTGGGCTGGAAAGTGCTCTCTCCATTGGCTTCTGCGGTCCCACGCACGACGAGCGCAGTTGGACGTTCGATCTCGACCCGGGCGGCGTCGACCCGGTGCTGAAGATCCCGCGGCTGCAGGACGCCTACTTCAAGCGTTTTCCGGACTACGCCAAAGGCATCACGGTCCCGGCGATCGTCGACGTCGAAACCGGTGAGGTGGTCACCAACGACTTCGCGCAGATGACCCTGGATCTGTCGACGGAATGGTCGGCATACCACCGCGCCGGGGCCCCCGAGCTGTATCCCGACCAGCTGCGCGCGGAGATCGACGAGGTGAGCAGGAAGATCTACACCGAGATCAACAATGGCGTCTACCGGTGCGGTTTCGCCGGTTCGCAGGAGGCCTACGATGCGGCCTACGATCGGTTGTTCACCGCGCTGGACTGGGTGAGCGAACGGCTGAGCAATCAGCGCTTCCTGGTGGGCGACACCATCACCGAGGCCGACGTGCGGTTGTTCACCACCCTGGCCCGCTTCGACCCGGTGTATCACGGGCATTTCAAATGCAATCGCAGCAAACTGAGCGAAATGCCGGTGCTGTGGGCCTACGCGCGCGACCTGTTCCAGACGCCCGGATTCGGTGACACCGTCGACTTCGTCCAGATCAAGCAGCATTACTACATCGTGCACGCCGACATCAACCCGACCAGGATCGTGCCCAAGGGCCCGGACCTGACTAACTGGTTATCGCCGCACGGGCGAGAAAGCCTGGGCGGCAAGCCATTCGGACAGGGAACACCGCCCGGGCCGCCGGTCGAGGGCGAGCGCGTCCCCGCCGGCCACGGCGCCTGAGTCGCGAGCGTGACGGCGGACCCTCAGAAGGTCAGCCGCACCGACCATTCCGCGTGCGGCACATCGCGCAGCTCGCCTGCGGGATCCACCGCCAAGGTCAGCAACTGCACGACGATGCCGGCCAAACGCCCGCGATGCGGGTCGACCGACGGGATCGTCACGGCGAAGCGGGTGCCCGGCCGGAAAATCGTGCTGGTCGTGTTGGTGGGGTCGTCGTACACCTGCAGCAGCCGCCAGGGTGCCCGGTAAATGGCATCGGGCACCGAGAGCTGAATCGGGTAACGCTCGCTGACCTTCAACTCGCCCTGGTTCTGCGGCGTCTCACAGTCTTCGAGGTTGAGCACGTTGCAGTACAGGTAGGGCCCTACCCGGGTGAGGTGCCCGTGTGAGTACGCGCTGATCTCGGGGTGCCGTGGTCCGGAGCGGCCCACCAGCAACCAGGCGCCGACGCCGGCTCCGACGCAGAGCACGGCGACCAGGCAGGCGAGCAGCACGGCTGCACCGCGCTTGCTTCGGGGTTTCACTCGGCAACCACCGCCGGAGCGCCGACACCGCGGCGCTTGCCCTCCTGCTCGACCATGATCGGCCTATTTCCTCCCAGGCCGGGAATCAGTGAGTTGCCGCGGAAGCTGACCAGAGTCTGCGCCAGACCCAGGATGAGCAGCGCAGTGACCGCGGTAAAGCCGACCCACAGTTCGGTGTACACCAACACCCCCAGCGCGCCGCCGAGGACCCAGGCCAGTTGCAATGTCGACTCCGAGCGCCCGAAGCCCGATGCGCGGGATTCCTCCGGCAGGTCGTTTTGCAGTGACGCGTCCAGGGACGCCTTCGCGATGGCGCTGGACCCGGACGTGACCAGCGTGGCGATCACGGCCAGCACCAGGTTGCCGGCCACCGAGGCGGCCAGCGCAACCGCGCTCACCGCCACCGTGCACCGCACCACCAGCACGGCGGGCCGCCCCAGCTTCAGGCGCGCGCTCGTGAAATTGCCGACGAAATTGCCGATCCCGGCCGCGGCGCCGATCACCCCGAGCATCGCGACCTGGGCCCAGCCATTGGCCTGATGGGCCTTGGCGACGAATGCGGGATATAGAAACAGGAAGCCCACCATGACTTTGATGGTGCAGTTACCCCACAGCGAGGTGATGATGTTGCGGCCCAACGGCTGTCGCAGTGCCCCGCTGACTTCCTTGTGCCAGCTGCGCCGCTGCGGTTCGCTGTCCTGGCGATAGCTCAGCGTGGCGGGAACCTCACCGGTGGTCACCTCTACCCAGCGCGGTATCCGCATGGACAGCAGGGCGCCGGCGATCGTCACCGCGATCACCACGAACAACGCGCCGGGCAGCTTGAACAGGTGAGTGCAGACGAACTCGACGCCACCCGCGATAGCTCCGCCGACGATGGTGCCGCCCAGCAGACCGAACATGGTCAGCCGGGCGTTCACCCGCACCAGGTCGATGGTCGGTGGCATCACCCGCGGTGTCACCGCGCTGCGCAGCACGCTGAACGACTTCGAGAACACCATCATCGCCAGCGCGCACGGATAGAGCACCCACGACGGGAAACTGCCGCTAGCGCCGTCGTAGTTCATCACCAGCAGCACGGCCAAGGCGGTGCGAAGGGCGAACGACGCGGCCAGGGCGACGCGGCGACCGTGCTGCAGCCGGTCCAGGGCCGGACCGATCAGCGGCGCGATCACCGCGAACGGCGCGATGGTGATCAACAGGTACAGCGCGACCCGGCCCTTGCTCTCGCCGGTCGCCGCGGCGAAGAACAACGTGTTGGCCAGCGCGACGGCCATCGCGGCGTCCACAGCAAAGTTGGCCACCACCGGCCACGTCAGCGCCGTCAGACCTGACTTGTCGGCGCCGTCGGCGGTCGCGGCGCGCTGCACCATCCAGTACATCCGCGAACCCATTTCGCGGCTGCGCAGCGCCGCGGCGCGGGTGACGGTGATCCGCTCGCCGGCGGCGGGGCCGCGAGGCGCCGCGCCACCGTTGGGTTCCAGCTCCGGCTGATGGTCCAGGGGCGGCAGATAGCGGTTGGCGCTCGGCATCGGCGAGGGGCGGCGGCTGCGCCGATCGGCGGCGCCGCCGGCGGGGTAATTCGCGGCACCCGGATGCTGGGCGGCAGCGCCGTTGCGGGGCCGGCGGCCGGGCTGAGAGGCCATACGGCCCGGATTGTTTTGCCGCCTTCCAGACACGTCCCGATTCTCCCCTATGCCGACTGCATGCGTCTGCAGGCAACGGGGTGTGGCTCGTCAACCTAGTATTGGAAACGCGATGCAGAAAGAAGACAGCGTGACCCGACCCATCGAGGAGCCCACCGTGGACTACGCCGTGGCGACCGTCGGCGACTGGCCCGAGGGGTTGGCGGCGGTGCTCACGGGCGCGGCGGACCAGGCCAGGGCCGCCGTCGTGGAGTTCAGCGGGCCGGAGATGGTCGGCGACCATCTGGGCGCCGGCTACGAAGACCCGAACACCGCCACCCACCGGTTCCTGGCGCATTTGCCCGGTTACCAGGGGTGGCAATGGGCGGTCGTGGTGGCCGCCTATCCGGGCGCCGAGCACGCCACCATCAGCGAGGTGGTGCTGGTGCCGGGGCCGACGGCATTGCTGGCGCCCGAATGGGTGCCGTGGGAGGAACGGGTCCGGCCTGGAGACCTCAGCCCCGGTGACCTGTTGGCGCCCGCCGCGGACGATCCTCGGCTGGTCCCCGGCTACACCGCCAGTGGGGATCCCCAGGTCGACGAGACCGCCGCGGAAATCGGGCTGGGCCGTCGTTGGGTGATGAGCGCCGAGGGCCGCGCGGAGGCGGCCGAACGCTGGCGCACCGGTGATTACGGCCCCGATTCGCCGATGGCGCGATCCACCAAGCGGGTCTGCCGGGACTGCGGCTTCTTCCTGCCGCTGTCGGGTTCCCTGGGTGCGCTGTTCGGGGTGTGCGGCAACGAATTGTCGGCGGATGGGCACATCGTCGACAAGCTGTACGGCTGCGGTGCCCACTCGGACACTCCCGCCCCGGCGGGCACGGGCTCGCCGGCCTACGAGCCGTACGACGACGGGCTGTTGGATGTCACCCAGACACCGGTCGAGCCGTCCGCGCCGCCATCGGAGGCCGCGGAGGCACGGCCGGAGCCCGAGGCCGGGCAGCCACAGCCCGAGACGACCGAAGCCGAGACGCAGGCCGAAACACCGGAAGTCGAGCCCGTGTCCGAGGCCCCGGAGGCCGGGCAGCAGCCGCAGGACGAGACGCCCGACTAACCGGTTTCGGCGGCGGCCTTGATGCGCGCCAGCGAGGCGTTCATGCCGTCGAGCAATTCGCGCTCGAACTTGGTGGTCCCGCCGAAGAGTGCATTCACCGACAGATTCGAAAATGCCGTGACGCCGTTTTCGGCGTGACGGCTCTCGATCAGCCGGGTGCCCTCGCCGCTGGGCTCGAGCTCATAGGTCCAGATGGTGTTGTTCGTGTCGACACGGAACGCGAGCCTGCGGTCGGGATCGATCTCGACGACCGTGCAGGTGGTCGGCCAGAACAACCGCTTGCGGCGGTTGAGGTTGAGTGTCCGGGTGCCCCGACGGACCGGGCCGAACGGCTTCATCCACCGGCACTGTGGACTCCACTGCGGCATTCGCCGCAGATCGGAAACCAATTCCCATACCTTGGCCACCGGTGCGTCGATCTCGACATGCGCTTGCAAAAGCGGGGCTACCATCGCTCCTCCAGGTCTGCGAATTACTTGTGGTCGAGAAAATTCTCCAGCCCGGCCTGAGCGCCGCGCGCGCCGCGGCGGGCCGCGGCGAGCTGCAGCAAAAAGATAGTCGTGCCCAGCGCCCCCACGCCCAGCCCGGCCAGGCTCACCGGGCGCCAGCTCTGCAGCGAGGGCACCAGGAAAGCGGCGCCCACCGCGATCAGCCAACCCAGCGCACCGAGCGTGATGAACGGCCACGCGCGCAGCAGCGCAGCCGGCAACGGCGGTGCCGTGCGGTTGCGACCGGGTTCGGCAGACATCGCGATTAACATAACCCGCCGCAGGCGTCCCCGCGGCGCACCCACTCGCCGAAGACGATGACCGAAAACCACGGAGCAAAGCGGGATACGCGCGCGGATAAGCGTTTCGATGAAAATTTCCACCGGTTAGCAAGGCGGATCCATACCCGTCGTTGGCGGGTTCGTGTCCGGGTTTGTGAGCCTGCCGTGTAACCTCGCGCCATGCCTGACAGCGATGCGCGGCTGGCCAGCGACCTGTCACTGGCAGTGATGCGGCTGGCCCGCCAACTGCGGTTTCGCAATCCGTCGTCGCCGGTTTCGTTGTCCCAGCTGTCGGCGCTGGCGATGCTGACCAACGAAGGCCCGATGACACCCGGAGCCCTGGCGATTCGCGAGCGGGTCCGGCCGCCGTCGATGACACGGGTGATCGCGTCGCTGGCCGAGATGGGTCTGGTGGACCGCGCCCCACATCCGGTCGACGGCCGGCAGGTGCTCGTCTCGGTCTCCGAGTCCGGGGCCGAGCTGGTCAAGGCAAACCGCCGCGCGCGTCAGGAGTGGCTGGCCAAGCGGCTGGCGACGCTGGACAGCGGGCAGCGCGACACCCTGCGCAACGCGGCCGATCTGATGCTGGCCCTGGTCGACGAAGGCCCGTGAGCCACACCACCGAAGCCGGAGAATGATCACCGACGTTGACGACCCCGACGATCCGAGGCTCGACGATTTCCGCGACCTGAACAGCGTTGACCGTCGTCCAGATCTGCCGTCCGGCAAAGGGCTGGTGATCGCCGAGGGCGTGCTGGTGGTGCAGCGCATGCTCGCGTCACGCTTCAGACCGCACGCCCTACTGGGCACCGACCGCCGGCTCGCCGAACTCGAGGACGACCTGGCCGGCAGCGCCGTGCCGTGCTACCGGACCTCCGCCGACGTCATGGCCCATGTGGTCGGCTTCCACCTCAACCGCGGCGTGCTGGCCGCGGCCCGGCGAGTTGCCGAACCCAGTGTCGCCGAGGTGATCGCGGGGGCCCGCACCGTCGCGGTGCTCGAAGGGGTCAACGATCACGAGAATCTCGGCTCGATTTTCCGCAACGCGGCGGGCCTCGGTGTCGACGCGGTGGTATTCGGCAGCGGCTGTGCCGACCCGCTGTACCGCCGCGCGGTCCGGGTGTCGATGGGCCACGCGCTGCTGGTGCCGTTCGCGCGCGCGGCCTGCTGGCCCGCCGACCTCAAAAGATTGCGCGACAACGGTTTTCGGCTCATGGCGATGACTCCGCAAGGCACTGCGTGCGCCTTGCCCGAGGCGATGGCGGCCGCGCGCGACGAACGCGTCGCGGTGTTGGTGGGCGCCGAGGGGCCGGGACTGACGCCGGCTACCCTGCGGTTTAGTGACGTGCGGGTGCGCATCCCGATGTCGCGAGGCACCGACTCGCTCAACGTCGCGACGGCGGCGGCATTGGCGTTCTACGAGCGGGCCCGCTCGATGGGGAGAGGCGGCGATGGACAGTCAGACTAGGCTCCGGCTGATGCGAGACGAGTCCGTGCCCTGGGCAACGGGTTTGACGGTGACCGCATTCGTTGCCACGGTCACCGCCGCCGCGATTGTGGTGCTCAGTCTGGGGCTGCTCCGAGTGCACGCGCTGCTGGCTGTCGGGCTCAACGTCGTGGCCGCCGGAGGGCTGGCACCGACCTTGTGGGGATGGCGACGCACCCCGGTGCTGCGCTGGTTCGTGCTGGGTGCGGGGGTGGGCGTCGTGGGGGCCTGGGTGGTGCTGCTCGCCTTGACGGCGGCGGGCAGGGCCTAGTGGGTCGCGCTTAGCGCTGTCCGCCGGAGCGCACGCCGAGCAATACGTCTTCCCACGCCGGAATGACCGGCTTGCCCCGGCGGCTGTGCACGGGCTTTTCCTCGGGCTCTGCGGCCACCGGTGGTTCCGCGACGGGCGGCTTGGCGGGCTCTTCGAAGTCGACGTGGGCAACCCGGGCCAGCGGGCGCAGCGGAAGTTCGAAGCTGGGGTCGATCAGCGCGGTGGCCGCGTCGTCGATGGCGGTGACCGTTCCGCCGTGGGCACCGGGGGAGAAGGAGAAATGCGCGAGGTTGTCGGACCGGCCGACCTTCCACGCGAGCTGCACCGTCCAGCGGTTGTCTTCGTTGCGCCAGGCGTCCCAGCTCAGCTTGTCGTGGCTGAGACCTCGGGTCACCAGCGCGGCGCTGACCGTCTCCAGCAGGGTCAGCACGGCCGGACCGTCGGCCAGCATCGGGTGCGCGGCGGTTGCCAGCTCCGCGGCGCGGAACCGTTCCAACAGCACCGGGTGGGCGAAGCGGCGGATCCGCGACACCTCCGAGCCGGACGCCGCGGCGACCTGCTCGACGGACGCGCCGGCCCGGATCTTTGCTTGAATTTCCTTGGGGCTCAGCATATTGGTGACTTCAATCTCGAGCTGCGGTTGCTCAGGGGACAGGGCTGCGTCACGCAGCAGCGCTCGCAGGCGGTCGTCGGCCGCCAACTTGAACTGCTCCGCGGGATCGTCACCCTCGCAGACGACGTATTTGCTGTCGGCATCCAGCCCAACCACTTTGAGTTCCCGCATGGTTATCTCCTCGCAGGCTCCGTGCAGGTCAGCGACGGACCCGTCACGTGCGCACTGTAGTCCAGCAACCGTCCATCACCTGTGCTGACACGCTGTGCGGTTGCGCCCTGATTGCCAGTCGGTTACAAGCGCTCGACGACCCAATCGATGCATTGAGTGAGTGCGCTGACGTCGTCGGGGTCCACCGCGGGGAACATCCCCACCCGCAGCTGGTTGCGGCCGAGTTTGCGGTACGGCTCGGTGTCGACGACGCCGTTCGCCCGCAGAATCTTCGCCACGGCCGCGGCGTCGACCTCGTCGGCGAAGTCGATGGTGCCTACCACCTGCGAGCGCAGCTTCGGGTCGGTGACGAATGGCGTCGTGTAGGACCGCTCCTCCGCCCAGGAGTACAGCCGGCCCGAGGAGTCCGCGGTGCGCTTGACGGCCCAGTCCAGTCCGCCGTTGCCCAGCATCCAGTCGACCTGCTCGGCCATCAGCGCCAGGGTGCCGACTGCCGGGGTGTTGTAGGTCTGGTCCTTCAGGCTGTTCTCCACCGCGATGGGCAGCGACAGGAAGTCGGGAACCCAGCGGCCGGAGTCGGCGACGGACTCGACGCGGGCCAGCGCCGCCGGGCTCATGACGGCCAGCCACAGGCCGCCGTCGCTGGCGAAATTCTTCTGCGGGGAGAAGTAGTAGGCGTCGGTCTCGGCGATGTCGACGGGCAGCCCGCCGGCGCCCGAGGTCGCATCGATGACGATCAGCGCGTCGCCGGAATCTGCCGGCCGGCCGATCGGCACCGCCACGCCGGTGGATGTCTCGTTGTGCGCCCAGGCGATGACGTCCACCGAGGGGTCGCCCTGGGGCTCCGGGGCGCTGCCGGCGTCCGCCTTGATGACGACGGGATCGCCGACGAAGGGGTTTTTGGCGACCGCGGAGGCGAACTTGGAGCTGAACTCGCCGAACGACAGGTGCAACGAACGCTTGTCGATCAGGCCGAAGGCCGCGGCATCCCAAAACGCGGTCGCCCCGCCGTTGCCGAGAATGACCTCGTAGCCGTCCGGCACGGAGAACAGATCGCGGAGCCCGGACCGCAGCCGCCCCACCAGATTCTTGACCGGCGCCTGCCGGTGCGAGGTGCCGAACAGCGGGGCGGCGGTCGTACTCAGCGCCTGCAGCTGTTCGGGCCGGACCTTCGACGGTCCGCAGCCGAAGCGGCCGTCGCGGGGTTTGATGTCAGCGGGGATCTCGAGCTGGTCAGCCATGCTCATCAGGGTAGTGAGCCGACCAGACGGGTCGGTGCGGCGGCCCGTCCGCGGACCCCCGCGGTGGGGTCGAAAGGCCTGTTCGGGTGCTGCCGCGCGTTTGGCCAAGTGTGATCTGGGGCATAAAAAATTTATGACCACCGGTCAGGTCACACTGCCTACGAGGGGTCTAGAGAATATCCGGTACCTGCGGTACTGTCTGGACAAAGCACGTCCAAATGTAAACCTCGTTGGGGAGGCTATGGATATGGCTAGGACGCGATTGGTCCGGCGCTGGCGCAGCAACATGGAAGTGCGCGACGACGCCGAATACGTCAACATGCTTGCCACACTGTCCGAGGGGTCGGTGCGGCGTAACTTCAATCCGTACACCGATATCGATTGGGAATCCCCAGAATTCGCCGTCACGGAAAACGATCCGCGGTGGATCCTGCCGGACACCGATCCGCTGGGTCGCCATCCCTGGTATCTGGCGCAGTCGGACGAGCGCAAGATCAAGATCGGGATGTGGCGCCAGGCCAACGTGGCCAAGGTGGGACTGCACTTCGAGTCCATCCTGATCCGCGGCCTGATGAACTACACATTCTGGGTGCCCAACGGGTCGCCGGAGTACCGGTACTGCCTGCACGAGTCGGTTGAAGAGTGCAACCACACCATGATGTTCCAGGAGATGGTCAACCGCATCGGCGCCGACGTCCCGGGCATGCCGCGGATGCTCAAGTGGCTCTCGCCGTTGGTCCCGCTGGTGGCCGGCCCGCTGCCGGTGGCATTCTTCATCGGCGTGCTCGCCGGCGAGGAGCCCATTGACCACACGCAGAAAAACGTTCTGCGCGAGGGCAAGTCGCTGCACCCGATCATGGAGCGCGTGATGGCCATTCACGTGGCCGAGGAGGCGCGCCACATCTCGTTCGCCCACGAATTCCTGCGCAAGCGGGTGCCGGAATTGACCAAGAGGCAGCGATTCTGGACCGCGCTGTACCTGCCGCTGACCATGAAGGCGCTCTGCCGCGCAATCGTGGTGCCGCCCAAGGCGTTCTGGCGCGAGTTCGATATCCCACGTGACGTGAAGAAAGAACTGTTCTTCCGCTCGCCGGAATCGCGAAAGTGGCTCAGCGACATGTTCGGCGACGTGCGGATGCTGGCTTATGACACCGGCTTGATGGAGACGCGCTCGGCGCGGTTGATGTGGCGGTTGTGCAAGATCAACGGCAAGCCGTCGCGTTACCGCAGCGAGCCGCAGCGCCAGCACCTTGCCGCGGTCCCGGCCGCCTAATAACTGCGAGATTCTTTATGCCGCACGTTATTACCCAGTCGTGCTGTAACGACGGGTCCTGTGTTTTCGCGTGCCCGGTGAATTGCATTCACCCGTCACCGGACGAGCCGGGCTTCGCCACCTCGGAGATGCTCTACATCGATCCGGAGGCGTGCGTGGACTGCGGTGCGTGTGTGAGCGCGTGTCCCGTCGGCGCGATCGCACCCGACACCCGGCTGGACTCCAAGCAGCTGCCTTTCATCGAAATCAACGCCTCCTTCTATCCGGACCGGCCGAAGGACGAGAAGCTGCCGCCGACATCGAAGCTGGCTCCCGTCATCCCGGCCGCCGAGGTACACGCCCGCCGAAGACCGCTGACCGTGGCCATCGTCGGATCGGGGCCCGCGGCGATGTATGCCGCCGACGAACTGCTGACCCAGCAGCGCGTCCGCGTCAACGTCTTCGAAAAGCTACCCACGCCTTACGGTTTAGTGCGGGCCGGGGTGGCGCCCGATCACCAGAACACCAAGAGGGTCACCCGCCTTTTCGACAAGGTCGCCGGTGACCGCCGGTTTCGGTTCTATCTCAACGTCGAGGTCGGCAAGCAGCTGAGCCATGCGGACCTGCTGGCTCACCACCACGCCGTGCTGTACGCCGTCGGTGCGCCCGATGACCGCCGGCTGGACATCGAGGGCATGGGCCTGCCGGGGACCGGCACCGCAACCGAACTGGTGGCGTGGATCAACGGGCATCCCGAGTTCGCAGACCTGCCAGTCGATCTCAGCCACGAGCGGGTGGTGATCGTCGGCAACGGCAACGTCGCGCTCGATGTTGCCCGGGTGTTGACCGCGGATCCCGACGACCTGGCCCGCACCGACATCGCCGACCACGCGCTGGCGGCCTTCCGGGGCTCGGCGGTGCGCGAGGTGGTGATCGCCGCCCGGCGCGGCCCCGCGGACTCGGCGTTCACGTTGCCCGAGTTGATCGGACTTACCGGCAGCTCCGAGGTGGTGCTCAGCGCGGCCGATCATCGGCTGGTGGTGGCCGATCTCGCGACCGCGTCGAACACTTTAACCAAGCGCAAGCTGGAAATTCTGAGCACGCTCGGCGACGATTCGGCCCCGCCATCGCGCCCGAGGATCAGGCTGGCTTATCGGCTCACTCCGAGCCGCGTGTTGGGGGAGCGGCGAGCCACCGGCATGGAGTTCTCGGTCACCGGCACCGACGAGACGCGCACTCTGGCAACGGGTCTGGTGCTGACATCGATTGGCTACCGCGGCAAGCCGATTCGCGATCTTCCTTATGACGAATCATCGGCCGTCGTGCCGAACGACGGGGGTCGCGTCGTCGAGCCCGCTTCCGGGGAACCGGTACCCGGCGCATACGTCGCGGGCTGGATCAAACGGGGACCCAGTGGGTTCATTGGCACGAACAAGTCCTGCTCGTTTGAGACCGTGCAGTCCCTGGTCGCCGATTTCAACGCCGGCAAGCTGACCGATCCGGCCGGCAAGCCCGACGCCCTGGCGCGCCTGGTGCACGACCGTCAGCCCGACGCGATCGACGCGGCGGGATGGCGCGCCATCGACGCCGCCGAGATCGCGCGCGGCAGCGATGAGGGCCGGCCCCGCAAAAAGTTCACCGACGTGTCGGCCATGCTCGCCGCGGCCGCCGCCGCACAGCCGGCGCCGCCACCGCGACGCCGACTGCTGGATCGGCTGCTCAGCTAGCCGGCGCCCTGCCCGGCCATCGCCGCCGAGATCTCGTCCATGCTGACCTCGCGGACCGGTTGTCCCAGTGACCAGTGATGGCCGAACGGGTCGGCGACCATGCCGTAGCGGTCGCCCCAGAACTGGTCGGCGAGCGGGGTCACCACCGTGGCACCCGCGTCCAGCGCGCGCTGGAAGCTGGCGTCGGCGTCGGTGACCGTCAGGTGGATCGTGACAGGGGTGCCGCCCAGCGACGTCGGTGTCATCGATTTGCCCCCACACACTTCGGGGAAGTCGTCGTTGAGCATCACCGTGAAGCCATTGATGCGCACCGCGGCGTGCACCAGTTTGCCATCGGGGCGCGGCACGCGCCCTATTTCCTGTGCCCCAAAAGCTTTGACGTAGAAGTCGATTGCCGCGGCGGCATCGTCGACCACCAGGTGTGGGGACAGTGCCGGTTCGATGTTGATCGCCATGCTGCTACTCCTTATCGGTTCCCTCTCCTGTCCGGGGGGCGGGCAGGTTCACGATTTATGACTGCGTCAGCGACGAAAAATCATCGCGACGGCAACCATTAGATCGCCGGGTACCGACAACCGAGCGGCTCAGGCGTTGGTGAGGCTGCGGTCCCAGCCCTCGACGGTTTCCGGGCTGCGCGGGCCCGGGCCCACGTAGATGGCCGACGGCCGGACCAGCTTGCCCAGCCGTTTCTGCTCGAGGATGTGGGCGCACCACCCCGCGGTACGGCCGCAGGTGAACATTGCGGGCATCATGTTTGCCGGCACCCGGGCGAAGTCCAGCATCACCGCGGCCCAGAACTCGACGTTGGTCTCGATCGCCCGGTCCGGACGACGCTCGCGCAGCTCCGCCAACGCCGCCTGCTCGAGCGCGACGGCTACCTCGTGGCGTGGCGCACCCAACCGTTCGGCGGTAGCGCGCAGCACCCGGGCCCGCGGGTCCTCAGCGCGGTAGACCCGATGCCCGAAGCCCATCAGCTTGTCGCCGCTGTCCAGGATCTTCTTCACCAGGCCACGCGCGTCGCCGGTGCGCTCGACCTCCTCGATCATCGGCAGCACCCGCGCCGGCGCCCCGCCGTGCAGCGGGCCGCTCATCGCGCCGATCGCGCCGGACAGCGCCGCCGCCACGTCGGCGCCGGTCGAGGCGATCACCCGTGCGGTGAACGTCGAGGCGTTCATGCCGTGCTCGGCGGCCGAGACCCAGTAGGCGTCAATCGCCTCGACGTGCCGTGGGTCCGGCTCGCCCTGCCACCGCGTCATGAAACGGGCGGTGACGGTATCGCATTCGTCGATGACCCGCTGCGGGACGGCGGGCTGGTAGATGCCGCGCGCGGACTGCGCGACGTACGACAGCGCCATCACCGACGCCCGGGCCAGCTGGTCGCGTGCGACGGTCTCCTCGGTGTCCAGCAGCGGCTTGTATCCCCAGATCGGGGCGAGCATCGCCAGGCCGGCCTGCACGTCGACGCGGACGTCGCCGGTGTGGATGGGCAGCGGGAACGGCTCGGCGGGCGGCAGCCCGCGGCCGAACTTGCCGTCGACCAGCAGTGCCCACACGTCGCCGAACGTGACTTGCTGGGTCACCAGGTCCTCGATGTCGACACCGCGATAGCGCAGCGCGCCGCCGTCCTTGTCCGGTTCGGCGATTTCGGTGGTGAAGGCTACGACGCCCTCCAGGCCGGGGACGAAGTCTTCGGGGACCACAGTCATACCGAAAATTCTCGCACCCCCTGATCGGGCCGACGCTACCGGCCGGTAGCAAGCGCCGGTAGCGTTGACGCGATGGCAGGACCAGACGACGAGCACCTGCAACGAATGCGTGTGGAGTACGGGTCAGTGGAAAAAGACGGCAGTCCAGATCTCGACGCGGATTGGCTGAGTGACGGCTGGGTTTCGTTGTTGCGCAAATGGATCGACGACGCCGAGCGATCGGGTGTCGCCGAACCCAACGCGTTCGTGCTGGCCACCGTCACCGCCGACGGCAAACCGGCGAGCCGGTCGGTGTTGTGCAAGAGCGTGGACGAGACGGGAATCACTTTTTTCACCAACTATGACTCGGCCAAGGCCGACGATCTCGCGGCGACGGCGTACGCCTCGGCGACATTTCCCTGGTACCAGCTGGGCCGGCAGGTCCACATCCGCGGGCCGGTGAGCAAGGTCAGCGCGCAGGTCACCGAGGACTACTGGTCCAAGCGGCCGCGCGGGTCGCAGCTTGGTGCTTGGGCGTCGCGCCAATCGCAACCGATCGCGTCACGAGCGGCCCTGCTCGACCAGCTGAGCGAGGTGACCGCGCGGTTCGCCGACCGCGACCAGGTCCCGGTCCCGCCGGGTTGGGGTGGCTATCTCATTGCTCCGGACCTGATTGAGTTCTGGCAGGGCCGGGAAAACCGATTGCACAACCGCATCCGCATCACCGGCGATCGAGTGGAGCGCCTCCAGCCTTGACCCTGTCGCGCCGGCGTACGTGATCGATTGCTGGCGTGACCAGCAGACCCGACCCCGGACGGGCGCCTTCTCCTCATAACGACTACCTTTTGCAGTAAGCACCAAGTCAGCAGCCATATCAGCCAGAGCGCAAAGGGGTTCTCGTGGCAGACACCGACGACACCGCCACATTGAAGTACCCGGGCGGCGAGACCGACCTGCAGATCGTCAGCGCCACCGAGGGCGCTGACGGCATTGCGCTGGGCTCGTTGTTGTCCAAGACCGGCTACACCACCTTCGACAACGGGTTCGTCAACACCGCCGCGTGCAAGAGCTCCATCACCTACATCGACGGCGACGCGGGCATTCTGCGCTACCGCGGCATCCCGATCGAGCAGCTCGCCGAGAAGTCGACCTTCATCGAGGTGAGCTACCTCTTGATCTATGGCGAACTGCCCAATAAGGAGCAGCTGGCCGATTTCACCAAGCAGATCCAGCTGCACACCATGCTGCACGAGGATCTCAAGCGATTCTTCGACGGCTTCCCGCGCAACGCCCACCCGATGCCGGTGCTGTCCAGTGCCGTCAACGCACTCTCGGCCTACTACCCCGATTCGCTTGACCCGATGGACAGCGAGGACGTCGAGCTGTCGACGATCCGGTTGCTGGCCAAGCTGCCGACCATCGCGGCCTACGCCTACAAGAAGTCGGTCGGCCAGCCCTTCCTTTACCCGGACAACTCGCTGTCGCTGGTGGAGAATTTCCTGCGCATGACGTTCGGGCTGCCCGCGGAGCCCTACCACGCGGATCCCGAAATCGTTCGGGCGCTGGACATGCTGCTCATCCTGCACGCCGACCACGAGCAGAACTGTTCGACGTCGACGGTCCGGCTGGTGGGGTCGTCGCAGGCCAACCTGTTCACCTCCATCTCCGGTGGCATCAACGCGCTGTGGGGTCCGCTGCACGGCGGCGCCAACCAGGCGGTGCTCGAAATGCTCGAGAAGATCCGCCGAAGCGACGACGACGTCAGCGAATTCGTGCGTAAGGTCAAGAACCGCGAAGAGGGCGTGAAGCTGATGGGCTTCGGTCACCGGGTGTACAAGAACTACGACCCCCGCGCGCGCATCGTCAAGGAGCAGGCCGACAAGATCCTGGCCAAGCTGGGCGGCGACGACGACCTGCTGAGCATCGCCAAAGAACTCGAAGAGGCGGCGCTCACCGACGACTACTTCGTCGAGCGCAAGCTCTACCCCAACGTCGACTTCTACACCGGCCTGATCTACCGCGCACTGGGCTTCCCGACGCGGATGTTCACCGTCCTGTTCGCGCTGGGGCGGCTGCCCGGTTGGATTGCGCACTGGCGCGAGATGCACGACGAGGGCGACAGCAAAATCGGCCGCCCGCGCCAGATCTACACCGGTTACACCGAACGCGACTACGTCACCATCGACGCGCGCAAGTAGCAAGTAGGCGGATCCGCAAGCGCGGCAATCGCATCCGCTATGTGAGCGATGCCAGCACCGCCATCGCGGCGTTGTGCCCGCCGACGCCCGAAACCGCCCCGCCCCGGCGTGCGCCGGAGCCGCACAGCATGATCCTTTCGTGCGCGGTGGCCACGCCCCATTGCCGTGCAGCGGTGTCCAGTGGGTCGTCGTCTTCGGCGAACGGCCATGACAGGCCGCCGTGGAAGATGTTGCCCGCCGTCATAGCCAGGCTGCGGTGCAAGTCCAGGGTGGTCGTCGTCTCGATGCAAGGCCGGCCGTGCGCGTCGCTCATCAGAACCTCTTGAATCGGTTCGGCCAGAACGGAATTCAGCGACTCAAGTACGGCGTCGGTCAGCCGGTCGCGCAGGGCGCCGGAATAGGTGCCGTCGAAGAGCGCGTGCGGGGTGTGCAGGCCGAATACCGTCATCGTGTGCGCGCCCGAGTCGCGTAGGCCGGCCGACAGGATGCTCGGGTCGGCGAGCGAGTGGCAATAGGCTTCGCAGGGCAGCGGATTGGGGATCTGCCCGGTCGCCGCGCGCGAATACGCCGCGTCCAGTTGCGTCCAGGTTTCGTTCGCGTGGAAGGTCCCGGCGAATGCGTGCTCGGGTCTCACATTCTCATCGCGCAGCCGGGGCAATCTCCGCAGCACCATGTTGACCTTGACCTGCGCGCCTTGGGTCGGGGCCGCCGGTCGTTCCCCGAGAAGGCCGGCCAGGACCGTCGGTGTGACGCCGGCGAGCACGAACTCCGCCCGGATTCGATGCTCGTCGTCGGCGGCGCGAAACCGCACCTCCCCGTCGGGATCGACCGCGTAAACCTCTGCACCGGTGGTGATTTCGGCCCCATGGCGGACCGCCGCCGCGGCCAGGGCCGTGGTCACCGCGCCCATCCCGCCGATCGGGACGTCCCAGTCTCCGGTGCCGCCGCCGAGCACGTGATACAGGAAGCAGACGTTCTGGGTCAGCGAAGGGTCATCGAGACGGGCGAACGTGCCGATCAGTGCGTCGGTCGCGATCACCCCCCGCACCACGTCGTTGCGCACCGCGTCGGCGATGGCGTGTCCGATCGGGTTCTCGATCACCGCCTGCCACGCGGCGGCCGCGCGGCGATCGCCGCCTCCCACCACGTGCCGGCGGGCACCCTCGCGGGTGCGCAGCGGTTCGAGCAATGTCGGCCACAATCGTTCGGTGATCAACCGGCAGCGGTCGTAGAAGTCGGCGAACCCCTGCGCATCGTCGGCGGCCCCGATGCCGGCGAAGCCGTCACCGTCCGACCCGATCAACAGGCCGCTGCGGCCGCCGGTCGCGGGATCGGGTGTGTAGGACGAAAACGGCCGCCGGGCCAACCGCACGTCAGCGCCCAGCTCCCGCACGATTCGCGCGGGCAGCAGGCTGACCAGATAGGAGTAGCGCGACACCCGAACGTCGACGCCATCGAAGGCTTGCGTCGAGACGGCCGCGCCGCCGGTGTGGTCGAGCCGTTCCAGCAAGCGCACCCGCAGGCCCACGCGGGCCAGGTAGGCGGCCGCGACCAGGCCGTTGTGGCCGCCTCCGATAACTACAGCGTCGGCTTGGGTCGCGTGATCGGTCAGCTCAGGTAGCCCTCGACCTCGTCGGGCGGACGCACCTCCGCCTCCTTCGGGTCCCCGCCGGTCTCACGTAGGGCGCGGCGCTGTCGCAGCAGGTCCCAGCACTGGTCGAGTTCCACCTCCACCTTCCGGAGGCGATCATGTTCTTCCGACGTGTCGATGTCCCCGCGCTGCAGCTGGGCCCGCAACGCTTTCTCCTCGGCGACCAGGTCACGAATCACTGCCAGCGTGTCGTTGTCGATCGGTTTACTGCCATTGGCCATCGCTCCAGTGTGCCCGACTGCGGAGTCAGTGAATCGGTAGGCTGCGTATCGCCTGGGAAAGGGCGGGCGACAGGACGGAGGGCCGACGTGAGCGTCAAACGCCTCGGCCTGCCCTGGCTGATCGCCCTGGTGGTCATTCCGCTTCTGATGGCCGTGATCGGCTACGAAATGTCCGCACGCCACCCGTCCGGTCGAGTGTCGTCGGCACCTTCGACCAGTGCGCCGAGGTTTTCGCTGGCGGCGTTTTCCATGACCCGCAGCGGCAACAGCGTCACCTTGACCGGAGACTTCCCCGACGAGTCCGCGAAAGCGGCACTGCTGAAGGTGCTCAACAACGCATTGGGACCCGGCGTCGACATCGTCGACGAGATCCGCATCGATCCCACCGTCGACGCACTCGATTTCGCCAAGGCCAAGCCCGTTTTCTCCGACAGCGCGTCGATCGCCGATTTCGCCGTCACGGTGCGCGGAGACACCATCACGCTGGCGGGCACCGCGGCGTCGCCCGGCCAGAAGGACACCGTCGTCGCCGATGCCAAGCGGATCTGGTCCAACCTGAAAGTCGTTGACAATCTTGCGGTTAACGCACCGACAGCGTCGCCGTCGCCCACCGCCGCCGCGTCGTGCGGCAACCTGCAATCGGCGATCAATACCCTGACCGACGGCGCACTCACCTTCGAATCGAACCTCGGCAGTCTGACCGCGTCTGACGAGCAGGTCCTGACCCGCATCGCGGACAAACTCAAGGCGTGCCCGAACGCGCACGCGACCATCAACGGCTACGCCGACAGCACCGGTAATGCGAGCCTGAACGTTCCGTTGAGTGAGGAGCGCGCGCAAACCGTCGCGGGGTTTTTGGAAGCCCACGGCGTGCCCGGCGACCGCTTGAGCACCACCGGTTTCGGCTCGGCCAACCCGATCGCCCCGAACGGCACGGACGACGGTCGCGCCCAGAATCGCAGGGTCGAAATCGTGGTCAGCTAGGGGGATTCGACGTGGACTTCGTCTTCCAGTGGTTGTGGTACCTGCTCGCTTTCGTGGCGGGATCGGTTGTGGCCTGGGCGATTGCCACGTTGCTCCGCCGCCCCGGGAAGGGGGCGCGGCGATGAGCCACGTGCATTGGTGGCTTTTCGGCCTGTCCTTCGGGCTGGGGTTGGCGCTGACGCTCACGCGGCTGCTGGCTGTCGGCAAAAGCCAAGCAGCGGTGTCGAAGTCATCCAACGAGCCGGCGACGCCGGAGTCCGCGACAACAACGATCCCCGTCACCGAGAAGCGCACCACGAGAATTCCGGTCACCGAACGGCGCACCACCAAGATCCGAGTACCAAAAGAATTGCCAACCACCAAGATTCGGGTTTCGCCGCGGGCGCCATATGGTCCGGGATCTGCCGATGCCGGTCCCGATGGCGAGGGACCGGCGGGATACCTGGTCAAAGCGCGTGCCGACGGCAAGGTGTATCTGACGCCCGATGATCCGGCATACGACTCCACCACCGCCGAGCTCTGGTTCAGCGACGAGAAGTCCGCGGAACAAGCCGGTTTCACGCCATGGCGCGACAGCTCCGACAACCCCCGCCGGCGATAGGCCGTTAGCTCGGGCCGGGGAGCCGCAGCACCAGCCGTGCCCCACCCAATGGGCTGTTCTCCAGCGCCGCCGTCCCACCGTGCAGCTGGGCCTGTTGGGCAACCAGCGCCAGGCCCAGCCCCGACCCGGAATGGGAGGCCGTCGACCCGCGGGAAAACCGGTCGAACACCACCCGGCGCTCGTCCTCGGGCACGCCGCTGCCGTTGTCGTCGATGGCGATCTCCACGCCGGCGCGCGAGCTGACCGCCGACAGCTGGACCTGGGTGGCGCCGCCATGCTTGACGGCATTAGCGATCGCGTTGTCGACGGTGAGGCGCAACCCGGCAGGCAACCCGACGATGATGCAGGTGGGTGAGGGCACCAGCGAAACGTCGACCCCGGGAAAGATCCGGGTGGCGTCATGGGCCGCGCGGTCGAGCAGCTCGGTGATGTCGACCGGCACGTGATCGTCAGCCGTCGACAATTCCCCCTGGGCCAGCCGCTCGAGCGCGGTCAGCGTTGCCTCGATCCGCGACTGGGTGCGGATGACGTCGCCCAGCACCTCTTTGCGTTGTTCGTCGGGCATGTCCAGGGTGGACAGCACTTCGAGGTTGGTGCGCATCGCGGTCAACGGAGTGCGCAGTTCGTGCGAGGACACGGCGGCGAAGTCGCGCGCCGAGGCGAGGGCATCCTTGGTCCGGTCCTGTTCGGTCCAGATGCGCTGCAGCATGCCCCGCATGGCCTCGGCGATCTCGACAGCCTCGCTGGCGCCGCGGACCGCCACCTGTGGGCGCTCATCGGCATCGATCGAGCGGGCTTGCTGGGCAAGGCGTTTGAACGGCCGCACCGCGAAAGCCGCCAGCAGCCAAGCGAATACCGCTGCCGCGCCGATCGAGAGCGCACAGATCAAAATCACCCGGCGATGCAAGTTGTTGGTCTGGGCGATCGTGTCGTCGTAGGTCGCACCCACCGCCACCGTTGCGGGCTGCGGCGTGCGGACCTCCAGGGTCCGCACCCGATAGCGCACCCCGTTGATGTAGGTGTCGGCATAGCCGACATCCAGCGGCGGCAGCGTGACGTCCGAGTTGGACATCACCTGGCCCTCGCGCCGGACCGTGATGACGGTGTCCTGGTCATTGGGGGTGCGCGGAATGTCGCCGAGTCCACGCGGCAGGAAGGGGAGGGCGAAGCCCGCCGCCTCATCCAGGCGGCGATCAAGCCGTTCCTTCCAGGCGCTGGTGATGCCGAACCACACGACGGCCCCCGCGATCACTACCACGATGGCGGTGCCGATGGCCGTCGCGACCGCCACCCGCGCCCGTAGCGATGGCGTACGGGTCGCGATCCGGGACAGGAAGTTCATTGCCGGTCGACCTGCTTACTGCATGCGCAGTACGAATCCCACTCCGCGGACGGTGTGCAGCAGCCGGGGGCCACCGTTCGCCTCCAGCTTGCGGCGCAGATATCCGATGAACACGTCGACGACGTTGGTGTCGGCGGCGAAGTCGTAACCCCACACCAGCTCGAGCAGCTGCGCGCGGGACAACACCGCCGTCTTGTGTTCGGCCAGCACCGCCAGCAGGTCGAATTCCCGCTTGGTCAGATCGACGTCGACGCCGTTGACCCGGGCGCGTCGGCCCGGGATATCGACTTCCAGCGGGCCGACCGTGATGGTTTCCGAGGAGGACGTGGCGGTGGCGCCGCGGCGGCGCAGCAGCGCCTTGACCCGCGCGACCAGCTCGGCCAGCACGAAGGGTTTGACCAGGTAGTCGTCGGCGCCGGCCTCCAGGCCCGCCACCCGATCGTCGACCGAGCTGCGGGCGGACAGCACACAGACCGGCACGTCGTTGTCCATGGCGCGCAGCGCCGTGACGACGCTGACGCCGTCCAGCACCGGCATGTTGATGTCGAGCACGATCGCGTCCGGGCGCGTCTCGGTCGCGCTGCGCAATGCCTCGGCGCCGTCGACCGCCGTCGACACCTCGAATCCGGACAGCCGCAGACCGCGTTCGAGCGACGCGAGCACATCCGAATCGTCATCGACGACCAAGACCCGCGGTGAGCTAGCTCCAGTGTCCATGCCGCCCATTTTGCCTGATTGTCGACTATGGCTGTGGGAGGCTGCACAACCCAAATGTGCGGCCGACCGTCGTTGCGCCTTGTGCGCGGCTTATGTGTCGCGGCGGGATTCGGGCAAACCGATGTTGCGGTAGCGACGCAACCGGGTGGCCAGCCGCTCGGCGTCGGGGAGCTCGCGCAGCGCGTGCACCTCGGCGGCGATGGCCCGCGACAGTCGCTGCGCGAACTCGACCGGCTCGTCGGCGGCGTCGGGATACTCCGGCACGACGGCGTCGACGATTCCCGACTTCAGCAGGTCAGCCGATCGGATGCCTTGTGCCGCAGCGAGTTCGGCGGCATGCGCGGTATCGCGGAATACGATCGCGCTGGCGCCCTCCGGCGGTAGCGGCGCCAGCCAGCCGTGCAACGCCGCCAGCACCCGGTCGGCGGGCACCATCGCCAGCGCAGGCCCGCCGCTGCCCTGGCCCAGCAGCACCGACACCGTCGGGGTATCCAACGTCACCAGCTCGGCCAGGCATTGCGCAATCTGTCCGGCGAGACCGCCCTGTTCGGCTTCGGCCGACAGCGCCGGCCCCGCGGTGTCGATCGCCAACACCAGCGGCAGGCGCAACTCGGCGGCCAGCGCCATGCCGCGCCGGGCTTCGCGCAGTGCGGCGGGCCCCACCAAGCCGCCCGTCAGCCGCTGCTGGCCCAGCACCACGACGGGCTGGCCGGCGAAGCGGGCCAGTGCCAACAGGGTGGTCGCCGCCTCGCCCTGGCCGGTGCCCGACAGCAGCACCCGATCGGTGGCACCGTGCCGCAGCAACTGGCCGACCCCGGGCCGGTCGGGCCGTCGCGACGCCAGCACCGAGTCCCAGGCGGCGACGTCGGGCGTCGGTTCGGGTGGCGCCGGCGCGGGCAGCGGCCCGGGGGCGTCGACGATGACGGTCATGGCACGGTCCAGCGTGCGGCGCACTTCATCGAGCCGGACGACGCCGTCGATCACGCCGTGCCGCTGAAGGTTCTCCGCGGTTTGCACGCCTTCGGGGAAGGGTTCGTCGTAGAGGAGCCGGTACACGCGCGGGCCGAGGAAGCCGATCAACGCGCCCGGCTCAGCGACCGTCACATGGCCCAGCGACCCCCAGGAGGCGAATACCCCGCCGGTGGTCGGATTGCGCAGATAGACCAGGTAGGGCAGGTGCGCCTGTTTGTGCAGCCGGACGGCCGCGGCGATCTTCACCATCTGTAGAAACGCGACCGTGCCCTCTTGCATGCGGGTGCCGCCGGAGCTGGGCGAGGCCAGTAGCGGCAACCCCTCGGCCGTCGCCCGTTGCACCGCCGCGGTGATCCGCTCGGCCGCGGCCACCCCGATGGACCCGCCCAGGAAGCCGAACTCGCAGACCACCACCGCGACCCGGCGGCCGAAGACGCGCCCCTCGCCGGTGAGCACCGATTCGTCCAGACCGGTCGCGGCCCGGGCGTCGGCAAGCTCTTGGCCGTAGGACGCGCCGACGGGCACGCCGAGCGGTTCGCTGTCCCAGCGGACGAAGGAATTCTCGTCCAGCACCGCGTCGCGTAGTTGACCAGCCGTAATACGACTCACGTGACGAGGCTATATAGGGTGGCTGCCATGATCGGTATTACCCGGGCCGAAGCCGTCATGACGATCGAGCTGCAGCGTCCCGAGCGCCGCAATGCGCTGAACTCCCAGCTGGTCGAGGAGTTGCGCGAGGCCGTGCTGAAAGCCGGTGACGGCTCCACCCGCGCGATCGTGTTGACGGGTCAGGGCACGGTGTTCTGCGCGGGCGCAGACCTCAGCGGTGACGCCTTCGCGGCCGACTATCCCGACCGGCTCGTCGAGCTGCACAAGGTGCTCGATGCCACGCTGATTCCCGTGATCGGGGCGATCAACGGCCCGGCCATCGGCGCCGGCCTGCAGCTGGCCATGCAATGCGATCTGCGGGTGGTCGCACCCGACGCGTTCTTCCAGTTTCCGACTTCGAAATATGGCCTGGCCCTAGATAACTGGAGCATCCGGCGACTATCCTCGCTCGTCGGTCACGGCCGGGCCCGGGCGATGCTGCTCACGGCCGAGAAGTTGACCGCCGACGTGGCGCTGCAGACCGGGATGGCCAATCGCATCGGGACCCTCACCGACGCCCAAGCCTGGGCCGCCGAAATCGCCGGCCTCGCACCGCTGGCAATCCAGCACGCCAAGCGGGTGCTCAACGACGACGGCGCCATCGAAGAGGCCGGGCCGGTGCACAAGGAACTCTTCGACAAAGCCTGGAGCAGCCAAGACGTTGTCGAGGCCCAGGTCGCCCGTATCGAGAAGCGGCCGCCGAAGTTCCGGGGGGCCTGACAACTATGCGGGGGACGCTACGGCTGGTCGCCGGTACGGCGTCGCTGGCGGCCGGTAGCTGGCTGGTGCGAGCGCTGCACGGCGCGCCGGACGCGCTCGGCGCCCACCCGGCCTCGATCGCCGAGGCGGCCGCCGGGTCGCCGCACTACCGTGACGGTGTCTTCGTCAACCTCGAGCCCGCCTCCGAAGTCAAGATGGACCGCGAACAACTGCGGCTCATCGCGTGGGAGCTGATCGGCAATCGGGGCGGCAGCCGGCCGAAGGGGCCGATCCCGCTGGCCTTCCCGGGGATGCTCGACGCCGACCCCAGCCGGCTGGCCGTCAGCTGGTTCGGCCATTCCACGGCGCTGCTGGAGATCGACGGTTACCGGGTGCTCACCGATCCCGTGTGGAGCGACCGGTGTTCGCCGTCGGACGTCGTCGGCCCGCAGCGCCTGCATCCGCCGCCGCTCCAGCTCGAGGCGCTGCCCGCCGTCGACGCGGTGGTGATCAGCCATGACCATTACGACCACCTCGACATCGACACGGTCAGGGCGCTGGCCCGCACTCAACGGGCACCGTTCTTCGTGCCGCTTGGCATCGGGGCCCACCTGCGCCGGTGGGGGATACCCGAGCAGCGCATCGTCGAGCTCGACTGGCATGAGAGCGCCAAGGTCGACGACCTCGAGGTGGTCTGCGTGCCGGCGCGGCACTTCTCGGGACGCTTTCTCGACCGCAATACGACGCTGTGGGCGTCGTGGGCGTTCGTCGGCCCGAAGCATCGGGCGTACTTCGGCGGCGACACCGGCTACACCAAGAGTTTCGAGCAGATCGGCGCCGATCACGGGCCGTTCGACCTGACCCTGCTGCCGATCGGGGCCTACAACACGGCGTGGCCCGACGTACACATGAACCCCGAGGAGGCGGTGCGGGCTCATCTGGACGTCACCGACGGCGGACTGCTGGTGCCGATCCATTGGGGCACTTTCCGATTGGCCCCGCACCCGTGGTCGGAACCGGTTGAGCGTCTGCTCACCGCCGCCGAGCCGGAACGGGTGAATGTGGCGGTGCCGCAGCCAGGTCAACGCATCGATCCCGCGGCACCGGAGAAACCCGGCCCCTGGTGGCGGCTGTAGGTTCCCGCGGCACGCATCGTCTCCGCGCTAGGGTTCGCGCATGACCACACGCGCCGCCGCCGCCCTTGCCGTGGCGCTGCTCGGGTTGACGGCATGCGGCCCGGCACAGCCGACAGCCGGTCCGCCGTCCACACTGTCCGACGCCCCGCCCAACCAGGTTTCCGGCGTGTCGATACCCACCGGCCGCATCGACGAGGCCGTCGCCAAGCTGGACGGACTGGTCGGAGACCTGATGAAAAGCACCGGCGTCCCAGGGATGGCCGTAGCCGTCGTGCACGGTGGAAAGGTGTTGTACGCCAAAGGCTTCGGCATAAAGGATGCCAGCAAGGGGCAGGGCCAGGACAACAAGGTGGACGCCGACACCGTCTTTCAGCTCGCCTCGGTGTCGAAATCCGTAGGCGCGACGGTGATCGCGCACGAGGTCACCGACGGCGTCGTCGCGTGGGACACGCCCGTCGCGTCCAAGCTGCCGTGGTTCACGTTGAACGATCCCTACGTCACGAGTCATGTGACAATCGGCGACCTGTACTCACATCGCTCCGGGTTGCCGGACCACGCGGGTGACAAGCTCGAAGACCTGGGCTACGACCGCCGGCAAACGCTGGAGCGGCTCAAGTACCTGCCCCTGGATCCGTTCCGAATCAGCTACGCCTACACCAACTATGGGATTACCGCCGGTGCCGAGGCGGTTGCGGCCGCGGCGGGCAAGCCATGGGAGGACCTGTCCGACGAGGTGCTCTACCGCCCGCTGGGGATGGCGTCGACGAGTTCGCGGTTCGCCGACTTCATCGCCCGGCCCAACCATGCGGTCAACCACATCAAGATCGACGGCACATGGCAGGCCCGCTTCCAGCGCGACCCGGATCCCCAGTCGCCGGCGGGCGGCGTGAGCTCATCGGTGAACGACATGACGCGCTGGATATTGATGTTGCTGGGCAATGGAACCTACGACGGCCACCGGATCACGTCGCCGGAGGCCCTGCTGCCGGCCATCAGCCCGCAGATGGTGTCATCGCCCGCGAAAACGCCGCAGGCGCGCACCGGTTTTTACGGATACGGCTTCAACTCCTCGGTCGATTCGTCAGGCCGCACCGAGTACAGTCACTCCGGCGCTTTCGATCTGGGCGCGGCCACCAACTTCGTGGTCCTGCCGTCCGAGGATCTGGGCATCGTCGCACTGACCAACGCCGCGCCCTACGGCATCCCGGAAACGATCACCGCCGAATTCATGGACCTGGTTCAGTACGGTCAAATCCGCGAGGACTGGGGGCCCTTGTACAAGAAGGCGATCGGCTGGCTGAACAACCCGCTCGGCTCGCTGGTCGGCAAGCCGCTCCCGGCCAACCCCGCCCCGGCGAGACCGCTCAGCGACTACGCCGGCACCTACGCCAGCGACTACTGGGGACCGGCCATCGTGTCCGAACGCGACGGCGCGCTGCAACTGCAGATGGGTCCGAAAAACCGGACCGCCACCCTCACCCACTGGGACGGGGACACCTTCACCTTCGCGCTGACCGACGAAAACGCCCCGCCCGGAACGGTTTCCAAAGCCGTTTTCGGCGACCATACGCTGAACTTGGAGTACTACGACTCGGGCAAGCTGGGAACCTTCACGCGATGACTCTTGCTCACGCCTCTGGCCTCACCGACGCCGAAGTGGCCCAGCGGCTGGCCGACGGCAAGAGCAACGCTATACGGGAACGCGCCACGCGCAGCATCACCGACATCGTTCGGGCCAACGTGTTCACGCGGATCAACGCGATCCTGGGGGTGCTGCTGCTGATCGTGCTCGCTACGGGTTCGGTGATCAACGGGATGTTCGGGCTGTTGATCATCGCCAACAGCGTCGTCGGCATGGTTCAAGAGATCAGGGCCAAGCAGACCCTGGACAAGCTCGCCATCGTGGGGCAGGCGAAACCGTTGGTGCGTCGGCAATCCGGGACCAAGGCGGTACCGCCCGGTGAGGTGGTGCTTGACGACATCATCGAGCTGGGCCCCGGCGATCAGGTGGTGGTCGACGGCGAGATCGTCGAGGAGGCGAACCTGGAAGTCGACGAGTCGCTGCTGACCGGGGAGGCCGACCCGATCGCCAAGGACGTCGGCGATGCGGTGATGTCGGGCAGCTTCGTCGTCGCGGGCAGCGGCGCGTACCGCGCCACAAAGGTGGGTCCGGACGCGTACGCGTCCAAGCTCGCCGAGGAGGCCAGCAAGTTCACCTTGGTGAAATCAGAACTGCGCAACGGCATTAACCGCATCTTGCAGTTCATCACCTACCTGTTGGTGCCCGCCGGACTGCTCACGATCTACACCCAGCTCTTCACCACCCGCGCGGACTGGCGTCAGGCCGTGCTGCGCACGGTCGGTGCACTGGTGCCCATGGTTCCCGAAGGGCTGGTGTTGTTGACGTCGGTCGCGTTCGCGGTCGGGGTCGTGCGGCTCGGTCAGCGCCGGTGCCTGGTGCAGGAGTTGCCCGCCATCGAGGGACTGGCGCGCGTCGACGTGGTCTGCGCGGACAAGACGGGCACCCTGACCGAGAGCGGTATGCGGGTGGCGAGCGTGGAGGAACTCGACCATCCGGCGGACCGGGAGCTGATCGCCGACGTCCTGGCCTCGTTGGCCGCCGCCGATCCGCGGCCCAATGCGAGTATGCGAGCCATCGCCGGAACCTACCATCAGCCTCCTGGCTGGACCGCCACGGCGACAGCACCTTTCAAGTCCGCCACCAAATGGAGCGGCGTTTCTTTCCGGGACCACGGGAACTGGGTGATGGGGGCTCCGGACGTGTTGCTCGAGCCGGCATCACCGGCGGCCGAACGGGCCGAGCGGATCGGGGCGCAGGGGCTGCGGGTGCTGTTGATCGGCACGGGTGACGTCGCTGTCGACCACCCTGACGCGCCGGGTCACGTCACCCCCGCCGCGCTGGTGGTCCTCGAGCAGAAGATGCGCCCGGACGCGCGCGAGACGCTGAATTACTTTGCCGAGCAGGGTGTGGCTGTCAAGGTGTTGTCCGGTGACAACGCGGTTTCGGTCGGTGCGGTCGCAGAAAAGCTCGGGCTGCGCGGCGAGACGATGGATGCGCGCCAATCGCCCTCGGAGCCCGGGCAATTGGCCGACGCGCTGGACACCCACAGCACCTTCGGCAGGGTGCGGCCGGATCAGAAACGCGCCATGGTGCGTGCCTTGCAAACGCACGGGCATACCGTCGCGATGACGGGCGACGGTGTCAACGACGTGCTGGCCCTCAAGGATGCCGACATCGGTGTCGCGATGGGCGCTGGCAGCCCCGCGGCGCGCGCTGTCGCGCAAATAGTGCTGCTGGACAACAGATTTGCGACGCTGCCCTACGTCGTCGGTGAGGGCAGACGGGTGATTGGCAACATCGAACGTGTCGCCAACCTGTTCTTGACCAAAACGGTGTACTCGGTCCTGCTGGCGTTACTGGTGGGCGTCGAATGCCTGCTGGCCAAACCGCTCGGGGTCGATCCGCTGCTGTATCCGTTCCAGCCTATCCACGTCACCATCGCGGCCTGGTTCACCATCGGCATACCGTCGTTCATCCTGTCGCTGGCGCCCAACAACGAACGCGCCCACGCGGGCTTCGTGCGCCGGGTTCTCTCGTCCGCGCTGCCCTGCGGTTTGATCGTCGGCATCGCGACGTTCGCCTCCTACCTGCTGGCGTATCACGGTCGTCACGCCAGCTTCGCCCAACAGGATCAGGCGTCCACGGCGGCTTTGATCACGTTGCTGATGACGGCGCTGTGGGTGCTGGCGGTGGTGGCCCGGCCCTACCAGTGGTGGCGGGTGGCACTGGTAATCGCCTCGGGCCTGGCCTATGTCGTGATTTTCAGCCTGCCGCTGGCGCGCAAGGAGTTCCTGCTCGACCCGTCCAATGTCGCGGTGACATCGACCGCGCTGGGCATCGGTCTGTTGGGCGCCGCCGCCATCGAGGCCACGTGGTGGATCCGCGCCAAAGTGCTGGGCGTGCAGCCGCGGTTGTGGCGCTGAGCGCGCCGAACTCACCCGCAGCGGGTTCTCGGCGGCCAAGTACGATGCCGGGAAAAGGGAGGGCGCATGGGTTTCCTGGACAAGGCAAAGGATCTGCTGTCGCAGAACGCCGACAAGGTCGAGACGGCGATCGACAAGGCCGGCGAGTTGGTCGACGAGAAGACGCAGGGCAAGTACACCGACACCATCCACCAGGTGCAGGAGCAGGCCAAGAAGGCCACCGGCGCCGACACCGGCGACCAACAGAACTGAGCGATGGCGAAGCTTTCCGGATCCATCGATGTCCCGCTGCCGCCCGAGGTGGCCTGGCAACACGCCTCCGACCTGTCCAGGTACAAGGACTGGCTGACCATTCATCGGGTGTGGCGCAGCATCCTGCCCGACGAGATAGAAAAGGGCACGGTCGTCGAGTCGATCGTCGAGGTCAAGGGCATGTACAACCGGATCAAATGGACGGTGGTGCGTTACAAGCCGCCCGAGGGCATGACGCTGAACGGCGACGGCGTCGGCGGGGTCAAGGTCAAGCTGATGGCCAGGATCGCGCCCAAGGAAGACGGCGCCATCGTCAGTTTCGACGTGCATCTGGGCGGTCCTGCGCTGTTCGGTCCCATCGGCATGATCGTCGCCGCCGCCCTGCGTGGCGACATCAACCAATCGCTGGAGAACTTCGTCACCGTGTTCACCCGAGCCGACCCGAGCACGAACGGAGACGGTGGGGCTCATCGCTGATCGCCGGCGCCGATGAGTTTCAGGCTTGGCGGCAGTCCATAGTGTGAAGCCCATACCTTCGGGGCCAGGACACCACCAGGAGGTCACCATGCCCATCCGCGACTGCGCTCCGTTGGGCGCCCCATGCTGGATCGATCTGACCACGTCCGACGTCGCGCGCGCACAGGAGTTCTACGGCACGGTCTTCGGCTGGACGTTCGAGTCCGCCGGACCCGAGTACGGCGGCTACGTGAATGCCGCCAAGGACGGCCACTCGGTGGCCGGCATCATGGCCAACCGGCCCGAAGCCGAGTCGCCCGACCACTGGGCCACCTACTTCCACACCGCCGCGATCGAAACCACCCTCGCCGGCGTGAATAAGGCCGGTGGTTCGGTGTGCATGGCGATGGAGGTGCCCGCCAAAGGCCATATGGCTGTGGTGACCGACCCCGCCGGCGCGGTGTTCGGCCTCTGGCAGCCGCTGGGCCACCGCGGCTTCGACCTCATCGGGGCGGCGGGCGCCCCCGTGTGGCACCAGCTGACCACCCGCGGTTACGCAGCCGCCCTCGACTTCTACCGCGACGTGTTTGGATGGCAGACCGAGCCCGTCTCCGACACCGACGGATTCCGTTACAGCACAGCGCGGTTCGGTGAGGAGCAATTGCTCGGTGTGATGGACGGCGCCGCATTCCTGCCAGAAGACGTCCCGTCGAACTGGGTGATCTTCTTCGGTGCCGAGGACGTCGACAAGACCCTGCGGGTGATCGCCGACAACGGCGGCACGGTGGTGCGCGACGCCGAGGACACCCCGTACGGGCGGCTGGCCGCGGCGGGCGATCCGATGGGTGCCGTCTTCAATCTGTCCTCTCTGCGGACTTAGCGTCCGAGGCATCACCGGCGCGGGCGCCACGCTAGCGGGGCGCTCGCTCACGCGGGCCGGGGTCGGGGTCCGTTAGTCTCGCTAGCATGACTCGCCGACTGCGCCCCGGTTGGCTGGTGGCGCTTTTCGCGGTCATCGTGTCGACCAGCGCATGGCTGCCGTGGCTGCGGACGCGGGTGAACGGCGGGGGCTGGGCCAACGCCATCGGCGGCGCCCATGGCAACCTGGTACTGCCCCGGGGGTTCGGTGCGGGCCAGCTCATCGTGCTGTTGGCCTCGACGCTGCTCGTGGTCGGCGCGATGATCGGTCGCGGTCTGTCGGTTAGGCTCGCTTCGATTGCCGCGCTGCTGATTTCGTTGCTGATCGTGGCGTTGACCGTGTGGTACTACAAGCTCAACGTAAACCCGCCGGTGTCGGCCGAATACGGGCTGTACGTCGGCGCGGGCGCCGCGGTCTGTGCGGTCGCCTGCTCGCTGGTGGCCGTCGTCGCCGCCGTGGCCTCCGGACGGTCCGGCCGCTGAACGGTCAGGCCGACGGGAATTCGTGCGTTCCCGACGCGGCGCTGTCGCCGGGCTCGTTGACACCGAATACGAAGGGCGCGAACACGATTTCACGTCCGTCCGGGTCGCGGAAGGTGACCGCGCCGGTGGCCTCCCAGTAGGGGTGCTGTTCCACGGGTTCGACGCCCGCGTCGCGCAGGCGCGCGAGGGCGGCTTGCTGCGCCGGTTGGTCGGGAAAGTACAGACACAGTTGTTCGTGATGGTCGACAGCCACGGGGTCGACGGCCTCCACGATTTCCATGGTGAGGTTCCAGCTGGGCAACCCGAAGATGGCGCCGTTGCTTCCGTAGCTGTTCCCGAACGTCTCGTAGAGCGGCAGCCCCACCAGATCGCGGTAGAACTGCACCGTTTCCGCGAAATGCGTGGAGCGGCGCGCGAAACGGATGGCGCCGATCGGCGCCAGTTGTATCGGCCAGTGCGTCGTGTGGTGGTGCTTGCCGGTGCGCATTACAGTCCGATCGCGCTAGCGGCCGATTCGGCGGTGTCCCAGCGCCGCAAGTGGGCACCGGGCGCCCACGTGGAGTGGGTGCCGCTGGAAATGCGTTCGGGCAGCTGAAGTTTGCAGACCGGGCCGTCGCCCACCCGGGCGGCGTCGAAGACCAGGCAGTAGGAGGCGTCGCTGTTCATGTCGGTGGTGAGGGTGACCAGGTAACCGTCGTCCTCACCGGTGGCCCCCACGCGCGGCGCCATCGCGGTCTCGCTGCCGTAGACGCCGTCACCGAACGAGAAGCTCTCCTCGGTTCCGGTGCCCAGGTCATGTTTGACCAGGCCGTCGAACAAGAACCAGCCCGGCCTGCCGGTTGCGGCATAGGTGTAGCGGTAGTCGCCGCCGGCGCACTCGGGATTGATCGTGCCGAACTCGGTGATGGACTCCGAGAGCCGCTCTTCCCGTACCGCCCCGGTGACCAGATTGAAGCGCCACCTGTGCAGCCGGGCCTGCAGGCGATCCAGGGCGAGGAAGCGAAACAGCTTCTCCCACTTTGTTCCTCCGGTATCAAGCGGGGATGGGTCACCCTCGAAGAAGCCGTCGAGCACGATTTCGTCGCCATCCTCGTAAGCGTTGGTGAAGTGCAGCACGAAGGTGGGGTCGGCCTCGAACCAGCGAATGTCGCTAGTGCCGCCGCGGCGCGGGATCACCGCGAACCGCGACGGGATGTCCGGATAGAAGCGCGGCAGGTGCACGTCGTGCTCGAGTAGCTGGGGATCCCAGAACAACGGGAAATCGTTGAGGATGGCGTAGTTCTCGGTAAACGCCATGTCGTGCGGGAGACGCGGGCCGGGCAGCGGGATGTCGACATAGTGCGCGAGCTCGTTGCGGTCGTCGACCACGCCGTAATGCATGTACGGCTCTTGCTTGCTGTAGTTGAAGAACAGTAGTTCACCGGTTTTGTTGTCCACCTTGGGATGTGCCGATACACCCCACTCGGCCGGAAAGCCGCCGTTCCAGGACTCCTTGCCCAGCGTGTCGCCCGAATACGGATCGATCCGGTACAGGTCACCGCACTGGTAGAAACTAGTCAGCGCGATTCCGCGGTGGACGATGACGTCCGTGCTCGACGCGTCCTTCATCTTGGTACGAGCGCCCCACCCGTGCTGCCGCCGCGCCAGTTGCACCGGCTCGGCCAGACCCGGCCACAGCGGCTCGCCGGCCTCGTTCTCGGCCAGGAATCCATCGGTGCGGATGAATCGGTTGCGGTAGAAGGCCTTTCCGTCACGGAAGCCGACCACGTGCACCATGCCGTCGCCGTCGAACGGGTGATAGGTCTTCAGCGCCGGGTGCAGTGGGTTCTCGGTGTTGCGCAGGTAGACACCGTCCAGATCGCTCGGGATTTCGCCCTCGACAGCGATGAGGTCGTCGGCATCCCACTCGGTCGTCTGGGGGCGCCACGGGCCGGTGCGGTACGGGTGCTCGTCGTCTTCGGGCAGCGTGGACAGAAATTTACCGACGATTTCAACATCCATGGTCACACGCCTCCGGTGCCGCTGACGACGAAACTCACTGTGGTGGCGGTACTGCCGCCGAAGTTCAGGGTGCCGAAGGTCTGGGCGCCCTCGACCTGGTACTCACCGGCGTCGTCGCTGACCTGCTTGGCCGCGTCAAGCAGCATCCGCACGCCGGAGGCTCCGACCGGATGTCCGCCGCCGATCAGCCCTCCGCTGGGGTTGATCGGCAACCGACCGCCGATCTCGATCTCACCGTTCTCGATCGCTTTCCACGACTCGCCCGGGCCGGTCAGCCCGATGTGGTCGATCGCCAGGTACTCGCTGGGGGTGAAGCAGTCATGCACTTCGAATCCGTCCACGTCGTCGAGGCTGCGCTGTGCCCGGCGCAGTGCGTCGAGTACCGCGACGCGCACATGGGGGAGGACGTACGGGTCGCCGTCAGCGCGATCCAGTTTCTGTTGCAATCCCAAGCCGACGGTGCGATGGCCCCACCCGTCGATCCGGGCGATCGCGCGCGCATCCGGGTGATCGCGCAGATACGCGTCGTTGACGAGTACTAATCCCGCGCCGCCGTCGGTCATTTGGCTGCAGTCGAATCGGCGCAACCGGCCTTCGGTGATCGGGTTGCTCGCGTCGTCGTCGACGATCGGGTCGGGAACGGCCCATTCCCGGGTTTGAGCGTTCGGGTTACGCCGCGCGTTGGCGAAGTTCAGCTGTGCGATAGCCCGCAGGTGCGCGTCGTCCAGGCCGTACCGCCGGGCGTACTCGTCGGCCACCTGAGCGAACATGGATGGCCACAGGTACCGGGCGTCGGCCCCCTCGTGCCCGGTCCACGCGGCCGCACCCAGATGCTGCGCGGCGGTGTCGCCGGGGACGGTCTTTTCCAACTCGATGCCCACCACCAGTGCGGCATCGTAGGCACCCGAGCGAAGGTCGGCCAATGCCGAGAGCGCCGCCACGCTGCCGGAGGCGCACGCCGCCTCGTGTCGTGAAGCCGGTGTATCCCAGAGGCCGTCGCACACCGTAGCCGGCATCGCCCCAAGGTGGCCCTGGCGCGCGAACAGCTCGCCGAAGGCGTTGCCGACGTGCACCACCTCGATGTCGGCGGCGTCGACCTTGGCTGCGATCAGCGTGGCGTCGACGACCTCGGCGGTCAACGCGGCGAAGTCACGGCCTTCTCTGGTGAGGTTGCGAGCGAAATCGCTTTGATATCCACCGAGAATCCACACACCGGCCGAGTGATCCATACGCCGACGGTACTCCCGCGGGCTGGGGTTGTTCAGGCCTATCGAGCACCCGACCCGGAGCGGTCTAGGTCAGAAGCGGCCCCAAAAAAGGGCGGCCCCGTCGGCTCTCGGGCTGAACCGACGGGACCTAGACGGGTGCGAAGGCCGGCCGACGCACACGCCTCTGTTGGATCATTGCCACCCGGGAGGGTCGACAAACATGCGGACCGCAACTTGTTCGAATGCGAGATGCCGCCGGCACTGTGCCCGGCGATCGACGATTTCCGTTACGCGCATGTGCAATAGAGCTTCGATGGTTGCGGCGCTGGAAGGCTGAGCTGCGGCAATGTGGTGCGCTTGTACCGATTGGCGGCTCGTGTCGGACCGAGGCTGGGCGCCACGCACCCCTGTGCGCGCGGCCGTGCGGTCGGCGGATTGTGCGGCCGCCCAGCAAAGCGGCGATGTCGCTTAGTTCTGCGTTCCTCGACCGCCGCGCCGGATGCCGGAGGGCCTGCGATCAGTGGTCGGCCTCAACCAGCAACCCACCAAGGCGCACGGACACCGCTAAGTCAACGACGCTCGCCCGGCGTCCATCCTGGCAGCGTGTCGGGCACCGGCTAGCCCGATTCGGGCCGGCACTGGCAAAGCGCGCAACGCTGTCCATCTGGCGGTATGGACGGTGAGCTAATCGGTTGAGGGCGAGGCGGCAGCAGGAAACGCGGCGTTGCGACACGGTCACGGATGGGTACCTATCAGCTCATCACTGGTCACATTCGCCCCGTAGATCACTATCGTCACATGGGCCAGCTAAGGGACGTCAACGCGGTGTCCCACCCCTCGAAAGGTGCTTCATGTCGGCGTTTCTGCGAAGTGTGTCGCTATCGATGGCGTCGGCGGCCGCTATCGGTTTCGTCCTCGTGGTGGGGCCCGCGCCAACTGCCAACGCCACACCGTGTGGCGCACCCGAAGCGAACGTGGATCCTCCCGCCGCGCCCCCGGCCATGCCCGCGCCTCAGCCGGTCGTGCAGCCGCCGACCGGCCGGCGGCCCACACACACGAATGACCAGGCGCCGCTACCGAGGCTGGGCCCACTGATCTCGTCGCTGCTCAAACCGGCTGCTCCGGGCCGTCAGTATGCCGCGCCGCTGCACCCGCAAGCCGAGGTGCTGCCGCCGGGGCCCAATCCGCCCGCGCCCGGAGTCCCGCTACCGCCCAACGCAAACCAGCTGCGGCCCAACGCCGTTCCGATGCCGCCTCCGCAGCCGCAGCCTCAGCCGCAGCCCGAGCCCGGACCGCCGCCTCCGTCGATCGCGGGTGCCCCGACGTCGCTCGTCGACTGGGTCACTGGACCGAACGGCCCCAACAAGACCCTGCAACGTTTCAGCATCTCAGGCACCGACCTCGGGATTGCTTGGGACAACGGCGATCCCGCCAACCGCCAGGTGCTGATGGCTTTCGGTGACACGTTCGGCTACTGCAAGGTGCACGGCCAGCAGTGGCGTTACAACACCCTGTTCCGCAGCAACGATCACGACTTGTCCAAGGGCATTCACATCGCCGACGGCGTGCCGAATGACAGGTATTCAGGTTCACCGGTGTGGGCGCCCGGACTTTCCAAGCAGGTCGTCAACACCATCCACAAGGCCGCCCACGAGACGGGCATCATTCCGACCGCGGCGATGTCCATGGGCAGAACCCAGTACATGAGCTACATGTCCATCCGCCAGTGGGGCCGTGACGGCGAATGGTCGACGAACTACTCGGCGATCGCCAGGTCCAACGACAACGGCCAGAACTGGGGGATCTTCCCGACGACCATTCGTACGGCCTCGCCGGATGCCATTCCCGGAGCAGGGTTTACGCCCGGAAATGAAAACTTTCAAATGGGCGCGTTCATGAAGGGGAACGACGGATACCTCTACCAGTTCGGCACCCCGTCAGGACGCGGCGGCGCGGCCTTTCTCTCGCGCGTCCCGCCGAACCAATTGCCCGACCTGACCAAGTACCAGTACTGGAACGGCGACAACGGCGGCCATTGGGTGGCGAACAACCCGGGTGCGGCGACGCCGATATTCCCGGGGCCGGTTGGCGAAATGTCGGCCCAGTACAACAGTTATCTCAAGCAATACCTTGTCCTGTACACCGACGGCGGCAGCAACGACGTGGTGGCACGGACCGCACCGACGCCGCAAGGACCATGGAGCCCCGAGCAACCGCTGGTGTCGTCGTTCCAGATGCCCGGGGGTATCTATGCGCCGATGATCCATCCTTGGTCGTCGGGGCGAGACTTGTACTTCAACCTGTCGTTGTGGTCGGCCTACGACGTCATGCTGATGCACACCGTGTTGCCGTAGACCCATTGCGGACGAACAACGACGGTCGAGTGGCCAAACGCTGTCGCCCGCAGACGCCCGGGGGGATGCGGGCGTCTGCGGCGTGAGCTGCCAACAGGTATCCACCGCCAAAGCACTTAGCCATCCGCTGAAGGCTTTTCAGGCGCTGCCGTCGGCGATCTGCGCCAGAGGTTATGGCGGCAGCGGGATCCACCGCTTGCCATCCGTCGTCCAACCGCACGGCAGGTAGTTCCAGTGCGCCGGCGGGTTGGGGTCGAAACTCAGGCACTTCGGTGCGTAGAACGAAGGGCCGGGAGGGGGTGGTGCCGGCTGGTTCTCAGCGTGGGCAATGGCCCCGCTGAACGTTACGGCTCCAAGGGCCATCAGTGTCGCGAATAGCTTCCGCATCGCAAGCTCGACGAGTCTTATGCCCCGACGAAGCGTCGGGCGCTACGTTTCTTCCCTCACACGCACGGTATCGATGCTAGCCCTCTTTTCCGCGCTGTGTGGGACTTGAGATTGTCCGATCAGCGTGCGGTCGCCGCCCGCGGTGTCGATATCTCCGACGGCGGGTTGCCGCCGAGGCGATAGCAGCGGTCGAGGCCTGATACCGGTGGCGCCTCGGCGAGAGCGCTGGACAATACGCGAAATTGATGAACGCAACCTGGACACGGTGTCACAACGAAAAGTACGATCGGTTTCAGTCATCAACCTCGAGAGCGGGGAATTGGTTGCGGCACAGGGACGTGCAAGCAGGGGCATTGCGATGAGGTCTCTCGATGGCAGCTCACCATCGACGTTTGCCGTGAGCGCCACCGGGTCAGCCTTGCGCCGCCTTAATCACGGCCTGCCCGCCGCCCGTCATGTCACGCACGCACGTCCCTGCCTCGCCACGGTCAGTTCCGAGCAGACACGCGAAGATAGCTGGCGCGCAATCGAAGTCATTGCGAAGATGCACAACCGCCGTGTTGAGTCCTACCTGCAACGCCGACGACACCGTCCGTGGCGCAACCGGGGATCCTAGCCTTTCGAGCGTCAGGCTTTCACTTCCTGGTCGGCTTTGCGCAGCAACTCCGACGGCACTGGCACCTCACCCGCGGGTAATCCGCCGAACTGTCGCGTGCCAGAACATCAACTTCGCCTAGGCGGTTCTCCGCTGCGCGTGGCGCTTTGGCCGAGCTAATCGGCGTTGGAGCTCTGGGTATCGACAGCGCATCGGCGGAGTGGTGTTAGGGAACCCGGCGTCACAAGCGGGGGCATCAGATCAAGATGCGGTGCGGCGTCGCTCAAGTCGCTTTACGAAAGCTCGCAGCGCGATTAATCGTGAGGTATAGCAATGAATTTCGGAGGTTTACCACCCGAGGTCAATTCCGGCCGGATCTACGCCGGCCCCGGGGCGGGGCCGATGCTGGCCGCCGCGGCGGCGTGGGATGCGTTGGCCGCCCAACTGCACTCCGCGGCGGCATCGTACGAGTCGGTGATCTCGAACCTGACCGGCGGTTGGCGGGGTCCTTCGTCGACTGCGATGGTGACCGCGGCGGCACCATATACGGCCTGGATGAGTGCGACCGCCGGTCAGGCTGAGCAAACCGCAAACCAGGCGCGTGCGGCGGCTCTCGCCTACGAGGCCGCGTTCGCTGCGACTGTGCCGCCGCCGATAGTCGCGGCCAATCGTGCGCGGTTGATGGCGCTGATCGCGACCAATCTTCTCGGTCAGAACACACCGGCGATTATGGCCACCGAGTCCGAATATGCCGAGATGTGGGCCCAGGATGCCGCGGCGATGTACGGCTATGCAGGCTCCTCGGCGGCCGCCACAGAGATGACGCCGATCAGCCAGCCGCCGCAGACCGTCAACCCGGCCGGGACGGCGGGACAGGCCGCCGCTGTCGCACAGGCCACCGGTGGCTCGGTGGTAACCAACACGCAATCGACACTGCCGCAATTGATGTCGGCCGTCCCGCAGTCTCTGCAATCCCTGACAACCCCGACCGCAACCGCAGCCGACCCGCCGTCGCTACTGTTAGCGTTGAACTCGGCTCTCACGGGTCCTTTGGGTCCCGTCTCGTTGTATGGCATCGGGGGCAGTCCCTATCTGCTGGGCGTCGAGAGCTATCTGGTGCCCCAAAACGTGGCGAATGTGAACAGCGCGAGGCAGCGGCTCGACAGGGATAGGTCGGCGCTGCGGTCGCTGGGCGGGGGCCTCGGCTCCGAGACGCGGACGGTGCGCGCGATGCCCTCCGGCGGAGCCGGGATGTCTACGGGAATGGGTCGTGCCGGCGTGGTCGGGCGTATGTCGGTGCCACAGGGATGGGTTGCCGCCGCCCCGGAAATCCGGACGGTCGCCGCGGTGATGCCACAGTCCACTCTTGCCGGTGCTCCTGCGGCTCTTGCCGCGGAGGGGCAGGGTTCGCTGTTCAGCAACATGGCCGCTTCCAGTCTGGCCGGGCGCGCCGCAGGTGCCGGTGCTGGCCCTGCGCGCGGAATAAGCTTCGGGGGCAACGCTTTCGGGCGGACAGCCACCCATGCCACGATCATCGTCATCAACTCCGACGACGGGCACGAATAGTCGCGGTCGCCAACACTAAGGAGTAGCAATGGATTTCGGAGCGCTGCCACCGGAGCTCAACTCCGGTCGTATGTTTGCCGGGCCGGGTTCGGGATCGATGCTGGCCGCGGCCTCGGCATGGGATGGGTTGGCCGCCCAGTTGCACTCCGCGGCAGCCGCCTATGGGTCGGTAATTTCGAACCTGACCAGCGGTTGGCAGGGGCCGTCGTCGGCGGCCATGGCGGCTGCGGCGACGGCGTATGTGGAATGGATGGGCGTCACCGCCGCGCAAGCCGAGCAGGCGGCCTCCCGTGCCCGAGCGGCAGCTGCCGCCTACGAGGCTGCGTTCATGGCGACCGTTCCCCCGCCGGCGGTCGCGGAAAATCGCAGTCAGTTGGCGTCACTGGTTGCGACAAACATTTTGGGGCAGAACACCGCCGCGGTCGCGGCCACCGAGGCGGAGTACGGGCAGATGTGGGCGCAGGACGCGGCCGCCATGTACGGATATGCCGGTTCCTCCGCGACCGCCGCAGGGATGTCGCCGTTCAACCAGCCGCCGCAAACCACCGACCCCGCCGGTGTGGTCCGGCAATCAGGCGCGGTCGCCCAAGCCGCAGGCGCGGCGCCCGCCAACGCACAATCGGCCTTGTCGCAGTTGATGTCGACGACTCCGCAAACCCTGCAAAGCCTCGCATCGCCTGCGGCGGCGCCCGCGGCGGATCCGTCGTCATTGGCAACCTTCCTGAACAACCTGAATTCCACGCCGTTGGCAAGGATTGCCGCGAACATCGAATTCGTCACCAAAGGCATCCGGCCGGTCAATGACACTTTGCTCAGCATCAGCTTGGGCCTGGTGGCAACGGCACGGACCTGGAGTGACACAGCGGTCGATCTGGAGGGGCCGCTGTTCGCGGCGCTCGGCTCGAGCACCCAGGCAGTGGGCGCGGCCGGTGCGGTGTCGGCGAGTGTCGGCAGCGCGGGCCTCGCAGGAGCCTTATCGGTGCCGCCGAGCTGGGCCGTGGCCAGTCCCGCCGTCAGGCTGGCCGCGACCGTGTTGGAGTGCACTAGCACCGGCGCCGCACCGACGGTGACGGTGGCCGCGAGTGGCTTCTCCAGCGAGATGGCGTTGGCGGGCTTGGTCGGAGGCGCCCTGGGCGGTGCCGTGCCCCGGGGGCTTACCGGAGGCTCCGTGCGGGCGCCGGGCCGCCGCTCGCCAGACAATGACAAGACCCCGGACAAGCTCAAGACCGTACTCGCAGAACTGCAGGAGGCTCCTGAGGCGGTTCAGCATTGGCACACCGACAAGGCGCATCTGGAAAGCTTGTTAGATCAGCTGTCCAAGAAGCCGGGCGTCCATGCCGTGCACTTGTCCTCGGCCGATACATCCAAGGCCACACCGCCCCGGGCCACCTGGGGATGACAAACCCCGCTGGACCCGCGCTGCGGTCGGCCGATTCATTCGGCGGCCGGAACATCGCTGTCACCGCAACTCGATTCGTGTAAGCGAGCCCGCGGACCCGACGGCTTGCTTAGAGTAGTTGGGCGTGCGCACCTGGCTCCCGGCACTCATCCTCGTGCTGGTGGTCGCCGGGGCGATCACCGTCAAGCTGCTTGTCCGTCGACGCGCGCCCATGGGCGGCTGGTTCGCCGACTCACCTCGTTCCGCCGGCACCCTGTCGGTTATCGGGACGATGTTCGCGGTCATCCTCGCGTTCGTGATCTTCCTCGCGCTCCAGAGCTACCAGCGAGCACGGCACGCGTCGAGTCAGGAAGCCATCGCCATTATCGAACTCCATTCCGTCGCTGCGGTATTCGAGCCACCGGCGCGTGATCAGCTACAGGGCGGACTCATCTGCTACGGGCGCGCGGTAATCGAGGATGAATGGCCCGCGATGAGCGAAGGGCATTCCAGCGAGCGGGTGGAGTCGTGGATTGACAGGTTGCACGGAGCGTTTCGAAGCGCAGAGCCTCACGGGGCACGGCAGGAGGCGGCCTACTCACAGTGGTTCGACGAGCAGGCGCAGCGCCGTGAAGGGCGGCGCGAGCGCCTTGCCGAGGCAACCCCGTTGGTTCCGCTCTCCCTGTGGTTCGTGTTGGCAATCGGCGCTTCACTCACTATCGTCTACATGTGCGCGCAGGCGGACCGGCGCGAAGGGCTTTTCGTGCAATCGATACCCATCGGTTTCGTCACCGCCATGGTGACCGCGGGCATGCTTGTAGTCGCTTTTCTCGACCATCCGTACGCAAAAGAGAGTGGCGGCATCGCACCGACCGAAATGCGTCATACGCTTGCGCGAATCGATCACGGAGGTACCACGCCGTGCGACGAGCACGGTATCCCTCGTCCCACGTGAGGCCCAGTTAACCAGCTTCGGCCAAACGCAACGAGGGCGTCGTTGCTGTGAGCCTCCCGAGCCCACCGACCGCTTCGACCGCCTGCCTGAACCGCCCATGCTGATCCAGCACCCAGTCGAGCATTGCGGGCCAAAGATCCACGTCCGCAACATCGTCGAACCGCGATGTCACGCAGATTGCGGCGGCCTTCTTACCCGGCTTGTCGTCCCACTCGGCCACCTGGCCCAGGGCCCGCTCGAATTCATCTTTTATCGCACGGAGTGCTTCGAACCGGCCCAAGTTGATGCGGGGGTCGGGGCTGCTGAAGTAGAGCTGCACGACGAGACCGTGGTGAGTGAAGGCGGTGGAGTAGGAAACCGCGCTCGTGCCGGTGGGGAGGTTGTATCGCCCGGCGCGTGTCGGTGTTGTCCGCTTTGTCCAGCCGGGGTGCTCCGTGCCCACGCGATTGAGGAACTGCTCCCAGAAGTCCCAATACAGCTTGGAGCGCTCGGTCAGCGTCGCGGCCTTACCCTGCCTTCCCAACCTGGCTGGCTGCCTGACCGTGTCGGAGTCCGGCGCCACGGTGAAGCCATCGGCCTGAACCACCTCGGTCTCGACTCCGCCGGCGCGAACATCGGCGTCCGGTGCGGCTGCTTTCCTAGCCCGTGCCGCTCGGGTCCTCGCCTTGGCGGCCCTCGCCTTCGCGGGCCTCGTCTGAACGACTAACGCCCCGAGCACGATTCCGCCGATAGCGACAAAGAAAACGAGGAACAGAATGTAAAAGAAGTTCGCCGCATCCATGACGTCACCACCCGAAAGCCAGCCGGCGGAACCTAGCGGCAAATCCGTACCGAGGCCGGCTCATCGACTGGGCGGTCATGAGGCGGCTACTACGAGTGACTGCCGAACGTCGTCGTGGTCGTCAGATGCGCCGCGGGACAACATGCTCGCCCAAACCTCCGGGTTTTCGTGATGCAAGCTTGGTGACGTTGCCCGACCCGTCGATTCGAGCGTAAGTGCCTGCCCTGCCGGTTACACGGGAAATTGCGAAACTTGCGCAACCCGGTCCCTCCCCGCTTGCCGATCAGAGGCCACCGCACCGCGAGGGAGCCAAGATGGGTGACCACGGCGGGCAATCCGGTGGTAGAGGTTGCGGCGGCGGCGACGGGATTGGCGTTGGGAATAGGTTGGGCCCCTCCCAATAGTGCGCGGGGGCGTGAGTCCGCACGTCGTAAGCGAAGTAGTAGGTGTGGCAGACACTCATATCCCAAACCAGGTCTGCATCCGAGCGCGGTGGATCATTCGGCATGGCTTGTCCTGGGCACCATTGGAATGGGCCATAGGTATATGCATGGGCGGTTCCGGCGCCGGGCCCCAAGCCTGCCACGCCCAAACCGCCGGACATTAGCATGATGGTTGCTAACCCAACGATTTCTCGTTTCATAATCGCAGGTTATTCCCAGGTGACCCGGGAAGACTTGAAAATCGCACAGCTCGGAAGGTGTTGATCGTTGGTTGCTGTGGGGTTCTCAGTGGTGACTCACGGGCCGCGATCACCATACGACAGTGGTACTTCCCCGAAAGGCGCTGTGTAAGGGAAAGTGTCAGCCGTATGACGTCAGGTGGTGCTCGGCATTTTGTCCTCGGATGACGCCCGGCGAAGTTTCGGACGACGCTTCTTCGGCTGACCCTTGGCGCCCTCTGGACGACGGAGTTGAGTCTGGGTGGGCATCGATTGATGGCTGGGCACGCGGCTCGCCACCACGATTTGCGGCCTGAATGTCCTGCCACCCCGCAGCTCGACGGCGATCGCCGAATCGGCGTGGCCTGCCAGCACCCGCAGTGCCGACGGGCTGTAGGCGCGCAGCCCGCTGATGAATCCGTCGTGATGTAGCGGCGATATCGGCGCGAACGGCAAGGTCAGCAACGATCGCAGAATGTGCAGTAACGACGGCGGGCGCGGCACGTCGATGATCAGCAACTTGTTCGCGACGCGGGTGCCTTCGGCGAACACCCGGGCAGCCAAGGAGGGCCGCAGGTGGTGCAAAGACAACGCGAAAACTGCGAGGTCGTAATGCGCGTTGGGCGCGTCGATGTTGGTGGCGTCCATCGCCCGAACCACCGCCCGTGGGTGACTGCCCAGGTCGCCTGCGGCGATGGTGGCCACAAATGCGGGAGCGACGTCGGTGGCCGTCACTCGGGCGGTGGGATGCATCTCCAAGATCGCTCGCGATAACCCGCCGTGGCCCGCACCGAGTTCGAGGATGTTGGGGTGGGGCACGTCCGCGACCTCATCGAGCACGACGCGCGCGAACTTCTTCTGCGAACCGGAAGCCTTCTCCATGCGGTCCAGGGAGCGGACCACCCTGCGTTTGCGGTCGTCGGTATCGTCGCGGTCGAGATATTCCAGGCGATCCGTTTGCAGCCGCCGGTCCAGCCAAGACGCGTCCGGCCCGCCGCGCGGCATGCGGTCGATTTGGAAACATTCCGCGGCCATCCTGGCACCACGTTTTGAACCGGTCAAAAAGTTCAACACCAAGCCAAGCACCCCGTTCGTGAGCTCATGACATTGCCCGATTCGTGCGGAGCTGAACCCTACACGTACGCGAAATGTTTTTTCTGCACACACACCGAGTTGTTCGTGTAGGGATTCGTTATTTCGGTTCCTGGAAGGACCCCCGTGGCGCAGTTTGTATTTCGCCGAATCGGTGACGGCGGCAAATATACCGAGCAGGGGATAGGGAAAGGTCATCTGGCACCCTCCCGCTCAATACCTGTTGCGATGAAGGGGGCGGTGACATCGTGCCCCCCAACGGTGCCGTTTGGTGACGTTCCCGATGCGCCGAGGGGGAGCCTATGCGCCCCCGGCGTTACTTACAACGGGATTTGTGAAATCTCTGGGGGTGAGTTGGTCGTCCCCTCGGTCGATGCCACCGCTCGTGCGGCGGCCCATCCGCCCCGTCTGTCGAGCACAGCAACCCGCGCCCTCCACCGAGCCGGACGGCGCAGAGCCTGCGCCGACTGCGTTCGCTGATCCCAACGCCCGCCCCGAAAGGTACGTGCGTGCCACAATCGTTTGCGCAATCGACACCGGATCGCATAACTTACGTGACGTGGGTCAAGTCACACGTCCGGGCCGATGTGGCGCATACCCCGAGCAGCAGGGGAGGCGGCGGCAACTCGTTGCGGCCGGCCGGGACGAAGGAATGGCTCGTTGTCAGGAGAAAGACGGGTTGCACGGCCCGTAAATCTTGTGCCCGCAAACAATAGGGCGAGCGTCGTGGCCGTAGACGATCGCGCTTGGGCCGCGAAAGCGCTATGTAGGGGAACGGATCCCGACGCACTATTTGTGCGGGGGGCAAAACAACGCGAGGCTGCGGCAATCTGCCGTCGCTGCCCAGTGATCACGGAGTGCGGGGCGGAGGCGCTCGATAACAAGGTCGAGTTCGGGGTATGGGGCGGCATGACCGAGCGCCAGCGCAGGGCTCTGCTCAAGCAGCATCCCGAAGTGGTGTCGTGGGTGGATTTTTCGACAAGCCGCAATGCCCGCTCCGTCGGATGACGGCCAGGCCCGCTGTCTAGCGGCTTAACTGCCTCTATTCAGACGTGCCGGGGTACTGGACGGTTCCCTCTGCCTGGTTGGCCTTCTCAATCGCAGCGTCTACCGCTTCGATCAAGTGGGGATCATCGTCCGGCCAACATGCTGCCTCGATCTTGTCGACTCCGTCATGTTCAGCCCGGAAGCGGTCGCCGCCGGAAAATTGCTTTTTGAAGTGCTGGCGCCAGTTGGCGCCTCTCGGCCACGCGGGAAGCGGTGTGGTCTCGATCTGGTACACGTTCCGCGCTTGCGTCAACATCGATCCGAAGAAGGCCCTCGACCCGGGCAGCAGCTTGGGTTCTCCAACGCGCGAAATGCCGAGGTTCATTCGTCGCAGTCCTCCCGTCTCGTCAATCTTTCTTTCAACGTTGTGGTATTGCCACGATGCGCAGAATTACGCACCTAATCGAGCGCGGGCAGATATTGCGCCGATCTTGCACATGCCAGGTTTTCCGCCCGCCAGATTTTGGCCCCGGTTCAGAGTCGGTTGATGGAGTCTCAAGAATCAGCCGAAACAACTGTCAAGGATCAGCCGAAACACTGTCAGGCATCCCCCGAAATAGAGCCGTCAGCTTCAACCGACGTCATACGGCAAGCTTGTGCCCCCGGCAGGATTCGAACCTGCGACACCGGCTTTAGGAGAGCCGTGCTCTATCCCCTGAGCTACGGGGGCGGACCGGCCTGAGCTTACCGGCAGGCCGGCGGGTCATCGCCGCAGCGGTCAGCGCAGTTCGGCGATCACCTTGGAGAAGTTGTCGAGGTTGTTGTCCTGCACGGTGAAGGACGACACGCCGTATTTGTCGCGGTACGCGGACAACGTGTCGGCGATCTCGCGGGGAGAACCACTGAGCACCGATGGTTGGCACAGGATCTCCTCGTCGGACAGGTTGGGCGAGTAGGCGCGGGTCAGCTTGAGGTCGGGCTCGGTCTCGCCGTCACGTGGCATCGCCGTGATCGCCAGGTTCAGCTCGAGGGAGTCGAACCGTTCTCCCGCCGCATTGCGGACGAACTCGACGCGTTCGGCGAACGGATCCTCGACGTCGCGTACCTTGGACCCCGTCAACCCGATGATGTCGGCGTTGCGGGCTGCGATGGTCAGCACCCGATCACCATTGCCCGCGATGATGAGTGGCGTCGACGGATGGTGTTCCTTCAAGTACTTCGTCATGTGCTCGAGGTAGTCGACCCGGGCGCCTGCGCTGGGATAAGGAATCTCGGCGGCCTCGAATTCTTCACGGACATAACCGGTGCCAAGCCCGATTTCCAGGCGGCCGTTGCTCAGCAGATCCAGGGCTTGCATGTCCCGGCTGAGCAGGGCCGGCTTGTAGAACGCGGAGTTCAGCACGTACATGCTCAGCCGCAGCGTCGTCGTCACCATCGCGACCGCGGTCAGCGTTGGGAACGGTGCCGCAGCACCCAAATGGTCAGGCACACAAAGAATGTCGAAGCCAGCGTCCTCGGCGCGCTTGGCCTTATCGAGCAGCGCCTCTCGCGACTTGAAGAACCGCATGCTCATTCCAAAGCGAAAATCCTTGGCCACCAACATTCTCCGTTCAACGATCCGACACTGACCAACTCTGGGCGGCCGCGACCAGTCCCTGGGCCAGCGCGCTGGTCACCGACGACAAGCCGTCATCGCCCGGCAGCGGACTGCGGGGGCTGATCCCCCTGACCCGCGCCGAGAGCTCCAGCTGAGTTCCGCCGTCGCGTACCAGGTTCACCGGGTTGCGCGGGTGCAGGCCCCGCAGCTCCGGCGGGATGTCGCCGAGATCGGTGATCACCTGATAGCCGGTCAGCTGGATGTGCCGGGCCAGGTGAGCGGCCAATGCCCGATTGCGGCCACCCGCCAACAGCTGGGTGCTGCGGCCATCGCGGCCATACCCGTGCAGCGACACCGCCACGTCGACATGGTCGAGGAATTCGGCGAGCCGCGGCGACTCGGCCGGATCGAAAAGGGCCGACGGCAGGTGGTGCGGGTAGCGATCCGGATGGCGCACCACATAGACCGAGGCGCCGGCGGCCTCGGCGGCGCGCTCGGCGATCACATCGGTCATCTCTTCCAGCCCGCCGCCGTGGATCGCGAAAAAGCCGAAACGCGACCGCAATTGGCTCGTCTCGTTCACCCCGGGCTCACTCAGCAATGCCGAAAGTGACTGTGGCCCAGGCCCGGACGCCGACGATTTCGGGCTGGGCCATCCAGCGGGATCCCAGCGGCTTAAGAAGTCGAGCCAGCGTTGCGGCAGCCCGTGCTGCGTGGCGCCGTCGATGATCTTGGGCAGGTAACCCGGCCGGGGCGGGCCCGGCGTCACCCGGTGGTCGATGTACACCCAGGCCGACGCGGGCCCGTCGTCGGTGTGCACGGTCATCTCGTCGCGCCGATAGCGCACCGGCACACCCTCGGCGCTGTCCAACGTCGCCAAGTCGCCGTCGGAGATCTGCCAAACCACCCCGTATACCTGGTTGCCCGCGAGTGGTTCCACGGTGGCCACGCCGCGCTGATTGATCAGCCAGTCGTGATCGGCCAATACCGCCGGTCGTGGCTGCGCGGCGTCGGGACAGCGTTGCGCCATCTGCCGGACGCACAGGTTCGACCCGTATGCGAAGTAGAGGTGCCGGCGGGCCGGCATTCAGCCGGTCACCGTCAGCCAGATGAGCACCACGTTAAGCAGACTAATCAATACGCCGACGGCCCAGCCAACAATCGTCGTGATGCGGTGATTGGCGTCGCCACCCATCAACTCGCGATCGCTGGTCAGCTTGATCAAAGGCAGCACCGCAAAAGGTATTCCGAACGACAGCACCACCTGCGACAGCACCAACGCGCGGGTGGGATCGAACCCCACCGCCAGGATCACCAGGGCGGGCACCAGGGTGATCACCCGGCGCACCAGCATCGGAATCGACCGGTGCAGCAACCCCTGCATGATCATGGCGCCGGCATAGGCACCCACCGACGACGACGCCAGACCCGATGCGAGCAAGCCGACCGCAAACAGCACCGCGATGGTCGCGCCCAGCGTGTTGTGAATCGCGGTATATGCGCCCTCGATGGAGGCGCTCACGTCGCGGTGTTGCAGGTTGATCGCGGCGATCAGCAGCATCGCCGCGTTCACCGTTCCGGCCACAGTCATCGCGAGCACGACATCCCAGCGGGTGACGCGCAGCAGCAGGCGCCGATGCGACCCCTCCGCGGGATGCCCGTGCCGGTCCAGCACCAGGCCCGAATGCATGTAGACCGCGTGCGGCATCACGGTGGCGCCCAAGATGGCGGCCGCCAGCAGCACGCTTTCGGTGCCGTGGAACCGCGGCACCAGCCCGCCGAGCATCTCCTCCGGCGGCGCAGTCTTGACGAAGAAGCTCGCCGCGAAACCGATCGCGATGACGAGCAGCAGGCCGGTGATGACCCGCTCGAAAATGATCTGTCCGCGCCGGTCCTGAATCCCCAGCAGCAGCAAGGCCACCACGCCGGTGATCAGCCCGCCGGCCAGCAGCGGCAAGTTGAAGAGGATGTGCAAGGCGATTGCCCCGCCGACGACTTCGGCCGCATCGGTCGCCACGGCCACGAGTTCGGCCTGGGCCCAGTAGATCAACCGCGCCGGGCGTCCCATCCGCTTACCGATCGTGCCGGGCAGGGAACGTCCGGTGACCAGCCCCAGCTTCGCCGACAAGTACTGCACGAGGCCCGCAAGCACATTGGCCACCACGATGACCCACAGCAACAAGTACCCGTACTGCGAGCCGGCGCTGACGTTGGCGGCGACGTTTCCCGGGTCGACGTAGGCGATCGCGGCGACGAACGCGGGCCCCAGCAAGTACCAGTTGCCCTTAAGCGAGCCCTGGGTGCGTTGCCCCAACGTGTCGACCTCGATTCCCTGCACCGAATATTAAAGTGAGGTTAACCGAACATCCGGGCGCGACCGTCAGGGGCTCCGCGTTTCCCGCCCTCGCGCCTCAGCGGCCGACGTAGAGCCCCTTCCCGGTGACCAGCGGCAGATCCAGGGTCGTCACGATGCCCGGCTGGGCGGCAACTACCGCGGGAATCGCGTTGACCACGCGCATCGCGGTTGCCACCAGGCCGGCGTGGTTGTGATCGCCCTTTCGGCTACTCAGGCAGACATCCATGGCGTAGGACGGTTCGCCGGTGATCTCGATGCGGTAGGAACCGCCCTCCTGAGCGGGCTGCGGCCACTCGGGGCACAAGTCCTCGCGCAGCCGGGTGACGTGCTCGAGGACGACGACGGGGTCGCCGTTGACCATGCCGAACACCTCGAAGCGCAGCGCCGCGGCGGTGCCCTTGGCGATGTGACCCGAGGCGATGTCGAAGTCCTCCGGGGCTGGTACGCGAACGTAGTCCTGGGTGACCTGGTCGAGCGAAATGCCCAGGCCCGCAGCGAGTTGGCGGATCACCGACCCCCAGGCCAGGCTGAGCACCCCGGGCTGCAGCAGCATGGGAAGCTCGTCCAGCGGCTTGCCGAAGCCCATGACGTCGAACATGACCGCGGCGCTGTCATATGTGGCGTAGTCGACGATCTCCATGCACCGAATTTGCTCAATGCTCTGGCAGGTACCCGCCAGCGCCATAGGCAACAGGTCGTTGGCGAAGCCGGGATCGATACCGTTGACGTAGAGGCTCGAATTCCCTTCGCGCGCCGCATCTTCCAAGGGCTTGATGAGTTCCTCGGGGATGACCTGCCACGGATACTGCAAGAAGACCGGGCCGCTGCCGACGATATTGATCCCCGCCGCCAGGACGCGTCGGTAGTCCTCCAGTGCCTCGGGCAGCCTGTTGTCGGCCAGAGCGTTGTAGACCGCGCATTGCGGTCCGGTGGCGAGCACTGCATCCAGGTCGGTGCTGGCAACCACGCCGGTCGCCTCCGTAAGACCCGCAAGCTCTGCCGCGTCCCTGCCGGCCTTGGCGTCCGAGGACACCCAGACACCTTTCAGTTCGAATTCGGGGTTGGTGATGAGCGCCCGCAGGGCGTGGATACCGACGTTGCCGGTGCCCAGTTGGACGACGGGGATGGGCATGACTAGCTCCTTGACGGTCGGGGTCACAGGTCCGGGACGGGTATGTCGAGATTGGGGAAGGTCAGACCACCGTCGACCTCGAGCGTCTTGCCGGTGAGGAAGCTCCCGGCGGGAGACGCCAAATATACTGCGGCAGCGGCAATGTCGACGGGATCGCCGAGGCGGCGCATCGGGGTGGCCTTCTCCATCGGTGCACGCAGCTCGTCGTTGGAGGCAACAACGTCAAGTGCGGAGGTCAGGATCGATCCGGGCGCGATTGCGTTGACACGAATGCGCGGGCACAAGTCGAGGGCGGTCAGCCGGGTGTAATGGGACAGGGCGGCCTTGGCGGTGCCGTAAGCGGCGAAACCGCGCCCGGCCAGCCGACCCATGGTCGAGGTGATGTTGATGATGCTGCCGCCGCCGGAGTGCTCCAGCATCAACGGGACAGCGGCCAGGGTCAGCGCGTGGGCCGTGGCGACGTTGAAGGTGAAAGCGTCTTTGAGATCCTTCGTCGAGGTGGTCAGCAGCGTGTTGGGCATTGTCCCGCCGACGTTGTTGACGACGATGTCTAGTTTTCCGAACGCCTCGACCGCCTTGGCGGCCAGCTGCGCTGTGGACTCGGGGTGCGCCAGGTCGGCGGCCACGACGTGGGCCCGCCGTCCGACGGCTCGAACCTGTTCGGCGACGGCTTCTAGTTGGGACTCCGTGCGTGAGGCGATCAGAACATCGCCACCCGCCTCGGCGAAGGCCAGCGCGATGGCCGCCCCGAGGCCGCGGCCTGCACCGGTGATGACGGCGACTTTGTCGTCGAGACGGAACCTGTCAAGGATCATTGGCGGCCTCTCTTCGTTTCGGTGTCAGCCGACACGGTAGCAAGCCGCGCCGTCTCGGATTGGGCATTTCTGGAACACGTTCTACTTTTGCATATGAGCGTGGTGCGAGGCTCGCGAGGAGGCGGGCATGCGCCCGAGGGCCCTGCGGCCTCGCCCGCGCCGTTACGTCATTCGCCCGCCGTTAACCTTGGTGCTGTTAGCTGAACGGCGGTGATCGTGACTGGTCTTCACCGTGAGGAAGTAACTTGAGGCGCAACAGATTTGGTGTCGCGTTGAGTGTCCTGACGGTCGGCGTGCTGGTGTTGTCTGGATGCGGGAGTAATGACACCCGAGCCTGGGGAAGCGGGGCGAGTCCGTCGAGCCAGGTCGGTTGCGGCGGCAAGAAGGCGCTGAAGGCCGGCGGGTCGACCGCCCAGGCCAACGCGATGACCCGCTTCGTCGGTGCGTTCGAACGGGCTTGCCCCGGCCAGACGCTGAACTACACCCCCAACGGTTCGGGTGCTGGCATCGGCGAATTCACGGGCAATCAAACCGATTTCGCGGGCTCGGACTCGCCGCTGGCCCCGATCGAATACTTCGCGGCCGAGGCCCGATGCGGTTCTGCTGCCTGGAACCTGCCGGTGGTTTTCGGTCCCATCGCGATCACCTACAACCTCAAGGGCGTCCACTCGCTGATCCTGGACGGCTCCGCCACCGCGAAGATCTTCAAGGGCGCGATCGCCGCCTGGAACGATCCCGCCATCAAGGCGCTGAATCCTGGCGTCGCACTGCCCGCCGAGCCCATCCACGTCACCTTTCGCAGCGACCTATCCGGAACCACGGACAATTTCCAGAAGTACCTGGACTCCGCGTCCGACGGTGTGTGGGACAGGGGCATCGGAAAGGCTTTCAGCGGCGGCGTCGGCGAGGGCGCCGAAGGCAATGGCGGCACGTCGTCGGCCGTGAAGGCGACCGAAGGATCGATCGGCTATAACGAATGGTCGTTCGCCTCGGCGCGGGGCCTCGACATGGTCAGGATCGTCACCGCGGCCGGCCCGGACCCGGTGGCGATCGGCGCGGACTCGGTCGGTAAAACGATTTCCGGCGCCACCCTCACCGGCCGGGGCAACGACCTGGTCGTCGACACGTTCTCGTTCTACAAGCCGACCCGGCCGGGTTCCTACCCGATCGTGTTGGCCACCTACGAGATCGTGTGCTCGAAATATCCCGATCCACAGGTCGGTGCGGCGGTAAAGGCGTTCCTGCAAAGCACTATTGGTGACGGGCAGAACGGCCTGGCGGCAAACGGGTATATCCCGGTACCCGCGTCATTCAAGTCGCGGCTGGCGGATTCCATCAATGCCATTTCTTGATGCGAGAACCGGCGCCCACGCTACGAGGTATATCCGGGCGAGGTCTTTGCTGTCGGTGGGCGCCCGAACAAAGTGAAGTCTGCTCCCGCCCCCGTTGCCGCCCGGTGGCATCGCGTTCAGCGCTGATCGCCGATCAATTTGCTCAACGTTCACCTTGTTACTGTTAGCTTCGTGGCTGCGAGACGGGCTGGTCGGGCGCGGCGGCTACCGACCGGTGGCGATCCTGCGTCATCCCTACCGTAAGGAAGCGAATTGAACCTCAACCGATTTGGTGCCGTGCTGAGTGTGCTGAGCGCCGGCGCGCTGGTGTTGTCGGCGTGCGGAAGCGATAACAACGGGAGCGGCGCGAGCGCGACGAGCGGCGCCTCATCGGGCAACGTGAGCTGCGGAGGGAAGAAGGCGATCAAGGCCAGCGGCTCGACGGCTCAGGCCAACGCCATGACTCGGTTCGTCAACGCGTTCGAGCAGGCCTGCCCCGGCCAGACGCTGAATTACACCGCTAACGGTTCGGGCGCGGGAATCAGCGAATTCAACGGCAAACAAACGGATTTCGGTGGTTCCGATTCGCCGCTGGCCGCCAACGAATACGCCGCGGCGCAACAACGTTGCGGATCGCCGGCGTTGAATCTCCCAGTGGTTTTCGGCCCGATCGCGATCACCTACAACGTCACGGGGCTCAGTTCACTGAGCCTGGACGGCGCCACGGCCGCCAAAATCTTCAACGGCGCGATCACGACGTGGAATGACCCCGCCATCCAGGCGCTCAACCCGGGCGTCGCGTTGGCCGCCGAGCCGATTCACGTCGTGTTCCGCAACGACGAATCCGGCACCACCGACAATTTCCAGAAGTACCTCGATGCCGCTTCCAACGGTGCGTGGGGCAAAGGCGCCGGCAAGACATTCAAGGGCGGCGTCGGCGAGGGAGCAAAGGGCAACGACGGCACCTCGGCGGCGATCAAGGCGACCGAGGGGTCCGTCACCTACAACGAATGGTCGTTTGCTCAGGCGCAGAAACTGAACATGGCCAAGATCGTCACCTCGGCCGGCCCGGACGCGGTGTCGATCAGCGCCGACTCGGTGGGCAAGACGATTGCTGGGGCCAAGATCGCCGGTCAAGGGAACGACCTGGTGCTGGACACGCTCTCCTTTTACAAGCCCACCCAGGCCGGTTCCTACCCGATCGTGTTGGCCACCTATGAGATCGTCTGCTCGAAGTATCCCGACGCGCAGGTCGGTACGGCCGTGAAGGCGTTCCTGCAAAGCACCATCGGTACAGGGCAGAACGGGCTGGCCGACAACGGCTACATCCCTATCCCTGACTCGTTCAAGTCAAGGTTGTCTACTTCGATCAACACCATCACATAGCCTGAGGTGGTCGTGACACGAGGAACCGCAATCAGCCCGTCGACCACGCAGAAGCCGGCACTAACAACGCTGAGTGAACACGTGGGGCGTCGGGCTGATCGGCTGTTCAAGTTGGTGGCCGCCGCTGCGGGTTCGACGATTGTGATCGCGATCCTGTTGATCGCGGTATTCCTGTTACTGCGTGCCGTCCCGGCGTTACGCGTGAACCACGCGAACTTCTTCACCAGCGCCAAGTTCAGCACCAGCGATCCGCACAAACTGGCCTTCGGCATCCGTGACCTGCTCATGGTCACGGTGCTCAGTTCGCTCAGCGCGCTGGTGCTGGCCGTCCCCGTCGCGGTCGGTATCGCCGTGTTCCTCACCCAGTACGCGCCGAAGCGGTTGGCGCGGCCCTTCGGCGCAGTGGTGGATCTGCTGGCCGCGGTGCCGTCGATCATCTTCGGGCTGTGGGGAATTTTTGTGCTCGCGCCCCAGATCGAGCCGGTGGCCGCGTTTCTCAACCATCACTTCGGTTGGCTGTTCCTGTTCAAGCAGGGCAATGTCTCGTTGGCCGGTGGCGGCACCATCTTCACCGCCGGCGTCGTGCTTTCGGTGATGATCCTGCCGATCGTCACATCCGTCTCGCGGGAGGTGTTTCGGCAGACCCCGCACATCCAGATGGAGGCCGCGCAGGCGCTCGGCGCCACCAAGTGGGAGGTGGTGCGGATGACCGTGCTGCCGTTCGGGCGCAGCGGTGTGATCGCGGCCTCGATGCTGGGGCTCGGCCGCGCGCTCGGCGAGACGGTGGCGGTGCTGATCATTTTGCGTTCGGCCGCCCGCCCGGGAAATTGGTCGCTGTTCGACGGCGGTTACACATTCGCCTCGAAGATCGCCTCGGCCGCCGCCGAGTTCAGCGCCCCGCTGCCCACGGGGGCGTACATCTCGGCGGGATTCGCGCTGTTCGTCTTGACGTTCATCGTCAATGCGCTCGCCCGCGCGATCGCCGGCGGCAAGGTCAACGGATGAGGCGCGGCGAGGAGTGGCGCTTATGACCGTTGAAGCGCTGGACCGGCCGGTCAAGGTCGAGGTGTTCAGGCCGCTGAGCTTCCGCCGCCGGATCACCAACAACGCCGCGACGATTTTCTTCCTCGGTTCGTTCTGCGTTGCGCTGGTGCCGCTGATCTGGGTGTTGTGGATCGTGGTCCAACGGGGCTGGTACGCGGTCACGCGGTCGGGCTGGTGGACCCACTCGCTGCACGGGGTGCTGCCGGAGCAGTTCGCCGGTGGCATTTACCACGCGCTCTACGGCACGCTGGTGCAAGCGGGGGTTGCCGCTGCCATGGCCGTGCCGCTGGGCCTGATGACCGCGGTCTTTCTGGTGGAATACGGAACCGGACGCTTGGTGCGGCTGACGACGTTCATGGTCGACGTGCTCGCCGGGGTGCCCTCGATCGTGGCGGCGCTGTTCGTCTTCAGCCTCTGGATAGCCACCCTCGGCTTTCAGCAGAGTTCGTTCGCGGTGGCACTGGCCCTGGTCCTGCTGATGTTGCCGGTGGTGGTGCGCTCGGGCGAGGAGATGCTCAGGCTGGTGCCCGACGACCTGCGGGAGGCCAGCTACGCGCTCGGTGTGTCGAAATGGAAGACGATCGTGCGCATCGTCTTCCCGATCGCGATGCCCGGCATCGTGTCCGGAATCCTGTTGGCCATCGCGCGTGTCATCGGTGAAACCGCGCCGGTGCTGGTGCTCGTCGGCTACAGCCGATCGATCAACCTCGACATCTTCCATGGCAACATGGCGTCACTGCCACTGCTGATCTACACGGAGCTCACCAACCCCGAACACGCCGGTTTCCTGCGGATCTGGGGTGCGGCGCTGACCCTGATCATCATGGTCGCCGTGATCAACATCGTCGCGGCGCTGACCCGCTTCCTGGCAACCCGCAGGCGCTGACCCGAGTCAGGACCTCGACGCCGCCTTTTTGGCCGCCTTCTTGGCCGGTGCCTTTTTGGCGGCCGCCTTCTTCGCGGGAGCCTTTTTCGCCGCGGCCTTCTTCGCGGGTGCCTTGCCGTTGCCGGAACGCGCCTTCACGCTGGCCTCCAGCTTGGCGAGCAGATCCGAGACATCTTCGGTCTCGTCCAGCTCCTTTGGCTGCTCCTCGGTTGTAAACGCTTCTCCGCCTTCAAGTTTGGCGTCGACCAGCTCCTGTAGCTGCTCCTGGTAGGTGTCGTGGTAGCGGTCGGGATTGAAGTCTTCGGCCATCGACTCCACCACCTGACCGGCCATTTTGAGTTCGGCCGGCTTGATCTCGACCTTCTTGTCCAGGATGGGGAAGTCCGGGTCGCGGATCTCGTCGGGCCACAACAGGGTGTGCACCACCATCACGTCGCGCTTGCCGAAGTCCTTGACGCGCAACGCGGCCAGCCGAGTTTTATTGCGCAGCGTGAAGTGAACGATCGCCATCCGATCGGATTCGGCGAGCGTCTTGGCAAGCAGCACATAAGATTTCGATGATTTCGAATCGGGCTCCAGGAAGTAGCTGCGGTCGAACAGCATCGGGTCCACCTCGCTGGCCGGAACGAACTCCAGCACTTCGATCTCGCGGCTGCGTTCCTCGGGCAAGGTGGCGATGTCATCGTCGGTGATGATGACCATCTGACCGTCGTCGGATTCGTAGGCCCGCGCGATGTCACGGTATTCGACGGCTTCGCCGTCCACCTCGCAGACGCGTTGGTAACGGATGCGGCCGTTGTCCTTGGCGTGCACCTGGTGGAACTTGATGTCGTGGTCCTGGGTGGCGCTGTACACCTTGACCGGGACATTCACCAGCCCGAACGCGATGGAACCCTTCCAGATGGAGCGCATGCAAGTCAGTATGCCCGTAGGGCCGATGGCAAAACAGCACGACAGGGCTACGACCTGCGATTGCCGGCCTCGGACTCCAACGGTCGCGGTACGCGGCTAACGTCGCGAAGCGGCATCCAGCGCGGCCCGATCCGGCAGGTCGGCTCCCGCGCGAGCGATGGTGAGCGCAGCATTCAGGCTCGCCGCTTCCAACGCCGTCGTCAGCGCATCCACGCTGATTGCGCGCAATTCGCTGCGCCGATCGCCGCCCAACGATCCGGACTCCCATAGCGCGTCGAGCAAACCGGCCATGAAGGAGTCGCCGGCGCCGACGGTGTCGACCACACGAACCGCGCGCGTCGGCACCCGGGCGGCCCCCGCTGCGCAGAATGCCATGGCGCCGCGATCGGCCATCGTCATCGCCACGATGGAGGGGCCCAACCGCAGCCACGTCTGCGCTACGTGCTCGGGCGGCTGCGTGGGATCGATCCAGCGCAGATCTTCCTCGCTGACCTTCACCACGTCGCAGTGTTCGATGAGGTGCTCGATCCGCGCGATGGCCAGCCCCCGGTCGGCGATCAGCGACGGCCGTACGTTGGGATCGAAGGTGACCGTGGCCGAGACGCGATAGGTATCGATCAGCGCCGCGACCGCCAGACAGCCCGGATCCTGCACGGCGGCAATCGATCCGGTGTGGACGAAGAGCGGCGGGGCAACCGGTGGCGTTCCGGAGAGCCGCCAATCCAAATCGAACACGTACTCCGCTGACCCGTCTTCGGCGATGGTTGACCGCGCAGTCGCCGTGTGCTCCGCCGCCGCCCGGCTTTCCGAAACAAGTTGCACCCCTGCGGATTCGACGTAATCGATGATGCGACGGCCATACGAGTCGTCGGCGATCGAAGTCAGGAAATCGACCCCACGGCCGAGGCGGCCAAGTCCGACGGCAACGTTGAGCGGACTGCCACCGACGTGCTCCTCGCCGTCGACGATGTCGATCAGCGACTCACCGATCACCAGCCCGCGGGTCATTGCACCAAAGCCGCCAGCGTCGCACGAGCTCCCTTGCTGTGCAATGAATCCAGCGCCCAGCGGTACGCCTCGACGAAGCGGGGCTGGTGGGCCAGATCGCAGAACACCGCAGTGACCTCGATGAATGCGGTGGGATTCTCGTGATGCGACCGGGCGATCGGAATGAGCGAGTCCGCCAGTTGGTCCAACACCTCGTAGGGCTTACCCCATTCGTCGGTGCCCTCGACATAGCGGGCCCAACTGGCCACCACGGCGGCCGCCAGTTGAACCGGCCCGTCGTTCGCCAGGTTGTCGCAGATCACGGGGAACAACCACTTCGGGATGCGGTCCGACGAGTATGCGCACAGCCGCGCGACGGTGTCGCGTACGGCCGGGTTGGCGAACCGCTCGACCAGCGTGCGGCCGTAGTCATGCAGCTCGATCCCGGGTACCTGCGGGAGCGTCGGGATGGCCTCGGTGTCGAAGTAGGACAGCAAAAACGTGGCGAACAACGGATCACGCGCGGCGTCATGGACGAATTCGAAGCCGCACAGATGGGCGAAGTAGGCGAGGCACTGGTGTCCGGCGTTGAGCAGTCGCAGTTTCATCAGCTCGTACGGGCGCACATCGTCCACCATGAGCACGCCCGATCGTTCGAGCGGTGGCCGGCCGTCGGCGAAGTCGTCTTCGATCACCCAGGCGGTGAACGGCTCCGCCACCACCGGCCACCGGTCGTTGACGCCAAAGTCGCGCCGCACCTCCGCGGCCATCTCCAAAGTCGTTGCCGGAGTTATGCGGTCGACCATCGAACTCGGGAACCGGGCGTGCTCCGAGACCCACTCGGCCAACTCGGGATCTATGCGCTCGGCGCTGGCGAGCACGGTACGCCTGGCGACCTCACCATTGTTCTCGATGTTGTCGCAGGAAACGATCGTCGGCGCGGCGATCCCGCGCCGGCGTCGCCGGTCCAACGCCTCGACGATCAACGCGAACGCGGGCCCGTCCGGGTCACGATAGCCGCCCTCGGTAATGGTCAGCGAGATTATCCGGGTGGTCGCCGCCGCCAGCACGTCCAGCGCCGACTCGGGATCGTCGGGCGCGTAACGGTAGTCGATGATCGAGCCGATCACCTGGGCATCCCGACTGCCGTCGGGATTTTCCAGGATCAGCGTGTAGAGCCCGTCCTGACCCTCGAGCACGTCACGCATGGTCCAGTCGGCGGGCATGACCCCCACGCCGCAGATGCCCCACTCGTGCGCCAGGCCCTGCTGCATCAGCAGGTTGATGTACGCGGCCTGATGTGCGCGATGGAAATGACCCGCGCCGATATGCGCGATCCCGACGGTCACCCTGCTGCGGTCGTAGTTGGGCGCGTCGATCGGCACCGACGCGAGCGCCGCGTTGTTCAGATTGATTCCGCTAGCCTCCATTGGCCAACTCCTCCCCGGGTCGATGCCCGGATCGTCATCCGGCTCGGGATCCTTCAGCCGGCATTGCAGATAACAGCAGCACATCCGCGATCGCGCGCCACGAATCAGTGATCGCGACCGCTCCGGCATCGATCAATTCCTCACGGCGGCAATCTCGTTCGTCAGGTAGCACGAACATCAGGTTGCCGATGGTGGCGTAGCCGGCCGCGACCGCGGATGTCACGCCGGCCACGGAGTCTTCGATGGCCAGCCCCTGTTCCGGGGCGACGCCCAGTACCTGCCCGGCGTGCAGGTACACCGCCGGGTCCGGCTTGCTCGTCGGCACAGGAAGCGAATCCTCCGCGCTGAAAGTGACCGCCTCCGATATGAGCGAGTCGAGGCCGGTGGCGGCGAAGCACGCGCGAAGGCGCCCGGTGGCGCTGGAGCTCACCGCCGCGAGCGCGTAGCGGCCCGCGAGGCTTCGCAACGGCTCCAGCACCTCCGGATCGGGGGTCAGGGTGACCGCCAGATGCGCGGTGACCCGCTCGCGCTCCTCGCGCACCCACTGCTCGAGCTCGTCGGCGGACAACGCGTTGCCGCCCGCGAAGTCGCCGGCCGAGGCGACCACCGCTGCGGGACGGCCCTGGACCAACGCCTCATCGAGCGGCACTCCGCACTGCACCGCCAGGTCGAGGGCCGTGTTACGGAAGTTTTTTCCGACGGCCCGCTTGCGCAGCTCCTCGCAACTGAGCGGCGCGGTGACACCGAACCTGGCCAGGAAACGGTTGGTCACCTCGGTCGACGCGTCGAACGCAGGCCTCTCCGACCCGAACAGGTTGTCATCGGCGTCGCACAGCAAGGTCGTGATCGGCGCCGGGTCGAAGGCGCGCACAAAGGTAAGCCCACTCATCGCGACACCAACTCCCACTCCTCGTTGCGCAAGGCATCGCGCAGCGTGGGCACCACACCGCGGTCATCGATTTCGGCGATCATGGCGCCCAGGCGCTCGGCAAAACCGGGAACCGCGCGCACCTCGGCGAACATCTCATGTCTCAGCAGCGGATCAGGATTGCTGCGTGCCATATTGGCCAGCCTGGCCACCGGTATCGCCTGCGAGTCTTCCAGGCGGAGCTTGCGCCCGTCGAGGTCGTGGCCCCGCATATAACGGGCCCATCCGGCGACGGCCACCATCAACAGTGTGTGCGGCCTGCCCTGCGCGATCGCCTCCTGCAAAGACGGCAGCACGAACGTCGCGATCTTGCTGGTGCCGCGGCGGGCCAGCCGCGACAGCTGGTCACTCATCCGGGAATTGCTGAGCCGATCGAGCAAGGTGTCCCGGTACTCAGGTGTGTTCATCCCCGGAACCGCGGGCAGCAGCGGCTGAATTTCGTCGCGCAGCAGCTTGTCCACGTAATCGAAGATGACGCGGTCGCGCATCGCTTCGTCGGTGCGCTGGTAGCCGGCCAGGATGGCCAGACACGCGAGTGCGATGTGGGTGCCGTTGAGAAGGCGGGTTTTGATCAACTTGTGGTCGCTGACATCGGCGACGAATTCGGCACCGACCTCGTCGAGCGGTGGCCGCCCGTTGCTGAACGAATCCTCGATCACCCATTGGCTGTGCGGCTCGGTCACCACTGGCCATCTGTCGGCGACACCGAACGTCTCCTCGACGAACGTGCGTTCCGATTTCGTGGTTTGCGGGGTGATGCGGTCGACCATGGTCGACGGGAACGCGACGTGCGTCTCGATCCAGCGGGCAAGCCCGGGATCCTTCAGCGCGGCGAACGACACCAGCGCGGTTCTTGCCGGCTGGGTATCGCCGGGAACGTTGTCGCAGCACAGCACGGTGAACGGCGCGACGCCAGCGCGGCGACGCCGATCGAGAGCTTCGGCCAGGTATCCCCATGCCGTGGCGTAGCTGCCGGAGGCGACGAGGTCAGCGCGCACGTCGGGGTGGTCGGCGTCGAATTCGTCGGTGACCGGATTCAGGAAGTATCCGTTGTCGGTGATGGTCAGGCTGACGATGCGGGTTTGCGGGTCCGCCAGGGCGTCGCGGACCGCCGCGCCGTCGTTCGGCGCGTAATGAACGGAACCGATCGAGCCGACCACGCGGGCGGTCTGGCGGTCGTGGCCCCGCTGTACGACGGTGTACAGCCCGTCCTGCGCCGATAGCAGGTGTTTGAGGTCGGGGGAATGGAGACTGACGCTGGTGACCCCCCAACGTCCCGAAATGCCCGAGCGAGCGAGGTCATCGAAGTAGACGGCCTGGTGTGCGCGGTGGAAGTTGCCCGCGCCGATGTGGACGACTCCGCGGCCGAGGGCCGACCGGTCGTACGTCGGAACGTCGACTCGTTGCGAGTGCAGTCGTAGTGTCGCGTCGCTCAGCGGGACGCCGCTTTCTGGACGCCAGGGGGAGGGGATCAGATCAAACATCGTGTTCCTGTGCCCCGAACGGCCGGTGGGTATACCCATCCGTGGGTCATGTCACACCATTAATCTGACGGCGCGCGATTACCGGTGGTCAACGCGGTTAACACGCGCGAAACGCGTAGGTTGACAGCATGGCGCCGCGGGTGAAACTGACCAACGCCGACAAAGTGCTGTATCCCGCCACAGGAACCACGAAGAGCGAGATCTTCGACTACTACACGCAAATCGCCGAGGCGATGATCCCGCACATCGCCGGGCGTCCGGCGACGCGCAAGCGCTGGCCCAACGGCGTCGATGAAGAATCGTTCTTCGAGAAGCAACTGGCCGCGTCGGCGCCCGACTGGCTGCCACGCGCCAGCGTGACCCATCGATCCGGAACGACGACGTATCCGATCATCGACAGCGTCGACGGGCTGGCCTGGATCGCCCAACAGGCCGCGCTGGAGGTCCACGTACCGCAGTGGCGCTTCGTCGCCGAGTGGACCCGCAGCCGGGCCGAAGAACTGAAGCCCGGCCCCGCGACTCGACTGGTGTTCGACCTCGACCCGGGCGAAGGCGTCACGATGGCCCAGCTGGCCGAGGTGGCGCGCGCGGTGCGCGAGCTGATCACCGGAATCGGGCTGCCCACGTATCCACTCACCAGCGGGAGCAAGGGCCTGCATCTCTACACGCCGTTGCAGGAGCCGGTGAGCAGCAAGGGCGCAACGGTGTTGGCCAAACGTGTTGCGCAACAACTGGAAAAGACGATGCCCACGCTGGTGACGTCGACCATGGCCAAGAGCCTGCGGGCCGGGAAGATCTTTCTGGACTGGAGTCAGAACAACGGCGCCAAGACCACCATCGCGCCGTACTCGCTGCGCGGACGTGAACAACCCACCGTCGCGGCGCCGCGCACCTGGGAGGAACTCGACGACCCATCGCTGCGCCAGCTGCGGTACGACGAGGTGCTGGACCGGGTCGCCCGCGACGGCGATCTGCTTGCGGAGCTGGACGCCTCGGCAAGACAAGCGCCGGTACCGGATCGACTGAGTAAATACCGCAGCATGCGCGATGCATCGAAAACTCCGGAGCCGATTCCGGCGCCGAAACCCGCTGTGGGACAGGGTAATAGCTTTGTCATCCAAGAGCACCACGCCCGTCGGCTGCACTACGACTTCCGCCTGGAGCGAGACGGCGTGCTGGTGTCGTGGGCGGTGCCGAAGAACCTGCCCGAAACAACCTCGGTGAACCATCTGGCGGTCCACACCGAGGACCATCCGCTCGAATACGGCGGGTTCGAGGGCCTCATCCCCAAAGGGGAGTACGGCGCGGGGAAGGTGATCATCTGGGACTCCGGGACCTACGAGGCCGAAAAGTTCAATGACTCCGCCGAAAAGGGCGAAGTCATCGTCAATCTGCACGGCAGCAAGATCTCCGGACGCTATGCACTGATCCAGACCAACGGGGACCAGTGGCTGGCGCACCGGATGAAAGACCAGAAGGTCTTCGAGTTCGACACGATCGCCCCCATGCTGGCCACCCACGGTTCCGTGGCGACCCTGAAGCCGAGCCAATGGGCGTTCGAAGGCAAATGGGATGGTTACCGGCTTTTGCTCGAGGTCGACCACGGCACCATCCGGGTACGGTCGCGGCGCGGGCGCGAAGTGACGGGTGAATATCCTGAACTGCGTTCGCTGGCCGAAGATCTCGCCGAGCACCACGTGATCCTCGATGGAGAGGCCGTGGTCCTGGATCCTTCGGGTGTGCCCAACTTCCACGAGATGCAGAACCGGGGCCGAGGCTCACGCGTCGAATTCTGGGCGTTCGACGTGTTGTACCTCGACGGCCGCTCGTTACTGCGGGCCAGCTATCGGGACCGGCGAAAGGTGCTGGAAATGCTCGGCGCCAGCAGCGATCTCATCGTCCCCGAGCTACTCCCCGGAGATGGCGCACAAGCGCTGGAACACTCGGGCAAGCGCGGCTGGGAGGGGGTGATCGCCAAGCGGCGTGACTCCACGTACCAGCCCGGCCGGCGCTCGTCGTCGTGGATCAAGGACAAGCACTGGAACACCCAGGAGGTTGTGATCGGCGGCTGGAAGGCAGGAGAGGGCGGACGTAGCAGCGGCATCGGCTCACTGCTGATGGGCATCCCCACCGCCGACGGCCTGCATTTCGCCGGCCGCGTCGGCACCGGATTCACCGAACGTGACCTGGCTAACTTGAAGAAGACGCTGGCGCCGCTGCATACCGACGAATCCCCGTTCCACCCACCGCTGCCCCGGAGCGAAGCCCGGGGCGTGACTTATGTGGAGCCGGTTCTCGTCGGGGAGGTGCGCTACAGCGAGTGGACCCCGGACAACCGGCTGCGCCAATCGAGTTGGCGGGGGCTGCGGACGGACAAGGAAGCGAGCGAGGTGGTCCGGGAGTGAAATGGGTTACCTACCAGGGTGATGACGGCGAGCGCGTCGGGGTCCTCTCCGGCGACACCATCTATGCGATGCCGCCGGGAGCGGCGCTGCTCGACCTCGTCGCGCGCGGCCCTGAGGGACTGCGGCAAGCGGGTGAGGAGGCGCAGCGTTCTCCTGCGGCCACGGTGCCTGCCGCCGGTGTACGACTGCTGGCACCCATTCCGCGTCCGCCGTCGATCCGGGATTCCCTGTGCTTCCTCGACCACATGCGCAACTGCCAAGCCGCGCTGGGCGCCGGGCGGCTGCTGGCCGACAGCTGGTACCGAATCCCGGCGTTTTACTTCGCCTGCCCGGCAACCGTTTTAGGGCCGTACGACGACGCGCCGACCGCGCCCGGCAGCGCTTGGCAGGACTTCGAATTGGAGATCGCCGCGGTCATCGGGACCGGCGGAAAGGACCTCACCGTCGAACAGGCCGAGCAGGCGATCATCGGCTACACCATCTTCAACGACTGGTCCGCGCGCGATCTGCAACAGATGGAAAGCCAACTGGGGATCGGACAGGGCAAGGGCAAGGACAGCGGGGTGACGCTGGGTCCCTACCTGGTGACCCCCGACGAGCTCGAGCCCTACCGCCGCGACGCCAGGCTGGACCTGCAGGTCACCGCCCTGGTCAACGACAAGGTCATCGGCACGGGGTCGACGGCCCAGATGGACTGGACCTTCGGCGAAGTCATCTCCTACGCCTCGCGCGGCGTCACCCTCAATCCGGGCGACGTCATCGGCTCCGGGACGGTGCCCACCTGCACCCTGGTCGAGCACCTCAATCCTGCCGCGCTGGAATCGTTTCCGGGATGGCTGCACGACGGCGACATCGTCACGCTGCGGGTCCAGGGCTTGGGGGAGACCCGGCAAATCGTCCGCGCGAGCAGCGCGCCACACGCGTTGGCCCCCCGGCCCAATCCGGATGCCATGCCCGTCGCGCAGCGGGTCAACCGGGCACCGACACGGGTCCCCTACACCCGCGGGCTACATCAGGTCGCCGACCGGGTGTGGGCGTGGACGCTGCCGGATGGCGGCTACGGGTGGAGCAACGCCGGCCTGATCGCCGGCGAGGGTGCGTCCCTGTTGGTGGACACTCTGTTCGACCTGCCACTGACGCGCGAGATGCTCACCGCGATGCGACCCATCACCGGGTCGGCGCCCATCACCGACGCAGTGATCACTCACTCCAACGGCGACCACACCCACGGCAACCAACTGCTGGACGCGTCGGTGCGCATCATCGCGGCGCGCGGTACCGCCGAGGAGATCGAGCACGGCATGGCGCCGGAGATGCTGGCCATGGCGCAAACCGCCAACCTCGGGCCGGTGGCCACCCCGTACACGCGAGAACGATTCGGGCACTTCGACTTCAGCAACATCACGCTGCGCAACGCCGATCAGACCTTCGAGCACACGCTGTGTGTCGAGGTCGGCGGACGGCGGATCGACGTGCTGAACCTGGGTCCCGCGCACACCGCCGCCGACTCGGTGGTGCACGTGCCCGATGCGGGCGTGCTGTTCGGCGGTGACCTGCTGTTCATCGGTTGCACGCCCATCGTGTGGGCGGGCCCCATCGGCAACTGGGTCGCGGCGTGCGACGCGATGATCGCGCTGGACGCGGCGACAGTGGTCGCCGGCCACGGCCCGGTCACCGATCCAGATGGAATCCGCGCGGTACGTGGCTATCTCGTGCATGTTGCCGAACAGGCGGAGGCCGCGCACCGCCGGGGGCTGTCGTGGGCCGAGGCCGCCGACACCATCGACCTCGGCGAGTACGCGACTTGGCTGGACGCCGAGCGCGTCGTCGTCAACGTCTACCAGAGATACCGCGAACTGGACCCGCAGACACCGCAATTGGAGGTCATGGCCCTGCTGGTGATGCAGGCCGAATGGCTGGCCAAACGGTCCGCGTGACCAGTTGCGCCGGCTAGGGCCGCATCGCCCTGACGAAACTGATCGTGGCGGCGGGAACCTGGTGCTCGACGGGCCCCAATTCCGGCAGACCCGCGGCGGAAAACAAATCGGTGAGCCCAAATGTGGTGGTATCCCACCCGTTTGCAGCAAGGTGTGCGGCGACGTCGGTGTGTTCGCCCGGGTAGGCCAAACCGGCGATGTCCAAATCGAGCCCGTGCCTTCGCCAGCCCTCGGTCGAGCGCCGGGACTGTTCCCGTCCCTCTGGCGTGGCCGGGGCGACGGTCCCGAAGTCGGCGGCGAACCGGCTGCCCTCGCTGGACAACGGAATGATGGCGTCCAGCAAGCGGACTTCGGCCTCGGGCGGAAGGAACCCGATCAGCACTCCTTCGGCGAGCCATGCCGTCGCCTGCGCCGGATCGAAGCCCGCCGCCTGCAAAGCCGCCGGCCAATCCTCGCGCAAATCGATACCCACCGTGCGGAGTTCGGCGGTCGGGGCCGCACCCATCTCGGCCAGCGTCGCCGTCTTGAACGCGATCACCTCCGGCTGATCGATCTCGTACACCGTCGTCCCGGCCGGCCACCGCAGCCGGTAGGCCCGCGAATCCAGACCCGAGGCCACGATCACCACCTGGCGTAGGCCGGCCTGGCCCGCCGCAGCGAAATAATCGTCATAGAACCGGGCCCGGGCGGCGAATGTGTCCACCATCCGCGAAAATGCGACGCCATCCTCGAGGTCGGCTGAATCGAGTTCGCCGGCCGCCAACTTGGTGAACACGTCGATCCCGACGGCGCGCACCAGCGGTTCTGCGAACTCGTCGGTGACGACCGGTTGTGGGCGTCTGGTGGCGGCCGCCCGGGCCGCGGCCACCATGGTGGCGGTGGCCCCCACGCTGTTGGCCAGGTCCCAGGTGTCACCTTCGGTTCGTGCCATGGCTTCTCCTTCGATGCGGTCGCAAACCACGGTATGCCTCGCCGGTAAATTGCGTCGTCGCCTACGGTTCCCCTATGCCTGCAGTGACACTGGAACCTCTCGAAGAGAACATCGCCTGCATCAGCCTGAATCGGCCCGAGCGCCTCAACGCCATCGACGGGTCGTTGATCGACGGCGTCCATCAGGCCCTGGACGTGCTGGACAAAGGTGAGTATCGGGTAGCGATCCTGACCGGCGCCGGACGCGGATTCTGCGCCGGTGCGGACTTGAGCGGCACCGGTCAGGCGTGGACGCAGAGCAGGCCGACCACGCCGGCGTTCAAAGTCAACTACGACTCCCAGGTTCGGTTGGCCAACCTGTACACCCGGATCTACGAGATGGACCTGCCGGTGATCGGCGCGGTCAACGGTGTCGCCGTCGGGGGTGGCCTGGCGTTCGCGTTGGTCTGCGATATCCGCGTCGCCTCGGAGCGGGCCCGGTTCGGTTCCGTGTTCATCAAGGCGGGCTTCTCGTCGATGGACATGGGTACCAGTTACCTGCTGCCCAAGATCGTCGGTGCCGGGGTGGCGCGCGAACTCATGCTCACCGGCCGCATCATCGACGCGGCCGAGGCCTATCGCATCAAGTTGGTGCACGAGGTCGTCGCCCCCGATGAGCTGATGCCGGCCGCGCTCAAGCTGGCCCGCTCGATCGCCGAGAACAACGCATACGGCGTGTGGCAGACCAAGATTGGGCTCAACGCCGCGCTGGACGCGCCCAGCCTGCGCCATGCCATAGAGATCGAGAACCGCACCCAGATCCTCAGCGGCTTCACGAACAACCCCGTCGAGGCGGCCATGGCGCACCGGGAAAAGCGCGCACCGAAATGGGATGTGCTGTAACGCTTTTCCCGCGGCGACCGGCGACCGGCGGCCGCGCTCGTGCCGCCGTCGGGGCCTGATGGCGGCGGCCCACTGCGCCCGGCCGCGCCGCGCTTGTGACCGCCGCTAGAGTTTCGCGATCACGTTCTCGGCGAACATCTCCAGGTTGCGGATCTTGCTGTCCAGCGGCTCGGTGTCATTGCCCTTGATGTAGGGGATCCGGAATCCGACGATGACGTCGGTGACGCCCTTGTCCTCGAGGCGTTTGATGCCGTCCGCGGTGTAGGCGTCGGCCGAGATGACGTGGATCTCGAACGGCCCGGTCTTGCCGGCCTCTTCGCGGAACTTGTTGAGCTTGGCCAGCAGGTGGTCGAGCTCCTCGGGGTCGCCGCCGCCGTGCATCCAGCCGTCCAGGCGCGCGGCGCGACGCAGTGCCGCATCGGCGTGCCCGCCGATCAGAATCGGAACGGGCTTGGTGGGGGCCGGCGTCATCTTGGTCTTCGGGATGTCGTAAAACTCGCCGTGGAATTCGAAATAGTCACCAGTGGTGAGCCCCTGGATGATCTCGATGCATTCGTCCATCCGCTTACCGCGCCTGGCGAACGGGACGCCCAGCAGCTCGTAGTCCTCGGGCCACGGGCTGGTGCCGACTCCGAAACCCACCCGGTTGTCGGTCATCGCGGCCAGCGAGCCGATTTGCTTGGCCACCAACGCCGGTGGCCGGATGGGCAGTTTGAGCACGAAGAAGTTGAACCGCAGCTTGGTGGTCACCGCACCCAATGCCGAAGTCAGCACGAAGGTTTCGATGAACTCCTTGCCGTCCAGGAACTCGCGGTTGCCGTCCGGGGTGTAGGGGTACTTCGAGTCGGATTCGAAGGGGTAGGCGATGCTGTCGGCGATCGTCATGGCGTCGTAGCCGGCCGCCTCGGCTGCTTTGGCCAGCGGGATGTAGTACCTAAAGTCAGTCATCGCCTCTGCATAGGTAAACCGCACGTCATCTGCCTTCCTGAAGGGTCGTCCCTCGACATTAGAACGTGTTCTAGTTTCAGCACAACCGGGAGTTGGCGCGACGAGCAGGGGGTCGTCGACTAGAGCGGGTTTGGGACTACAGCTGGTTCTCGGGGCCGATGACAGCCCACACCGTCTTACCCGACGAGGTGGGCGTGCTGCCCCAGGCTCGAGACAACGCCTCGACGATCGCCAGCCCGGACACGTCGATGCCCTTCTTCGGCGACGGAAGTCGTATCGCGGGCGCGGCGCTCGCATCGGACACCGCAATGGTCGCGGTGGTGCCTTGCGCTTCGATTCGCACGGCCGGGACGCTGGCGGTGTGTTCGAGCACGTTCTCCACGAATACGTTGACCACCACCAGGGCCACCGGAATGAGCTTGGACTGCGACCAGGTGGTAAGCCATTCGCGAACCAAGCGCCGCGATTCGCGCAGGCTGGTCAGGTCGGCGGGAAGCTGAACATCGGCGCGCCGCACCGGGCGACGGCTATTCTGGCCCAGCGCCTTGAACGCGGCCTTTTCGCTCGAGTAGATGGGCATGAAGTGGGCGACGCCGCTACGGGTGATCGCTTCGCGGGCCGTCCGGTCGGTGCAGACCAACACGATCGGAATGTGGGGGACGCTGCCGAGCTGCCAATACGCGCCCATTAAGGCCGACCATGCCGATTCGGTGTGCACCTTGAGTCCGGAGACGTCAACTATCACGGCGGCGGCGTCATCCAACTTGGCCTTGAGGATGCGTTCGCGGAGTGGAGTCTCTTGGGCGGCATCAAGCTCACCGTCGACGGTCAGAACGGCAACCGAGTCATCTGTCCGCATTGCCACGGCCACCGGGCTCATCCCGGCCCGGTCCTGACGTCCGGTTCCATTTCGCGCTCCTCGCATTCTGCCGGGCCGATTGCTTGAGTATCCGCTCTCAGCGGCAAAAGTCTAATCGGAGGCCCGGCGGCCTCGATCCCGTCGGAAACTGCAGGCTGCGATCGGGATCCGGCAAATCCGTATCGCAAGCTCGCAACGAAACCACCATGCGGCCCTCCACCGTGGGGAAGTCGACCACGCGACGCGACGCCCCATGAACCCAACGCGCAGCACCCGACTTTCTTCGGGATTACCACACGCTGAGTTCCGCCAAACTTTTAGGTATGTCTGGTGACCGGGGCTTCAACCAGCGCGAAGGCACGACCGGCGCACTGCCCGGTCGGCCGGTGCGGATGGCTCAGTGGTTGCTCAGGACGTACGGGGGCGCGCCCACCCCAGCGACCGAATGAGTCCCCCAGGGCGTTCGTTCGACGATGCGTGCCGGCGCGCTGCGCTCACCGACCGTTAGCGTGCCGGTCCGCGCTTGCTTGAGGATTTCGCCGGACAACGGTTCCGAGGCGCAACCGAACACCGTTCCCTGCCAGTGGTAGTGGCCGTCGATCGGGTCCAGATGACCGGTGAGCCGGACCCGCACCGAGTGACGGGTGCCGGCGATTTCCAGCATGGCGGCGCCGTCGTAGGTGTCTTCGCCGGCGGGCGTACTGGCCGAGAGGTCGAAGGCCGATGCCACCGGCGGCGGCTCGGCGGCACGCAACTGAGCCCGCTCATTGAACACCCGCTGGCTGCTGGCACGCACCTCGATGCGACGACTGCCGGTGCGCCCCATGGCTTTCAGGCACTCGGCGACGTAGCGCGCCTGCGCGTCCGGATCGGGTCCGGTGATGAAGAAGTAGTTGGGAAACCCGTGAAAGGCCACCCCGTAGAACGGCTCCATGCCGTCGTGCCAGGCCCGACGGATCGGCAGTCCGGCCGCGCCGACCAACGTCTCATCGGCGACGTCCTGCGGAACGAAGAATGCGGTGCCGTAGATGATGGCGTCGACGCGGTGGTCGACACCATCGCGGGTGCGCACCCCCGACGCGGTCAGCGCCTCGATGCCCGACGCGTCGATCACGACCGAGGGCCGGCCGGCCCGCCGAATGTGGCGGCGCGGCCAGCGCGTGACCCGCGTGAACCACGCCGGCACCTCGCTGACGACGCGACGCGGGGCGTGGGGGAACACGGTGACCGATGCCGCCGTGTGGGCCAGCCGATCAATTTGGTGTGCGGCGGAGGCGTCGGTCCCGACGACCGCGATGTGCTTGCCGGACGGATCGAATCCGGGATCCCACGCCGCGGCGTGAAACGACTCGCCGCGAAACCCGTCGCTTCCGGCGATGCGGGGCCGCCACGGCCGCTGGACCGGACGGTAGGCGGCGACGACGATGTCGGACCGAAAGACTTCACCATCGGCCGTCGTCAACAGCCAGGTGTCCGTGCCGTCGTCGAAGCGTGACCTTTCAACGCGTTCGTCGAGGACGACGAGATCGGTGAAACCGGCTGCCAGCAAGGCGGTTTGGGCGCTCCTGCCGGCCGCGCCCGCACCGACCACGGCGATGTGACAGCGGTGCTCGGCGCGGTCGCCCGGCTGTGTCACAGAAATCTGCTGCGCTTCCAGCCGCGCCGTGCGATCGAGCCCATCAGGCCGACCTCGGTCAAGAACGCCGCCAGTGGAGCGAAGCCGGCAACCTGCACGTCGCGCCGATGCGGACTGGTGCGCGCGGCCTTTCGGGCCCGCTTGGGGTCGAGACCCGCTCGCGCATAAGGGACGGGGTTGCTGAACAGGTAGTTGAAAAAGTAGCCGCCCAGGCCGTTGATGTTGGCCATGAACCAGCGGTTGAGCCCGGGCATCTCGACGACGCGCTTGCGGGCGCCGTCGCGAGCGAACTGAATATGGCGCGCCTCTTCGGTGACGTGGATACGCATGAGCCGCTGGATGATTGGCTGCAGCTCCGGGTCGTCCATCATCTGGCGCTGCAGCGAGTCGAAGATCTCCTCACCGATCAGGGCCGCCACCCAGAGCATCGAGCCGCGCTGAAAAGCCAACGGCAGCAAGTTGATGATCATCCTGTGGAACCGCCGCGGGCGTACCGGCTTGGCGCCGACGCGTTCGATGGCCTTGCCGAACATGACCATGTGTCGGGTCTCGTCGCCGAGTTCGGTCAGCTTGTAATGCGTCGACTTGCTCGTCGGGTCCTCGTGCAGGATCGTGCGCAGCAGCGACTGGTTGAGCATGTTCTCGAACCAGATGCCGGCCGACAAGGTGTTGACCAGTTCCTGGCGGGACAGCTCGATTTGTTGTTCGCGGGTCATCTCGTCCCACATCGGCGTGCCGTAGAGCGACACCAGCCGCGCTGGCAGATAGAACTTGTCCGGGTCGAGCGGGGCGTCCCAGTCAATGTCGACGACGGGCTCATAAGACTTCTTGACCGAGCCCTTCAGCAGGCGATCGGAGAATTCTTCGCGACTGGGCCCTGCCGGCTTCACCGCTGAGGTCATGCGCCGCTCCCTCCATTGGGTGCTTCAGACGGTACCCATGGTACTGGGTACTTGCGGTCCCGGCTAGATGGTGAAGGGCGCGATTCGGCAATCTGACGGGCAACGAGCATCGGGAGGCGACGTAGTGGGCCGGCACATTCACGTCATCGGCATCGGTGCCGGCGACCCCGCCTACATCACGGTGCAGGCGATCGAGGCGCTCAACGACACCCAGGTCTTCTTCGCGATGGACAAGGGCGAGCAGAAGAGCGACCTGGTCGCGCTGCGACGCGAGATCTGCGACCGCTTCATCCGTGAGCCGGGCTACTGCTTCGTCGAGCTGCCCGACCCGAAGCGGACGGCCGATGGTGACTACCGGGACGCGGTTGCGGATTGGCACGCCGCGCGCGCGGCCATTTGGGCCGACGCGATCTCCGCCGAGCTGGGGCCGGATGGCGTCGGGGCCTTATTGGCATGGGGCGACCCGTCGCTTTACGACAGCACCTTGCGTATCCTCGACGCGGTGGCGGCCCGGGTCGACTTCACATTCGACGTCATCCCGGGCATCACCGCCGTGCAGGCGCTGACCGCGCGGCACCGCATCCCGCTCAACGAGGTCGGCGAACCCGTTCTGATCACCACAGGCAGGCAACTGCGCAACCGCGGGCCGATCCCCGGATCCGCCGTGGTGATGCTCGACGCCGACTGCTCGTTCCAGGTCTGTCCGCCCGACACGCGAATCTGGTGGGGCGCCTACCTCGGCACCGATGACGAACTGCTCATCGCGGGCACCGTCGGTGAAGTGGGACCCCGCATCGTTTCGCTGCGAGCCGAAGCCCGCGCCCGGCGCGGCTGGATCATGGACACCTATTTGCTTAGACCGGCACACTGAAACTGTGCCCGAACTACCCGAGATCGAAGCGCTGGTCGACCATCTGCGGCGCCATGCCGTCGGCCTGACGATCGGCCGGGTCGACATCGCCGCCCTGTCCGTGTTGAAGACCTTCGACCCGCCGATCAGCGCGTTGCACGGCCAGACCGTGGTGGGGGCGGAGCGATGGGGCAAGTACCTCGGGTTGCGGAGCGACAACCTCTACCTGATCGCGCATCTGTCGCGGGCGGGCTGGTTGCGGTGGTCGGACAAACTGGCCGTGGCGCCGCTGCGGCCCGGCAAGGGCCCGATCGCGCTCCGAGTGCACCTGGGCACGCCGGGTGAGGCACCCGGCTTCGACCTCACCGAGGCCGGCACCCAGAAGCGCCTGGCGGTGTGGCTGGTCGACGACCCGGCGCAGGTACCCGGGATCGCCGCCCTCGGGCCGGACGCGCTGGACCTGGACGTGGACGCGCTGGGCGATTTGTTGGCGGGGAACACCGGCCGGATCAAGACGGTCATCACCGACCAAAAGGTGATCGCCGGGATCGGCAACGCCTACAGCGACGAGATCCTGCACGTCGCCCGCATTTCGCCGTTCGCCACCGCCGGCAAGCTCTCCGACGCGCAGCTGGCCACGCTGCACGACGCGATGATCTCGGTGCTCACCGATGCGGTGAGCCGGTCCGTCGGGCAGGGGGCGGCCACGCTCAAGGGTGAGAAGCGCTCCGGATTGCGGGTGCACGCCCGCACCGGGTTGCCCTGCCCGGTGTGCGGGGACACCGTGCGCGAAGTGTCGTTCGCGGACAAGTCTTTTCAATACTGCCCGACGTGTCAGACCGGTGGCAAGATCCTGGCCGACCGGCGCATGTCGCGTTTGCTGAAGTAGTCGCCGGACCGCGAGTTGACACCTGTCGATATGCTGCCCCGATGACTCGCCAGAAGATCCTCATCACCGGCGCCAGCTCCGGCCTGGGCGCCGGGATGGCGCGCGCGTTCGCCGCGAAGGGCCGCGACCTTGCGCTGTGCGCGCGCCGCACCGATCGGCTCGACGAGCTGAAAGCCGAGCTGTCGCAGAAGTATCCGGGCATCAACATCGCGGTCGCAGCGCTGGACGTCAACGACCACGAGGCCGTTCCCAAGGTGTTCGCCGAACTCAGCGACGAACTGGGCGGCATCGACCGCATCGTCGTCAACGCCGGCATCGGCAAGGGCGCAAAACTGGGGTCCGGCAAGCTGTGGGCCAACAAGGCCACCATCGAGACCAACCTGGTGTCGGCTCTGGTGCAGATCGAGACCGCCTTGGAGATGTTCAACAAGACCGGTGCAGGCCACCTGGTGCTGATCTCCTCGGTGCTCGCCAACAAGGGCGTGCCGGGAGTCAAGGCGGCCTACGCGGCGAGCAAGGCCGGGGTGAGCTCACTGGGCGAATCGCTGCGCGCCGAATACGCCAAGGGGCCCGTCAAGGTGTCGGTCATCGAGCCCGGCTACATCGAGTCGGAGATGACGGCCAAGTCGAACAGCACGATGTTGATGGTGGACAACGAAACTGGCGTCAACGCCCTCGTCGCCGCCATGGAACGGGAGCCCGGCCGGGCCGCGGTGCCGTGGTGGCCGTGGGCACCGCTGGTGCAGGTGATGCGGATGCTGCCGCCTCAGCTGACCAAGATGTTCGCCTGAGATTCAGCTGGTTCGCCCGCGTTCGCTGCGATAGCGACGCACCAGCGCGTCGGTGGAGCTGTCGGACTGCGGCTCCGGCGAGCCGTCCGCGGTGATCACCGGAAGCAGGGCCTTGGCCTGGGTTTTGCCCAGTTCCACGCCCCATTGGTCGAACGAGTCGATTCCCCAGATCACACCCTCGGTGAAGACCTGATGTTCGTAGAGCGCGATCAGCTGACCCAACACCGACGGGGTGAGCCGGTTAGCCAGAATCGAGGTCGACGGCCGGTTGCCGGGCATCACCTTGTGCGGCACGACGTCCGCGGGCGTGCCATCGGCAGCGATCTCTTCGGCGGTCTTGCCGAATGCCAGCACCTGGGTCTGGGCGAAGAAATTGCTCATCAACAAGTCGTGCATGCTGCCGCTGCCCTCGGCGGTGGGCAGATCGTCCAGCGGTTGGCTGAACCCGATGAAGTCGGCGGGCACCAACCGGGTGCCCTGATGCAGCAGCTGATAGAACGCGTGCTGCCCGTTGGTTCCCGGTTCGCCCCAGAAGATTTCACCGGTGTCGGTGGTGACCGGGCTTCCGTCCGCGCGGGTCGACTTACCGTTGGATTCCATGGTCAGCTGTTGCAGATACGCCGCGAAACGTGCCAAGTCATTGGAATAGGGCAGCACGGCGCGCGATTGCGCACCCATGAAGTCGGAATACCAAAGACCGATAAGACCAAGCAGCACGGGCGCGTTGGACTCCAGTGGCGCGGTCTTGAAGTGCCGGTCGACGATGTGGAATCCGGAAAGGAAGTCCGCGAAGGCTTGTCGGCCGATGACTGCCATCACCGACAGGCCGATCGCCGAGTCCACCGAATAGCGGCCGCCGACCCAATCCCAGAACCCGAACATGTTGTCGGTGTTGATGCCGAAATCGTCGACGAGGCGCTTGTTGGTGGAGACGGCGACGAAGTGCTGGGACACCGCGGCGTCACCGAGGGCTTCGGTGATCCAGCGGCGTGCGGCCGTGGCGTTGGTCAGGGTTTCCAGCGTCGAGAACGTCTTGGACGCGACGATGAAAAGCGTTGTGGCGGGGTCTAAGTCGGCCAGGGTGGCGATCAAGTCGGCCGGGTCCACGTTGGAGACGAAACGCGCCGAGATCCCGGCATCCGCGTAGTGCCGCAGTGCCTGATAAACCATCACCGGGCCCAGGTCCGATCCGCCGATGCCGATGTTGACCACCGTGCTGATCCGTTTCCCGCTGGCCCCGGTCCATTCACCGCTGCGTAACCGGTCGGTGAACTCGCCCATGGCGTCGAGCACCGAGTGCACTTCTTGAACAACGTTTTCGCCGTCGACCACCAACTCGGCGTCCCGGGGCAGGCGCAGCGCGGTGTGCAGGACCGCGCGATCCTCCGAGGTGTTGATGTGCACCCCGGCGAACATCTGGTCGCGACGCTCTTCGAGGTTGGCCGTGCGCGCGAGATCGACCAAGAGCCGCAGCGTTTCTCGCGTGATGCGGTGCTTGCTGTAATCGATGTAGAGATCGCCGACGGAGAGGGTCAGCTCGCGGCCGCGATCGGGATCGTCGTCGAAGAACTGGCGCAGATGGGTATCGCCGATTTGGTCATGATGCCTGCGCAGGGCGTCCCACGCCGGGGTGGCGGTGATGTCGGGGAGGATGTGCACGGAGGTCATTGGCGTCGCTCCTCTTCATCGCTTCGCTCTGCATCGTCGTTGACGCGGGTCATGCTTCGACACTATGGGCTGTGGCGTGACGGAGCCAGGTGCAGGGGTGAGCTCTGCGCCCGGCGGCCGGTGGTCGCGGTCAGTGACCCAGCCGGCCCCTGCCCAGCCGCAGCAGCAGTATCGCCAGGTCTTTGCCTTCGGGGCCGAGCTCGCTGTAGCGCTCGATGACCTTCATTTCGCGGCTATGGACAAGCCGTGTGCCGCCGGACGCCATTCGGGCCTTGCCGATCGCCCGCGACACCTCGGTGCGCCGCTGCACCGCGGCGAGAATCGCGGCGTCGAGCCGGTCGATCTCGTGGCGCAACTCGTCTATGTCGGTGACCTCCTGGGCCTCCGCCATCTCGATGTTCATCTCTGCTGACTCCGCGTCTTCGTCGTGATGTGGGGGTTCTGGTCTCATGCAGTATCGGGCCTCACAAAAGACGAGCCCCGAGTGCCGAAAGCGGACCACGGGGCTCTGCGGAAGCAGTTAGGCCACGGGCACCGCGAACCGGTACCCGTAGGGAAATCGGCGGCGCCACTCCTGTGTCGAGGAGCGTCGCCGACACTGCACGTTGAGCACGAATCGAGTTTGCCATCAAAAACAGTAAACGTGCAAAAAACCGCGGTTTAGCTGTGAATTTCTGCCGTGATTGCAATTACGTCGTCGGACAACAAATTGCATTCCGACACGCCGAATTCTCGCGAGTCGGCGTGACGCCGTGCCGGCGGCTCCGGCCACTAACGTGGTTTGATGCCAGGCGCTGCGCGTCAGTGGGCGGCGGTAAGTTTGGACTGACATGAGTGTGCACGCAACAGATGCCAAGCCGGCCTCCGAGGCAGATCAGCTGCTCGAGGGCCTCAATCCGCAACAGCGCCAAGCGGTGGTGCACGAGGGTTCCCCGCTGCTGATCGTCGCGGGCGCGGGTTCGGGAAAGACCGCGGTGTTGACCCGCCGCATCGCCTACCTGATCGCCGAACGCGGTGTCGGGGTCGGTCAGGTGCTGGCCATCACCTTCACCAACAAGGCCGCCGCCGAGATGCGCGAACGGGTGGTGCGCCTGGTGGGCAACCGGGCTCGCGCGATGTGGGTGTCCACCTTCCATTCGACCTGCGTGCGCATCCTCCGCAACCAGGCGTCCCTGATCGAGGGCCTCAACTCCAACTTCTCCATTTATGACGCCGACGACTCACGGCGCCTGCTGCAGATGATCGGGCGCGACATGGGGCTCGACATCAAGCGCTACTCGCCACGGCTGCTGGCCAACGCCATCTCCAATCTGAAGAACGAGCTGATCGACCCCGCCGCCGCGGTGGGGAACCTGACCGACGATTCCGACGAGCTGTCCCGGACCGTGGCCAGCGTTTACGGGGAATACCAGCGGCGGCTGCGGGCCGCCAACGCGCTGGACTTCGACGACCTGATCGGGGAAACCGTGGCGGTGCTGCGGGCCTTCCCGCAGATCGCCCAGCACTATCGGCGGCGGTTCCGGCATGTCCTCGTCGACGAGTACCAGGACACCAATCACGCGCAGTACGTGCTGGTGCGCGAGCTGGTCGGCCGCGGCGGCGGTTCAGCGGGGCTCGCCGGAGACGGCGGAGGCGAGGCGAAGCTGGGAGCGCCGAACAAGCCCGGCACTGACGAGGTATCCGGAGAGGTGCCACCCGCGGAGCTGTGCGTGGTCGGCGACGCCGACCAGTCGATCTATGCGTTCCGCGGCGCCACCATCCGCAACATCGAGGACTTCGAACGCGATTACCCGGACGCGACAACCATTCTGCTGGAACAGAACTACCGCTCGACGCAGAACATCCTGTCCGCGGCCAACTCCGTGATCGCCCGCAACTCCGGACGCCGCGACAAGCGGCTGTGGACCGCCGAAGGCGCCGGTGAGCTGATCGTCGGCTACGTCGCCGACAACGAGCACGACGAAGCCCGATTCGTCGCCGAGGAGATCGACGCGCTCGCCGAGAAGGGCGAGATCACCTACAACGACGTCGCCGTCTTCTACCGCACCAACAACTCGTCCCGGTCGTTCGAAGAGGTGTTCATCCGCGCCGGAATCCCCTACAAAGTCGTTGGGGGAGTGCGCTTCTACGAGCGCAAGGAGATCCGCGACATCGTCGCCTACTTGCGGGTGCTGGACAACCCGGGGGACACGGTCAGCCTGCGGCGCATCCTGAACACGCCGCGCCGCGGTATCGGCGATCGTGCCGAGGCCTGCGTGGCGGTGTACGCCGAGAACACCGGCGCCAGTTTCGCCGACGCGCTCGTGGCCGCGGCCGAAGGCAAAGTGCCGATGCTGAATTCACGCGCCGAGAAGTCGATCGCCGGTTTCGTCGAGCTGCTGGATGAGCTGCGGGGACGCCTGGACGACGACCTGGGAGACCTGGTGGAGTCTGTGCTCGAACGCACCGGCTACCGCCGGGAACTCGAATCCTCCACCGATCCCCAGGAACTCGCGCGGTTGGACAACCTCAACGAACTCGTCAGCGTGGCGCACGAATTCAGTACCGATCGGGCCAACGCCGCGGCACTGGGGGAGTCCCTGCAAACCCCCGAAGACGAAGACGTGCCGGATACCGGTGTGCTGGCGGAGTTTCTGGAGCGGGTCTCGCTGGTCTCCGATAGCGACGAGATCCCCGAAGACGGCGCGGGCATGGTCACTTTGATGACGCTGCATACCGCCAAGGGCCTTGAGTTTCCTGTGGTATTCGTGACCGGCTGGGAGGACGGCATGTTCCCCCACATGCGGTCGTTGGACGACCCGGTGGAACTCGCCGAGGAGCGGCGGCTCGCCTACGTCGGGATCACCCGTGCCCGCCAACGGCTCTACCTGAGCAGGGCGATCGTCCGGTCCTCCTGGGGACAACCCATGCTCAACCCGGAATCGCGCTTTCTGCAGGAGATTCCGCAGGAACTCATCGAATGGCGTCGCGCGGCGCCCGCCCCGTCATTCAGCGCGCCCGTGAGCGGTGCCGGCCGGTTCGGCACGCCGCGGGCCGCCCCGACCCGCTCGGGGATGAGCAAACGCCCGCTATTGGTGCTCGCACCGGGCGACCGGGTGACGCACGACAAGTACGGGCTGGGCCGGGTGGAGGAGGTGTCCGGCGTCGGAGAATCGGCGATGTCGCTGATCGACTTCGGCAGCTCGGGCCGGGTGAAGCTGATGCACAACCACGCCCCGCTCAGCAAGATCTAGCCCCGGGGCGACGATCAACCGCGTCGAACGTGCACTCCGGTTGGAAAATCGGCGAAATCGTCCCCCTCGGTGCAGGTTCGGCGAAGGTCAGGCCTCTAGCCAGCGTTTGGTTTGCGGAAGCAGCACCAGCACCACCGTGGCGATCGGCAAGATCGGCAGCAGGTGCACCACCCACGCGACCCGGGCCCCGGCGATGAACACCCCGACGTAGGTGAGAAAGGCGACCAGCGCGCCGGCCATCAGAAGGTAGCGGCTGATCGAGCGGCGCTGCAGCAGCATGATCACGCCGGACACCGTGGTGCCCGCGAACACCATTGCCAGGAACGCGACCGCGATGCAGAACAGGCGATCGGTTCGCCACCAACCGGCGATCAGATCGGTGGCCACCACCGACGTGGCCCAGCCGCTGATGATGCTCACCGCGCACGCGGCGACGGCCGTCCGATCGGAGGGCTCAAGGGCCGGTACTCCGGCATAACCGGTGCGACCCGCACGAGAACCGGCGCGGTATGGCGGCGACTGGGGGGCGATGTGTGTGGTCGGGGCGTCCGGCGTGGTCGGGATGGGCCCGGTGGGCGCGCGCCGGATGATCCGGGTCCGTGAGTCGGAGGGCGGATCGTGCTCGGGCGTGGGCTCAGACGGACGCGGACCGGAAGGTTCTTCGTTCGGCTCGGTCACCTCAGCCAGCGTAGTTGCCGACTGTAAGACCACGCTTAGCGAGCCACGGCACGGGGTCGATTCGTTCGGTGCCGCCCTGCAGCACCTCGAAATGCAGGTGCGGGCCGGTGGAATTGCCCCGGTTGCCCATCGTCGCGATCTGGTCGCCGGCCATCACGCGCTCACCGACGCTGACGAGCGTGGTGTTGATGTGGCCGTAGAGCGTGACCGTCCCGTCGGCGTGGCGCAGCTTGACCAGCATCCCGTAGCCGCTCGCCGGACCGGAGTCGACGACCACGCCGTCGGACACCGCGTAGATCGGTGTCCCGATGGAGTTGGCCAGGTCGATACCGGCGTGCAGCACGCCCCAGCGGTAGCCGAAGTTGGAGGTGAAGATGCCCTTGGTCGGCATCACGTAGAGCGGCTGGGAGAGCCGCGCCTCGCGCTCGGCGCGGTCGTTGGCGAAGGCGACACCCTTGGCGAGCTCCTGGTTGTGCAGCGCGGCGGTGGCCGCCGGCGCGGCGGCGATCACCTGCGGCCCGCGGACGGTGTTGGTGCCCGCCCCGCCGGTGAGCGCCGACGCATTGGCGGTCAGCACGGCGTCGGTCTTGGGGGTGTCGGCGTGGCCGGTGGCCGTGTGGGCGGCCGCGGCGGCGGCACCTGCCGCCATCGCCGAGATCAGCAGGCGGCCCCGGGCCGCGCTGGTCGGTTGCTTGCGGTGTTGTCCTGCGCGGCGGACGCCTACGACGTCGGTGTGTGAGCGGGCCGGACGTCGCTCGCCGCGCGGCTCGACGATCACCCGGGGCAGCACCTCGGTGACGGGTGCGGCCAGCCAGACTGGGCGCACGTCGTCGGCCTCGTGCAGGTCGTCGAGTTCGGGTGCCAGCAGCACCTGCGCTTCGTTGTCGAAGGGAGAGTCGTTGCTGAAGTCCAGGTCACCGAGCTCGCCGGCGTCGTCGCTGAAATCGAAGTCGTCGAAGTCAAAGCCGTCGAGCGGAAGGATTTCCGTGACTTCGGTGCGATGCGGGGCTTCGGCCCATCGGGCGCCTGCCGCGCGACCCACCCTCACGACGCCTTCAGTTACGGCAGAAGACCGGGCAAAACGGTGCTGGGACAACCTGAAATGTCCTCGTATCGTGACCATAACGTTATCTGGACCCTAGGAAGGTATCCGCTAACGCGCGGGGCTGGCAACCTCGATGGAAAATCCGGGCGGAATTGTGATTTGGATCACGCGGACGGTCAACCCCTCGCTCGTGAGCTGTGCCACATCGGCGGACGCGGCCGTAGTGGGCGGTTGAGGGGTGGATACAGTTCGTCCGTGCGAGTTGCCGAGTGCGGCAGCGCCCACCAAGAGGCCTAGTTGTTGAGTCGAGCGAAGACAGAGAGTCCATGGACCTTTTCGAGTATCAAGCAAAAGAGTTGTTCGCCAAGCACAACGTACCGACTACGCCGGGACGCGTGACCGACACCGCCGAGGGCGCTCGCGAGATCGCGACCGAAATCGGCCGTCCGGTGATGGTCAAAGCGCAGGTGAAGGTCGGTGGACGCGGCAAGGCGGGTGGCGTCAAGTACGCGGCGACGCCCGAAGACGCTTACGAGCACGCCAAGAACATCCTCGGTCTCGACATCAAGGGACACGTCGTGAAGAAGCTGCTGGTCGCCGAGGCCAGCGACATCGCCGAGGAGTACTACATCTCCTTCCTGCTCGACCGCGCCAACCGCACCTACCTGGCGATGTGCTCGGTCGAGGGCGGCATGGAGATCGAGGAGGTCGCGGCGACCAAGCCGGAGCGGCTGGCCAAGGTCCCGGTGAACGCCGTCAAGGGTGTCGACCTGGCTACCGCGCGTTCCATCGCCGAGCAGGGCCACCTGCCCGCCGAGGTGCTCGACGCCGCGGCGGTGACCATCAACAAGCTCTGGGAGGTCTTCGTCGCCGAGGACGCCACCCTGGTCGAGGTCAACCCGCTGGTGCGCGACCCGCAGGACCAGATTCTGGCGCTGGACGGCAAGGTCACTTTGGACGCTAACGCCGACTTCCGCCAGCCCGGCCACGCCGAGTTCGAGGACCGCGAGGCCACCGATCCGCTGGAACTCAAGGCCAAGGAGCACGACCTCAACTACGTCAAGCTGGACGGCTCGGTCGGCATCATCGGTAACGGTGCCGGTCTGGTGATGTCGACGCTCGACGTCGTCGCCTACGCGGGCGAGAAGCACGGCGGCGTGAAGCCGGCCAACTTCCTCGACATCGGTGGTGGCGCGTCGGCCGAGGTGATGGCCGCGGGCCTGGACGTCATCTTGAACGACAAGCAGGTCAAGAGCGTGTTCGTGAACGTGTTCGGGGGTATCACCTCGTGCGACGCCGTCGCCAACGGGATCGTGACCGCGCTGAACATGCTCGGCGACGAGGCCAACAAGCCGCTCGTGGTCCGGCTCGACGGCAACAACGTCGACGAAGGCCGCCGCATCCTGGCCCAAGCCAACCACCCGCTGGTGATCCAGGCCGAGACCATGGACGCCGGTGCCGACAAAGCCGCCGAGCTGGCGAACAAGTAGGGGAGCCAAGCCATGTCGATCTTCTTGAACAAAGACTCCAAGGTCATCGTCCAGGGCATCACCGGCGGTGAGGGCACCAAGCACACCGCGCTCATGCTCAAGGCCGGCACCCAGGTGGTGGGCGGCGTGAACGCGCGCAAGGCCGGAACCACCGTGTCGCACGTGGATCCGGTCGGCAAGGACGTCGAGCTGCCGGTGTTCGGCACCGTCGCCGAAGCGATGAAGGAGACCGGCGCGAACGTGTCGGTCGTCTTTGTGCCGCCGAAGTTCGCCAAGGACGCGATCATCGAGGCCATCGACGCCGAGATCCCGCTGCTGGTAGTCATCACCGAGGGAATCCCGGTGCAGGACAGCGCGTTTGCGTGGGCCTACAACGTCGACAAGGGGCAGAAGACGCGCATCATCGGGCCGAACTGCCCCGGCATCATCACCCCGGGCGAGGCCCTGGCCGGCATCACGCCCGCCAACATCAGCGGCCCCGGCCCGGTCGGGCTGGTGTCGAAGTCCGGCACCCTGACCTACCAGATGATGTACGAGCTGCGCGATTTCGGCTTCTCCACCTCGATCGGGATCGGTGGTGACCCGGTGATCGGCACCACCCACATCGACGCCATCGAGGCGTTCGAGAAGGACCCCGACACCAAGGTCATCGTGATGATCGGCGAGATCGGCGGCGACGCCGAGGAGCGTGCGGCCGACTACATCAAGGCCAACGTCTCCAAGCCGGTCGTCGGCTACGTCGCGGGATTCACCGCCCCGGAGGGCAAGACGATGGGCCACGCGGGCGCCATCGTGTCCGGCTCGTCGGGCACCGCGGCCGCCAAGAAGGAGGCCCTCGAGGCCGCCGGCGTCAAGGTCGGCAAGACGCCGTCGGAGACGGCGGAGCTGGCCCGGAAGATCCTGCAGAGCCTGTAGTCCTTTCCGAGACCCGAGACTGCGGTCAGATCGCGATTTCACTCCGCGAGCTGGCCGCAGTTTCGTTTTGGTGCCAGCCATCGGTTAGCCTGTCGAACTAACAGTTGCCGGGAGGTTTGTAATGGCGGTCGATCCGCGAACTCCGGTGCTCGTCGGGGTCGGCCAGTTCACCGAGCGCATCGACGACCCCGACTATCGGGGCATGTCCGCGGTCGACCTCGCGACCGAGGCCGCGCGGGCGGCTCTCGCCGACACCGGCGCCAAAAGCGTTGCTAAGGCCGTCGACACGGTCTTCGCGCTGCGGCAGTTCGAGATCTCCGGACCGATGCCGGCGAGGCTCGGCAAGTCGAACAACTACCCCCGTTCGGTGATGAACCGGCTCGGCGGCGATCCCGCCCGCGTGGTGCTCGAACCGGTCGGTGGGCAGGGGCCGCAGAAGCTCGTCACTGAGGCGGGCAGCGCAATCGCGGCGGGCGCCGCCGATGTCGTACTGATCATGGGCTCGGAGCCGGGTTCGACGGCCCGCTACTTCGCCAACCGCGATGACAAGCCCGACTTCACCGAACACGTCGAGGGCCAACTGGAGGATCGGGGCCACCAGATCTCCAGCTACATCGACGACTACACGATCCAGCACGGCCTGACCGGGGCTCCCGTGCAGTACGGGCTGTTGGAAAACGCCCGCCGCGCCCGTCTCGGGTTCAGCGTGGCCGACTATCGGCGCGAGATGGCCCAATTGTTCGCACCGATGTCCAAAGTGGCTGCCAAGAACCCGCTTTCGTCATCGCCGGTCGACCGGTCGGTCGAGGAGATCGTCACGATCACCGACGACAACCGAATGATCTGTGATCCCTACCCCCGTCTGCTTGTCGCTCGCGATCAGGTCAACCAGGGCGCGGCGGCGGTGCTGACATCAGTGGAGGCGGCGACCCGTTTGGGCGTGCCGGAGGAGAAGTGGGTCTTCGTGCACGGCCACTCGGACATGATCGAACAGGCGATGCTCGATCGCGTCGACCTCGGTGCCAGTCCCGCCGCGGTCCACGCGGCCCGAGAAGCGTTGCGGGTAGCTCAAATCGGCGTCGACGACATCGACACCTTCGATCTGTACAGCTGCTTCCCGTTCCCGGTGTTCGTCATCTGCGACGCCCTGGGCATCGACGGCGACGACGCGCGCGGCCTGACCCTGACCGGGGGATTGCCATACTTCGGCGGTCCCGGCAACAGCTACTCGCTGCACGGTATCGCCGAGACGGTCGCCCAGATGCGGGACAAGCCAGGGCGATTCGGCCTCGTCGGCGCCAACGGCGGCATCATGAGCAAGTACTCGGTCGGTATCTACTCGACTACACCGGTGAACTGGCGCACCGACAACTGCGCGGAGCTGAAGAAGGAGATCGACGCGCTGCCAAAGGTCGACGTCACGAAGACACCCGACGGCGCGGCGACCATCGAGACCTACTCCGTGCGCTACGACTGGCCTGTGCGCACCGGCATCATCGTCGGCAGGCTCGCCGCGGACGACATGCGATTCATGGCGACCACCGACGACGACGACCTCGTCGCGTTGATGAGCGACGGCGACCCACTGGGGGCGGAAATCTCGGTGTGGTCGACCGACAACGGAAACAGGGCTTCCCTGGGCTAGGACCCGTCGTGCCCGCGACGACCTAAACCATCGCCGAGAGCTTGCCCGCCAACCGCTCGACGTAGGCGGCCACCTCGTCCTCGGACCTATCCGGCAGGCCGAACAGCACCTCGGTCACCCCCAGCTCTGCCCACTTGGCCAGCTTCTCGGGCACCGGCTTGAAGTCCAGCGCCACGATCTGGGGAGCCCCGCCGCGGCCCGCCGCCGCCCAGGTGTCGTGCAGCAGCTTGACCGGCTCGTCGATGTCGAAATCGCGCGGGGTGGTGATCCAGCCGTCGGCGCTGCGCGCGATCCACTTGAAGTTCTTCTCGGTGCCCGCGGCGCCCACGAGCACCGGGATGTGCGATTGCACGGGTTTGGGCCACGCCCAGCTTGGGCCGAATTTCACGAATTCGCCGTCGTACTCGGCCTCTTCCTCGGTCCACAGCGCCCGCATCGCTTCGAGGTATTCGCGCAGCATGGTGCGGCGCCGGCCCGCGGGCACGTTGTGGTCGGCGAGTTCGTCGGTGTTCCAGCCGAACCCGACGCCCAGGCTGACCCTGCCGCCGGACAGGTGGTCAAGGGTGGCAATACTTTTCGCCAAGGTGATCGGGTCGTGCTCGACCGGAAGGGCCACCGCGGTGGACAGCCGCACCCGGGACGTGACCGCGCACGCTGCGCCCAGGCTTACCCATGGGTCTAGTGTCCGCATGTAGCGATCGTCGGGCAGCGATTCGTCGCCCGTCGTGGGGTGAGCTGCCTCGCGCTTCACCGGGATGTGAGTGTGTTCTGGCACGTAGAAGGTCGCAAAGCCGTGATCGTCGGCCAGCTTCGCGGCCTTCGTCGGGGAGATGCCGCGATCGCTGGTAAAAAGCACAAGCCCGTAATCCATGCAGAGAATTAGAACGTGTTCTACCTCCGCTGAGCAAGCCGTAATGACACGGACCGTCTCGCGAGCGGCCCGCCGCGGCGCCGGTGTGGGCCGCGCCGTCCAAGCCAGTGGCAACGGCACGGGCCACCACACGTGCGCTAGCGTGGGTGATCGACCGCGTCGCTAACGCAGCGAGGCGCCCGCAAGCACAGCGTTGCACTGCAACCGTGGCGACCGCCAGGCAGTTGAAGGCACTGGAAGCAACAGGAGGAGTCATGACCTACTCTCCCGGAAGCCCGGGCTATCCACCGGCGCAACCCGGCGGCACCTATGCGGGCGGCACACCGTCCTTCGCCAAAGATGACGACGGAACGAGCAAGCTGCCGTTTTACCTGAACATCGCGGTGGTGGTCCTCGGACTGGCGGCCTACCTCCTGAACTTCGGTCCCACCTTCACCATCGGCGCCGACCTCGGCCCGGGCATCGGCGGACGCGCCGGCGACGCGGGCACCGCGGTAGTGGTCGCGGTGCTGGCCGCTCTGCTCGCCGGGCTCGGCCTGCTGCCGAAGACCAAGAACTATCCGGGAATCGTCGCGGTGATCGCGGTTCTGGGTGCCTTGCTGGCCATCACCGAGACGATCAACCTGCCCGCCGGTTTCTCGATCGGCTGGGCGATGTGGCCGCTGGTGGCGGCCGTCGTGCTGCAAGCCATCGCCGCGGTGGTCGTAGTCCTGCTGGAATCCGGGGTGATCACCGCGCCGGCGCCGCGGCCCAAGTACGACCCCTACGCGCAATACGGCCAGTACGGGCAATACGGGCAGTATGGTCAGCAGCCTTACTACGGTCAGCAGCCGGGTGCTCAGCAGCACGGCGGCCAGCAGCAGTCGCCGCAGGGATACGGGTCGCAGTACGGCGGCTACACGCCGAGCTCGGCGCCCACCCAGAGCGGCGTTCCGACCGGCGGTTTCGGCGCTCAGCCCTCGCCGCAGTCGAGCCCCCAGCCGTCCGCGCAGCACGGCTCGTCCACACCGCCCACCGGCTTCCCCAGCTTCAGCCCGCCGCCGAACGCCGGTGGATCGGATGCCGGTTCCGCGACGACCAACTTCTCCGAGCAGGGTGGGGGTCAGCACGGCCACGAGCAGCAGTCGCCGTCGTCACCGTCTGGGCCAGCGCCCTCCTAACCGTGCGCTGTCGCGCCTAGTCGGGGACGTGCCCCAGAGTGACACGGGTGGAGGACAACCGGGCAGCAGGCGCTCGCCAGGCGCGTGACCTCGCCAGGGTCGCGTTCGCCCCGGCGGTGGTGGCTTTGGTCATCATCGCCGCGGTCACGCTGATCCAGCTGTTGATCGCCAACAGCGACATGACCGGTGCGCTGGGCGCCATCGCCAGCATGTGGCTGGGAGTGCACCAGGTCCCTGTGTCGATCGGTGGCCGCGAACTGGGTGTGATGCCGCTGCTGCCGGTCCTTCTGATGGTCTGGGCGACCGCACGCAACACGGCACGCGCTACCACGCCCCGCTCGTCATGGCTGGTCGTCCGCTGGGTCATCGCCTCGGCACTGGGCGGTCCGCTCTTTTTGACGGCGATCGCCCTGGCCGTCATCCACGACGCGTCGTCGGTGATCACCGAGCTGCAGACGCCCAGCGCGCTGCGCGCTTTCCTCAGCGTGCTCGTGGTTCATGCCGCCGGCGCCGGGATCGGTGTGTGGTCCCGGGTAGGCCCACGCGCGTTGGCGGCGTCGCCACTGCCGTTTTGGCTGGGCGAGTCCCTGCGCGCCGCCACCGCCGGCCTGCTCGCGTTGCTCGGACTCTCCGGCCTGGTGACGGCGGGATCGCTGGTCGTGCACTGGTCGACAATGCAGGACCTCTACGGCATCACCGATTCGATCTTCGGGGAGTTCAGCCTCACCCTGTTGTCAATGCTCTACGCGCCCAACGTGATTGTGGGCACCGCGGCGATGGCCGTCGGGTCCAGCGCGCACATCGGGTTCGCGACATTCAGTTCGTTCACCGTGTTCGGTGGCGACATCCCGGCCTTGCCGGTGCTGGCCGCCGTCCCCAGGCCTCCGTTGGGGCCGGTTTGGGTGGCGCTATTGATCATCGGCGCGTCGTCCGGTGTGGCGGTCGGCCAGCAGTGCGCCCGGCGCGCGCTGCCGCCGCTGGCCGCCGCGGCCAAGTTGCTGGTCGCCGCGGTCATAGGGGCGCTGGTGATGTCGCTGCTCGCGTACGCCGGCAGTGGCCAGCTGGGCAACTTCGGCCACGTCGGTGTGGATCAGGGTGCGTTGCTCATCGGCGTCTTCTTCTGGTTCGCGGTCGTCGGCGGGGTCACCGTGGTGATGAGCGGTGGGGTCAGGCGTCGTCCCCGTCGGCTCAAGGCCAGGCCCGCACCCGCCGCGGTGACCGAGGAATCCGCGGACTTGACGGGCGTTTTCGATGACGATCGGCCTCGCGGGGACGCGGCGGGGGAGGACGCGATTGCGGTCGACCCGGCCGCCGAGGCGCCGGCCGATGTGGTCGGCCCGGGCGATGCCCCGGACGACACGTCGGAATCCGGTGCCCCGGCTGACGCCGCCGACTCCGGCGCGCCGGTCGCCTACGCCGAACCCGACGCGCCGGTCGACGACCAGCCTCCCGCCGAGCCGGAGCCGGGGGCCCCCGAGCGAGACCCCGGAGATTAGGGCTTTTGCCCGCCTCGCAGCGGCAGCCACGGCGCGGGCGGGCGCTGTACCGGGCGATTGTCGCTCAAAGGCGGGCAATTGCCCTGCGGCCAGCCTGATCGTCAGGGCGACTACGCCGACAGTAGGCTCGCCGATGTGGTCGAACCGCTCCGTGTGCCTCCGAACGCACCGGCACGGGTGGTGGTGCTGGCGTCGGGCACCGGATCGCTGCTGAGTTCTCTGTTGACGTCGGCCGTCGCGGACTACCCCGCTCGGGTGGTCGCCGTCGGCGCCGATCGCGATTGCTTGGCCATTGAGATCGCCGCGTCCGCCTGCGTGCCCGCGTTCACCGTCCGCCTCGGCGACCACGCAAACCGCGACGCCTGGGACGCGGCCATCACCGAGGCCACCGCCGCGCACTCGCCCGACCTGGTGGTCTCCGCCGGATTCATGAAAATACTTGGGCCACAATTTCTTTCGCGATTCCAGGGCCGCGTCATCAACACGCACCCGACGCTGCTGCCGGCGTTCGCGGGTGCGCACGGCGTGGCCGACGCGCTGGCCTACGGTGTGAAGCTCACAGGCTGTACGGTGCACCTGGTGGACGCCGGGACGGACACCGGGCCGATTCTGGCGCAGGAATCCGTTCCGGTGCTCGATGGCGACACCGAAGAGACCTTGCACGAACGCATCAAAGTCACCGAACGGAAGCTACTGGTGGACGTGGTGGCCGGGATCGCGACAGGCGGCCTGACCCTGGTCGGGAGAAGAGCGACGATCGGAAAGGCGATGAACCGATGAGCACGGATGACTGGCGCGAAGACGCCAAACGGCCGATCCGGCGCGCCTTGATCAGCGTGTACGACAAGACCGGGTTGGTCGACCTCGCGCAGGGGCTGGCGAGTGCGGGCGTCGAGATCGTCTCGACCGGATCCACGGCGAAGGTCATTGCCGACAAAGGCATTCCGGTGACCCGGGTCGAGGAGCTGACCGGTTTTCCCGAGGTGCTCGACGGCCGGGTGAAGACACTGCACCCGCGCGTGCACGCGGGCCTGCTGGCCGACCTTCGCAAACCCGAGCACGCCGCCGCACTCGAGGAGCTCGGCATCGCCGCGTTCGAGCTCGTCGTCGTCAACCTGTACCCCTTCACCGAGACCGTCGACTCCGGAGCCAGCATCGACGAATGCGTCGAACAGATCGACATCGGCGGCCCGTCGATGGTGCGGGCCGCGGCGAAGAACCATCCCAGTGTGGCGGTGATTACCGATCCCCGGGGCTACGACGGCGTGCTCGCCGCGGTACGCGAAGGCGGCTTCAGCCTCGCCGAGCGTAAAAAGCTGGCCTCGCTCGCGTTTGCGCACACCGCCGAATACGACACCGCGGTCGCGAGCTGGATGGAGTCGACACTGGCCCCCGAACACCCGCCGACGACTTTCCCGAAGTGGCTGGGCCGCAGCTGGCGGCGCTCGGCGATGCTGCGCTACGGCGAGAACCCGCACCAGCAGGCCGCGCTCTACAGCGACCCTGCCGCGTGGCCGGGACTGGCGCAGGCCGAGCAGCTGCACGGAAAAGAGATGTCCTACAACAACTTCACCGATGCGGACGCGGCCTGGCGGGCCGCTTTCGACCACGAGCAGACCTGCGTGGCGATCATCAAGCACGCCAACCCGTGTGGGATCGCCATCTCGACATCGGTCGCGGATGCGCATCGCAAGGCGCACGAATGTGATCCCCTGAGTGCGTTCGGCGGGGTCATCGCGGCCAACACCGAGGTCAGCCTGGAAATGGCCGAATACGTCAGCACCATCTTCACCGAGGTCATCGTGGCCCCGGCCTACGAGCCGGCCGCGCTCGAGGTGTTGACCCGCAAGAAGAACATTCGGGTGCTGGTGGGTTCGGAGCCGCTCAGCGGCGGCACCGAGCTGCGGCCGATCAGCGGTGGCCTGTTGGTACAGCAGCGCGACGAGCTGGACGCGCACGGCGACAACCCGGTGAACTGGACTCTGGCCACCGGCTCCCCCGCCGATCCGGCGACGCTGGCCGACCTGGTGTTCGCATGGCGCGTGTGCCGGGCCGTGAAATCGAACGCGATCGTGATCGCCGGCGGCGGCGCCACCATCGGCGTGGGCATGGGTCAGGTGAACCGGGTCGACGCCGCGCGGCTTGCCGTCGAACGCGGCGGTGAGCGGGTGCCCGGTGCGGTCGCGGCCTCGGACGCGTTCTTCCCGTTCCCCGACGGACTCGAGACGCTGACCGGCGCCGGAGTGGAGGCGATCGTGCACCCCGGCGGATCGGTGCGCGACGACGAGGTGACCGCGGCGGCCACCAACGCGGGCATCACGCTGTATCTCACTGGGGCGCGTCACTTCGCGCATTAGTCATGGTGCGCGCCGCGACGTGGGTGTCAATAAGCGTTAGGTGAACGCCCTTGGCATGACGCGTCCGAGCGCGCGTCGTAGCGTGGAGTGGTGATCTCACCGACCAACCTGCCCCGCACCGTCGGCGAACTGCGTGCCGCCGGTCACCGTGAACGGGGAGTCAAGCAGGAAATCCGCGAAAATCTGCTCACCGCGCTCGCCGAGGGAGATGACATCTGGCCGGGCATTCTGGGATTCGACGACACCGTCTTGCCCCAGCTGGAGCGCGCGCTGATCGCGGGCCACGACTTGGTCCTGCTCGGTGAACGCGGCCAGGGCAAGACCCGGTTGTTGCGCGCGCTGACCGGATTGCTGGACGAGTGGACGCCGGTGATCGCCGGTGCCGAACTGGGCGAGCACCCCTTCTCGCCGATCACGCCGGAGTCCATCCGCAAGGCCGCCACCCTGGGCGACGACCTGCCGGTCGAGTGGAAGCACCGCAGCGAGCGTTACACGGAGAAGCTCGCCACCCCGGACACCAGCGTCGCCGACCTGGTCGGCGACATCGACCCGATCAAGGTCGCCGAGGGCCGCAGCCTGGGGGACCCGGAAACCATCGCTTACGGACTGATCCCCCGCGCCCACCGCGGCATCGTCGCGGTCAACGAACTGCCCGACCTCGCCGAGCGCATTCAGGTGTCGATGCTCAACGTGATGGAGGAACGCGACATCCAGGTCCGCGGCTACACTCTGCGGCTGCCGCTGGACGTGCTGGTGGTCGCCAGCGCCAACCCCGAGGACTACACCAACCGCGGACGCATCATCACCCCGCTCAAAGACCGTTTCGGAGCGGAGATCCGGACTCACTACCCGCTTGAGCTCGAAGCGGAAGTCGGTGTCGTCGCGCAGGAAGCGCACCTGTCCGCCCAGGTCCCCGACTACCTCATGCAGATAATCGCCCGATTCGCGCGCTATCTGCGGGAGTCCAACTCCGTCGATCAACGTTCCGGGGTGTCGGCGCGGTTCGCGATCGCCGCCGCCGAGACGGTCGCCGCCGCGGCGCGACACCGCGGCGCTGTGTTGGGGGAGACCGACCCGGTGGCCCGGGTCGTCGATCTGGGCACGGTGATCGACGTCCTGCGCGGCAAGCTGGAATTCGAATCCGGCGAGGAAGGCCGCGAACAGGCCGTGCTCGAACACCTGCTGCGCCGGGCCACCGCGGACACCGCGTCCCGGGCGTTGGGCGGCATCGACGTCGGCTCGCTGGTGGCCGCGGTCGAGGGCGGTTCGGCGGTCACGACGGGCGAGCGGGTCTCGGCCAAAGATGTGCTTGCCGCGGTGCCGAGCCTGCCGGTGGTGGACAAGATTGCCGCCAAGCTCGGCGCGCAGTCGGAAGGCGAACGCGCCGCGGCGCTGGAACTGGCGCTCGAGGCCCTGTATTTGGCCAAGCGCATCGACAAGGTATCCGAGGAGGGCCAGACCGTCTATGGCTAGAGGGCACTCCTCGCGCTACTCGGCGTACACCGGCGGGCCCGACCCGCTGGCCCCACCGGTGGATCTGCGCGAGGCGCTCGAACAGATCGGCCAGGATGTCATGGCCGGCACGTCGCCGCGCCGTGCGCTGTCCGAGCTGCTGCGCCGCGGCACCAAGAACATGACAGGCGCCGACCGGCTGGCCGCCGAGGCGAACCGGAGACGACGGGAGTTGTTGCGGCGCAACAACTTGGATGGGACGCTCCAGGAGATCAAGAAACTCCTGGACGAGGCCGTGCTGGCCGAGCGCAAGGAGCTGGCCCGCGCGCTCGATGACGACGCCCGCTTCGGCGAACTGCAGCTGGACGCGCTGCCGTCGTCGCCGGCCAAGGCGGTCCAGGAGCTCTCCGACTACAACTGGCGCAGCGGCGAGGCACGCGAAAAGTACGACCAGATCAAGGATCTGCTCGGTCGCGAAATGCTGGACCAACGCTTCGCGGGCATGAAGCAGGCGCTGGAAGGCGCCACCGACGAGGATCGCCAGCGGGTCAACGACATGCTCAACGACCTCAACGACCTGCTGGACAAGCACGCCCGCGGCGAGGACACCCAACGGGACTTCGAAGACTTCATGGACAAACACGGCGAGTTCTTTCCGGAGAACCCGCGCAACGTCGATGAATTGCTGGACTCGCTGGCCAAGCGTGCCGCCGCCGCGCAGCGTTTTCGCAACAGCTTGAGCGCAGAGCAGCGTGCGGAGCTGGATGCTTTGGCGCAGCAGGCTTTTGGGTCACCGTCGCTGATGCAGGCGCTGAACCGGCTCGATGCGCATCTGCAGGCGGCGCGCCCGGGAGAGGACTGGAGCGGGTCCGAGCAGTTCTCCGGTGACAATCCGTTCGGGATGGGCGAGGGCACCCAGGCGCTGTCCGACATCGCCGAGCTGGAGCAAGTGGCCGAGCAGCTGTCGCAGAGCTATCCGGGCGCCACCATGGACGACGTCGACCTGGATGCGCTGGCGCGCCAGCTCGGGGACGAGGCGGCCGTCGACGCCCGCACCCTTGCCGAATTGGAACGCGCGCTGGTCAATCAGGGGTTTTTGGACCGCGGCTCCGACGGCCAGTGGCGGTTGTCACCCAAGGCCATGCGCCGCCTCGGCGAGACGGCGCTACGTGATGTGGCACAACAACTTTCCGGGCGCCGCGGTGAGCGCGACCATCGGCGCGCGGGAGCGGCCGGCGAACTCACCGGCGCCACCCGGCCCTGGCAGTTCGGTGACACCGAACCGTGGAACATCTCCCGCACATTGACCAACGCCGTTCTGCGGCAAGCGGGAACCGCCACGCTGGACGGCGGCGACGCGCGGTTGAAGATCACCGTCGACGACGTCGAGGTCTCCGAGACGGAAACACGTACGCAGGCCGCGGTCGCGCTGCTGGTCGATACCTCGTTCTCCATGGTGATGGAGAATCGGTGGCTGCCCATGAAGCAGACGGCGCTGGCGCTCAACCACCTGGTGTGTACGCGTTTTCGTTCGGATGCCTTGCAGATCATCGCCTTTGGCCGATACGCCCGGACGGTGACCGCCGCGGAGCTCACCGGGCTCGAGGGCGTGTACGAGCAGGGCACCAACCTGCATCACGCGCTGGCGCTGGCCGGTCGGCACCTGCGCCGGCATCCGAATGCCCAGCCCGTGGTGCTGGTGGTGACCGACGGTGAGCCCACCGCGCACCTGGAGGACTTCGACGGCGACGGCACGACCGTGTTCTTCGATTACCCACCGCATCCGCGGACCATCGCGCACACCGTGCGAGGCTTCGACGAGATGGCGCGGCTGGGCGCCCAGATCACCATCTTCCGGCTGGGCAGCGACCCGGGCCTTGCACGGTTCATCGACCAGGTCGCCCGCCGCGTCGAGGGGCGGGTCGTGGTGCCCGATCTCGATGGATTGGGCGCGGCCGTGGTGGGCGACTACCTGCGGTCTCGCCGCCGCTGACCGTTGCGCCGCGCGTGGCGGCACCAGTCGGGGGATAGGTGTGCTCCGGACTGGGTACAGGGACTCCTGAAGGAGGAGATGCATGAGCCAGGTTCCAACGATCGAACTCAACGACGGTGTCAGCATTCCGCAGCTGGGTTTCGGTGTGTTCCAGATCAAGCCCGACGAGACGGCCGCGGCGGTGCAGAAGGCGCTCGAGATCGGATACCGCCACATCGACACGGCCGAGATGTACGGCAACGAAAAGGAAGTCGCACAAGGCATTCGCGATGCGGGTGTCGACCGCGGTGAGGTCTTCGTCACCAGCAAGCTCAACAACGGATTTCACAAGCCAGACGACGCCCGTCGCGCCTTCGACGAGACGCTGAAGAAGCTGGATTCCGACTACGTCGATTTGTTCCTCATCCACTGGCCGCTGCCCACGCTCTACGACGGCGACTTCGTCTCGACGTGGAAGGTCTTCGAAGAGTTCGCGCGCGACGGACGCGCCCGCAGCATCGGTGTCTCGAATTTCCAAGTGCCACATCTGCAACGGCTCGCCAACGAGACCGACACCGTCCCGTCGGTCAACCAGATCGAGGTGCACCCCTACTTCAGCAACGACGAAGTGCGCGCGTACGGACGCGAGCACGGCATCGCCACCGAGGCGTGGTCGCCGATAGCTCAAGGCCGCGTGCTCGACGATCCGGTGATCAACCGCATCGCCGACGCCCGCGACAAATCGGCGGCGCAAGTGGTGTTGCGTTGGCACATCCAGCGGGGCGACATCGTCTTCCCGAAATCGGTGACGCCGGAACGAGTAAAAGCCAACTTCGAGCTGTTCGACTTCGAGTTGGACGACTCCGACATGGACGCGATCTCGGCTCTGGACAAGGGCGAATCGGGACGCAGCGGCCCCAACCCCGACACGTTCGATTACGTGCCCGACTAACCGCCTCTGCTAACCGCGCGGGCGGCGGGCCTTACGAATGATGCCGACCCCGCCCCATAGCGAGAAGCCACGAATGTGGACGGTCGGGGCGCCGGGCGTGCCCTGGCCGAGGACGGCGCGGTCAAAGCTTCCCATCACGCCGCGGCCGTGGACCTCGACGTTGACCTCGGGCGGCAGCAAAATGTTCTGCACACCCATGATCGACATCGCGTGAATGTCGACCTCGGTCGAAGTGAAGTCGGCGTAGCGCAGATCGAGCACCCCGCTGCCCCACAGGGCGAAGGTGGTGAGCTTCTTCGGGACGTTCCATCGGCCGCGGCGCTCGAAGCCGCTCATCAACGCCAGCAGCAGGGTCGACGGCGCCGGATTGGGCTTGCCGCCTCGGCGCGGGCTCACCGGTGTGCCGGGCAGATCGGCCCGCAGCTGATCCAATTCCTCATACGTTGTCGCCGCGTAGGCCCTGGTCAAACGGTCTTCGTAGTCGTTCAGCTGCAGGCGGCCCTGTTCGGCCGCGTACGCCAGCAGCTGCGCAATCTGGATGCGGTCGGTATCGGCCGCGCGTGACGGCTCGCCGCGCGTGTCCTCCGCATCCCGTTGCGTTGAGTTGCTCATCACCCACGAGCCTACGACGTCCAGGTTTTGCCGCAAGGGGATTGGCTAAACTGCAACGTTGCACCCGCCCGCGCCGCGCGGCCTACCCTCGGGCCGGGCCCTTTGTTTGACATCTGGCTAACTTCTCGGTGGCTAACTCGTCCAGTTGGGCGGACGCTTCTCCAGGAATGCCAGCATGCCTTCGCGGGCCTCGTCGGACACGAAGAGCCGGGCCGATTCTTCGGCGAGCCGCTCGGCGTCCCGGTCGAAACCTTCCAGCACCGCGGCCGTGGTCAGTGCCTTGGAAGCCGCGAGGCCCTGAGGCGAACCACGGCCGATGTCGGTGACCAGTTTGTCGACCGCGGCGTCGACGTCCTCGGCGGCCTCGGTGATCAATCCGATGTCACAAGCCCGCTCGGCATCGAACGTCTCGCCGGTCAGGTAGTAGCGCGCCGCGGCCCGCGCCGACAGTTTCGGCAGCAGCGTCAACGAAATGATCGCCGGTGCAACGCCTATCCTTGCCTCGGTCAGCGCGAAGGTGCTGCGCGGCCCGGCGACCGCGATATCGCAGGCACCCACCAGACCGAATCCGCCCGCCCGGACGTGCCCGTTGATCGCGGCGATCGCCGGCAGCGGCGAGGAGACGATGGCCCGCATCAAGGCGGCCATCTCGCGGGCCCGCGCGACGGCCATGTCGAAGGGGTCGCCCCCGCCGGCTTCGCTCAGATTTGCACCGGCACAAAAGGTGCCGCCGGTGTGGCCCAGCACCACCACCCGTGCCGCCGGATCGGCGGAGGCCTCGCGCAGCCCCTCGTGCAGCTGGCTGACCAGCGTGGCGGACAGGGCGTTGCGGTTGTGCGGCGAGTTCAGCGTCAGCCGCGCGTAGGGCCCGCCCGTGTCGGCGGGCCCGGCGTATTCGACCAGAGCGTCCATCAGTAGCTTCGGGGCAGGCCCAGCGATGTCTGCGCGACGAAGTTCAGCACCATCTCGCGGCTGACGGGAGCGATGCGGCCCAACCGGGCCGAGGCCAGCATGGCCGCGACGCCGTACTCCTTAGTCAGTCCGTTGCCGCCCATCGACTGGACCGCCTGGTCCACCGACCGCGTAGCCGCCTCGGCCGCAGCGTATTTGGCCATGTTTGCGGCCTCGGCCGCGCCCATGTCGTTGCCGGAGTCGTAGAGGGTGGCGGCCTTCTGCAGCATCAGCTTTGCCAGCTCGACCTCGATGTGGCACTGCGCCAACGGATGTGACAGGCCCTGGTGCGCGCCGATCGGCGTGCCCCACACCTGACGGGTTTTGACGTAGTCGGCGGCCCGACTGAGGGCGAACCGTCCCATCCCGACGGAGCTCGCCGCGCCCATGATGCGTTCGGGGTTGAGCCCGGCGAAAAGCTGTGCGATGGCGGCGTCTTCGGCGCCGACGAGCGCGTCGCCGGGCAGCCGGACGTCGTCGAGGAAGACCTGGAACTGGCGTTCGGGGCTGATCAACTCCATTTCGATCGGGGTGTAGTTGAAGCCCGGGGCGTCGGTGGGCACGACGAACAGCGCGGGGCGCAACTTTCCGGTCTTGGCCTCCTCGGTGCGGGCCACCACCAGCACCGCCTGAGCCTGGTCGATGCCGGAGATGTAGACCTTCTGGCCCTTGAGAATCCAGTCGCTGCCGTCCCGGCGGGCGGTCGTGGTGATCTTGTGCGAGTTCGAGCCGGCGTCCGGTTCGGTGATGGCGAACGCCATCGTCAACGTGCCGTCGGCAATGCCGGGGATCCAGCGCTTCTTCTGCTCCTCGGTGCCGAACTTGCTGATGATGGTGCCGTTGATGGCGGGCGAGACAACCATCAGCAGCAGCGCGCTACCGGCCGCCGCCATTTCCTCCATGACCAACGACAGCTCATACATTCCGGCGCCGCCACCGCCGTACTCCTCTGGCAGGTTCACCCCGAGGAAGCCGAGTTTTCCTGCCTCCGACCACAATTCGTCGGTGTGCTCCTGCGCGCGGGCCTTGCGCAGGTAGTACTCGCTGCCGTAGTTGGCCGCCCACGCTGCCACCGACTTCCGTAGGGCCTGACGCTCCTCGCTCTCGATGAAGCTGGTGTCGGTCATGCTTGATCTCCTTCTGATTGCGGCGCTTCCACTCTTGCCAGCACAGCGCCAACTTCGACTTGCTGACCGGTCTTGACATTGAGTTCGGCGAGCACACCGTCGACCGGGGCCGCGATGGTGTGTTCCATCTTCATGGCCTCCAGCCAGATCAGCGGCCGGCCGGCGGTGACGGTGTCGCCGATGGAGGCACCGAGCCGGATGACGCTGCCGGGCATCGGCGCCACCAGCGAGCCCTTTTCGACCGTCGAACCGGGCTCGGGGAAACGCGGCAGCGCGACCAGGTGAACCGGTCCACGCGCGGAATCGACGTAGACATCGGAATCGTAGCGCCGCACCGAGAAGCCGTGGTCGACCCCGTCGACCCGCAGTACGACGTCATCGGCCGTGGCCGACACCAGCTGCACCGAGGGGTCTTCGGGAAGCGCTAATCCGGTTCTGGTGAAACGGTATCGAATGCGATGCTCGTCACCCTGATCGTCGCGATAGGCCTTGGCCTGATGGCCCGATGACAGGTTCCGCCAACCGCTGGGAACCGCACTCAACACCGGCGCGCCAGCACGGTTGTGTGCGGCATCGGCGAGCGCGGCCGCGATGGCGGACAGGCGCACCACGGGGGCGTCACCCAGTGGCGCCGCCAGCCGCGCCAGGTCGTGGGTCTCGAAAAACGCGGTGTCGGTGGCGCCGTCGAGGAACGCCGGATGCCGCAGCACGTTCACCAGCAGATCGCGGTTGGTGCGTACCCCGTGCACACGGGCGCGGGCCAACGCGTCGGCGAGAACCAGCGAGGCCTGACGGCGCGTCGGGGCGTACGAGATGACCTTGGCGAGCATCGGGTCGTAATGGATGGAGACGGTGAATCCGTCGTCGACGCCCGAATCCAGCCGGATCCCGGTCCGTTGCCCCAGCGAGCTGAACTCCGCCCGGACGGACGGCACCTCGAATGCGCGCACCAGACCGGCCTGCGGCTGCCAGTTGCGGGCGGGATCCTCGGCGTAGAGCCGAGCCTCAATCGAATGTCCGTGCGCGGCAGGAGGTTGCGCGTCGAGACGGTCGCCGTCGGCGACGGCGAGCTGCAGTTCGACGAGGTCGAGCCCCGTGGTTTCTTCGGTGACCGGGTGTTCGACCTGCAGCCTGGTGTTCATCTCCAGGAAGTAGAACTCGCCGTCGTCGTCGGCGAGGAACTCCACCGTCCCCGCCCCGGTGTAGCCGATGGCCTCGGCGGCCAACCGGGCCGCGTCGAACAGCTTGGCGCGCATCCCCACCGTGCGCTCCACCAACGGCGACGGGGCCTCCTCGATGATCTTCTGGTGCCGCCGCTGAATCGAGCATTCGCGTTCGCCGACCGCCCACACCGTGCCGTGGGTGTCGGCCATGACCTGAACCTCGATGTGATGGCCGGTGGGCAGATAGCGCTCGCAGAACACCGTCGGGTCACCGAAGGCCGACTGCGCTTCCCGGCTGGCCGCAGCGACTTCGCCGGCGAGCGCGGACAATTCGCGAACGACGCGCATGCCGCGACCCCCGCCGCCCGCCGAGGCCTTGACCAGAACCGGCAGCTGGGCCTCGGTGACGGTGTCGGGATCGAGCTCGTCGAGCACGGGCACCCCGGCCGCGGCCATCAGCTTCTTGGACTCGATCTTGGAGCCCATCGCGCGCACCGCATCCACCGGCGGGCCCACCCACGTCAGGCCGGCGTCCTGGACGGCGGCCGCGAATTCGGCGTTCTCCGAGAGAAACCCGTAACCGGGGTGGATCGCATCGGCGCCCGCGGCGCGGGCGGCGGCGATGATGGCCGCAGCGTTGAGGTAGTCGTTGGTCTTGTCCAGCCGCACCCGGGCGTCGGCCTCGGCGACGTGCGGCGCGCCGGCGTCGGGGTCGGTGTAGACGGCGACGGTGCCCACGCCGAGCCGACGGCAGGTGGCGAACACCCGCCGGGCGATCTCGCCCCGGTTGGCGACAAGGACTCGTGTGATCATGGGGCTCACATCCGGAAGACGCCGAAGTTCGACGTTCCCTTGATCGGGCCATTGGCGATGGCGGACAGACACATTCCCAATACGGTGCGGGTATCTCGCGGGTCGATCACCCCGTCGTCGTAGAGCATCCCGGACAACACGAGCGGCAGCGATTCGGCTTCAATCTGGCCCTCGACCGCGGCCCGCATCGCCGCGTCAGCCTCCTCGTCGACCTGCTGGCCACGCGCCTCGGCGGCCGCTCGGGCCACGATCGACAGCACGCCCGAAAGCTGGGCGCCGCCCATCACCGCGGACTTCGACGTCGGCCACGCGAAGAGGAACCGCGGATCGTAGGCGCGGCCGCACATGCCGTAGTGGCCCGCTCCGTAGGACGCGCCGATCAGCAGCGAGATGTGCGGGACGGTCGAGTTGGACACGGCGTTGATCATCATCGAGCCGTGCTTGATCATCCCGCCCTCTTCGTAGTCCTTGCCCACCATGTAGCCGGTGGTGTTGTGCAGGAACAGCAGTGGCGTGTCGGAGCGATTGGCCAGCTGGATGAACTGGGTGGCCTTCTGGGACTCCTCGCTGAACAGCACGCCACGCGCGTTGGCCAGGATGCCGATCGGGTAGCCGTGTAGCTGGGCCCAGCCCGTCACCAGCGAGGACCCGTACAGTGGCTTGAATTCGTCGAATTCGGAGCCGTCGACGATGCGGGCGATCACCTCCCGGGGATCGAACGGGATGCGCAGATCCGCGGGCACGATGCCGATGAGCTCCTCGGTGTCGAACAACGGCGCGGTGACCGGTTTGGGCTTCGGCCCCCGCTTGACCCAGTTCAACCGGGCCACCACGCGGCGGCCGATCCGGATCGCGTCGAGTTCGTCGACGGCGAAGTAGTCGGCCAAACCCGAGACCCGGGCGTGCATTTCGGCGCCGCCGAGCGATTCGTCGTCGGATTCCTCACCGGTGGCCATCTTCACCAGCGGGGGACCGGCGAGGAAGACCTTGGAGCGCTCCTTGATCATCACCACGTGATCGGACATGCCCGGGACGTAGGCGCCGCCCGCGGTCGAGTTGCCGAACACCAATGCGATGGTAGGGATCCCGGCCGCCGAGAGCCGGGTCAGGTCGCGGAACATCCGTCCGCCGGGAATGAAGATTTCCTTTTGCGTGGGCAGGTCCGCTCCGCCGGACTCCACCAGGGAGATCACCGGAAGCCGGTTCTCGAAGGCGATCTGGTTGGCCCGCAAGATCTTCTTCAGGGTCCACGGATTGCTGGTGCCGCCTTTGACCGTCGGGTCGTTGGCGACGATCATGCATTCGACGCCTTCGACCACGCCGATGCCGGTGACCGTGCTGGCGCCGACCTTGAAGGCGCTGCCCCACGCGGCCAGCGGGCTGAGTTCCAGGAACGGCGAGTCCTGGTCGACCAGCAGTTCGATGCGCTCACGTGCCGTCAGCTTGCCGCGGTCGTGATGGCGCTCAACGTATTTGGCCCCGCCGCCGGCAAGCGCGTTGGCCAGCTCGCTGTCGATCTCCTCGAGTTTCGCCATCGCCGCCGACGCCGCGTCGGTGAAAGCGGTGGCCTCCGCGTCGAGGGTGGACTGCAGCACGGTCATGACCACCGCCGACGATGCAGAGCGAAGCGATGTGGGGGCACCCCCAGCCGCGAAGCAGCGAGGGGGCAAGGAGGCGGTGAAATCATGATTGGAATCCCAGCAGTTTGGCGGACAATGCAGTGAGGATTTCGGTCGTTCCCCCGCCGATGCCCAGGATCCTCATGTCCCGGTATTGGCGTTCGACCTCGGATTCGGCCATGTAACCCATACCGCCGAACAGCTGAACGGCTTGGTGGGCCACCCATTCGCCGGCCTCGACCGCGGTGTTCTTGGCGAAACACACCTGCGGTATCAGGTCCGTCTCGCCGGCGAGCTGCCGCTCCACCACGCTGCGCGAGTAGACCCGGGCGACGTCGATGCGACGGGCCATCTCGGCCAACGTGTTCTGCACCGATTGCCGCGATATCAGTGGGCGACCGAACGTTTCGCGATCGCGACACCACTGCACCGTCAGGTCCAGGCAGCGTTGCGCGCTCGAATAGGCCTGTGCGGCAAGGCCGATCCGCTCGGAGACGAAGGCCTGGGCGATCTGGGCGAACCCACTGTTCTCGGCGTCCACCAGGTTTGCCACCGGGACGCGAACGTCGGTGTAGGACAGCTCGGCCGTGTCCGAGGACCGCCAACCCATCTTGTCCAGCTTGCGGGTCACCTCGAAGCCCGGCGTACCTTTCTCGACCACCAGCAGCGAAACCCCGCCCGCGCCCGGGCCTCCGGTGCGCACCGCGCTCACCACATAGTCGGCCCGGACTCCGGACGTGATGTAAGTCTTGGCGCCGTTGACGATGTAGTGGTCACCGTCGCGAACCGCCGAGGTCCGAAGATGTCCGACGTCGGAACCGCCCCCGGGTTCGGTGATCGCGAGCGAACCGATCATCTCGCCTGCCAGCGTCGGGCGAACGAACGAGTCGATGAGCCGCTGGTCGCCCGAGGCGATCATGTGCGGCACCGCGATGCCACACGTGAACAACGACGCGAACACGCCGCCCGGCGCTCCGGCCTGATGCATCTCCTCGCAGATGATCACCGCGTCGGCGCCGTCACCACCGCCACCGCCGACAGATTCGGGGAAGTTCGCGCCCAGCAGCCCGGCGGCCCCGGCACTGCGGTGCAATTCGCGTGGCAGGTCGCCGGTGCGCTCCCACTCGTCGACGTGGGGCAGGATCTCGCGTTCTGCGAACGAGCGCACCGTCTTTCGCAACTGTTCGCGCTCGGGCGTGGTCCAAAGATTCACAATAGACTCTCCGGGATGTCGAGGTAGCGGCCGCGGAGCCATTCCCCAAGCCCCTTGGCCTGGGGGTCGAAGCGAGCCTGGTAAGCGACGCCTTGGCCGAGGATGCCGTCGATGACGAAGTTGACCGCCCGCAGATTCGGCAGCAGGTGACGGTCGACGTCGAAGTCCGCCGCTTCCGGCAGCAGCTCCTTGAGCAGTGCGACGGTCAAAGTGTTGGCCAGCCATCGCCATTGCTCGTCGGTGCGCACCCACACCCCGACATTGGCCGAACCGCCCTTGTCGCCGCTGCGGGCGGCCGCGATACGACCCAGCGGTACCCGCCGCGTCGGGCCGGCCGGCAACGGCTCGGGCAGCGGCGGGGGAGGCGCGGGCGCCAGAGCCAACGTCTCGGTGGCGCAGGCGATGTCGGTACGCGTGCCGTCGGCGCGCACAGCGATGTGCGGCACCTGGGTGATGTCGACGAACCCGGGCGTGAACACACCATAGACCTGGCCGTCGCCCGGCGGTGCCGTCACGTGGAATCCCGGATAGCTGGCCAACGCCAATTCGACTGCGGCCGAGGAGAATTGGCGTCCCACGTTGGCGGGGTCGGGGTCGCGCACCACACAGTGCAGCAGGGCGCTGGCGGCTTCCTCGGTGTCGGCGTCGGGGTGGTCGGTGCGGGCCAAGGACCACTGCAGTTCGGCGGGCTTGACGGTGAGCGCGGCGTCGAGTTGCCGGCGGATCAGGTCGGCCTTGGCCTCGATGTCCAGGCCGGTCAGCACGAAGGTCATCGAGTTGCGGAAACCGCCGATGCTGTTCATCGACACTTTGTAGGTGGGCGGCGGGGCCTCGCCGCGCACCCCGCTGATGCGTACCCGGTCGGGTCCGTCGGACGACAACTCGACGCTGTCCATCCGGGCGGTGACGTCCGGGTTGGCGTAGCGCGCCCCGGTGATCTCGTAGAGCAGCTGCGCGGTGACCGTGTCAGTGTCGACCAGGCCGCCGGTGCCGGGGTGTTTGGTGATCACCGAGGATCCGTCGGCGCTGACCTCGGCGAGGGGAAAGCCGGCGTGGGTGAGGTCGGGGATCTCCGTGAAGAACGAGTAGTTGCCCCCGGTGGCCTGGACCCCGCATTCGATGACGTGACCGGCGACGACGGCGCCGGCGAGCCGGTCGTAGTCGGTGCGCTCCCAGCCGAAGTGCGCCGCGGCCGCCCCCACGATCACCGAGGCGTCCGTGACGCGGCCGGTGACGACCACGTCGGCGCCGTTGTCGAGGCAATCGACGATCCCCCAGGCACCCAGGTACGCGTTCGCGGTCAGCGGGGTGCCCAGCCCGAGTTCGGCCGCGCGCGGCAACAGGTCGTCACCTTCCACGTGGGCGATCCGGGCGTCGATGCCCAGGCGCTCGGCCAGCGCGCGTATCGCGTCGGCCAGGCCGGCCGGGTTGAGGCCGCCTGCGTTGGCGACGATGCGGACCCCGCGGTCGCGGGCCTCGCCCAGACAGTCCTCGAGCTGCGTCAGAAAGGTCTTGGCGTAGCCGCGGTCGGGGTGCTTCATCCGGTCGCGACCCAGGATCAGCATGGTGAGTTCGGCCAGATAGTCGCCGGTGAGATAGTCGACGTCACCGCCGGTGAGCATCTCGCGCATGGCCGACAGCCGGTCGCCGTAGAACCCCGAGCAGTTCGCGATCCGGACGGCGCCGGAACTGCCGGAAGCGCCGGAAGCAGAGGCCATGCCTGTCCTCCATTCGGGGATTAACCGGTTCGGACCAACCAACCAACCGGTAGGTTATCGGGTACCGTCGGTGTCACGTCAAGGATCCCACTTCGGAGCGGTTGCCCATGGCGCGTCCGGCGGGCAGGAATTCGTGCGAGACGCCCATTTTGGCGACAAGCGGACCAGCGACTATCCTGATATGCGATCGTCGCCCGTTCGGCCCACCGGCCACGCCGCGCGACATGCCGAACCAGCAAGTCCCACATTGAGGAGTTAGGCCCGACTATGGCCGTACCCAAGCGCAGAATGTCGCGCGCGAACACCCGTAGCCGGCGCGCGCAGTGGAAGGCCGAGAAGACCGAACTCGTCGGTGTGACGGTCGCAGGTCAGCGGCACAAAGTGCCCCGCAGGCTGCTCAAGGCGGCCCGCCTCGGTCTGATCGACCTCGACCGCCGCTAGTCAGGGGGCTGCCCGCAGCGCCCGGCTTCGCCGCGCTTGCGACCGCCTCACGGCGCGCCTCTCAGGTCAGTCTCAGGCGGTGGGACGAAACTAGGGGCCGTGCGAATACTGGTCGTCGACGACGATCGCGCGGTGCGCGAGTCGCTGCGTAGGTCGTTGTCCTTCAACGGCTACTCCGTTGAGCTGGCCCATGACGGGGTCGAGGCCCTCGAATTGATCGCGAGCGATCGCCCCGACGCGCTCGTCCTGGATGTGATGATGCCGCGGCTGGACGGCCTCGAGGTGTGCCGCCAGCTCCGCAGTACCGGTGACGACCTGCCGATCCTGGTGCTCACCGCGCGCGATTCGGTGTCGGAGCGGGTCGCCGGGCTGGACGCCGGCGCCGACGACTACCTACCGAAGCCGTTCGCCCTGGAGGAACTGTTGGCCCGGATGCGCGCGCTGCTGCGCCGCACCAAGCCGGAGGACGACGCCGAATCGGTGGCGATGACGTTCTCCGACCTGACGCTCGACCCGGTGACCCGCGAGGTCACCCGCGGACAGCGCCGCATCAGCCTGACCCGTACCGAATTCGCGCTGCTGGAGATGTTGATCGCCAATCCGCGCCGGGTGCTCACCCGCAGCCGGATCCTCGAGGAGGTCTGGGGGTTCGACTTCCCCACTTCCGGCAACGCGTTGGAGGTGTACGTGGGCTATCTGCGGCGCAAAACCGAGGCCGATGGGGAGGCGCGTCTGATCCACACGGTGCGCGGCGTGGGTTACGTCCTTCGGGAGACGCCCCCGTGACGATGCGGGTCCCTCAATGATCCGGTTCCCCCGGCCTCAACGTCCACCGCTGCGCCCGCCGCTGCGCGCAACGCCCTCCCTGTCGTTGCGGTGGCGGGTCATGCTGCTGGCGATGTCGATGGTCGCCATGGTCGTGGTGTTGATGGCCTTCGCCGTCTACGCCGTGATTTCGGCGGCGCTGTACAGCGACATCGACAACCAGCTGCAAAGCCGGGCGCAACTGCTGATCGCCAGCGGCTCGCTGGCCGCCGATCCGGGCAAGGCCATCGAAGGCACCGCCTATTCCGACGTCAACGCCATGCTGGTGAATCCGGGTCACGCGATCTACACCGCCCAGCAGCCGGGTCAGACCCTGCCGGTCGGTGCGCCGGAGAAAGCGGTCATCCACGGCGACCTGTTCATGTCGCGGCGCACCGCGGGTGATCAGCGAATCCTTGCCGTGCACTTGCAGAACGGCACGTCGTTGCTAATCTCCAAGAGCCTCAAGCCCACCGAGGCGGTGATGAACAGACTGCGCTGGGTGCTGCTGATCGTCGGCGGTGTCGGTGTGGCGGTCGCAGCGGTCGCAGGCGGCATGGTCACCAGGGCCGGACTGCGCCCGGTGGCGCGCCTGACGGAGGCGGCCGAGCGGGTGGCGCGCACCGACGACCTGAGACCCATCCCCGTGTTCGGTAGTGACGAATTGGCCAGGCTCACAGAGTCCTTCAACCTCATGCTGCGTGCGCTAGCCGAGTCCCGGGAGCGGCAGGCGCGGCTGGTCACCGACGCCGGGCATGAACTGCGCACGCCGCTGACGTCGCTGCGAACCAACGTCGAGCTGCTGATGGCCGCGATGGAGCCGGGGGCGCCGCGCCTACCCGAGCAGGAGATGGTCGACCTGCGCACCGACGTCATCGCGCAGATCGAGGAATTGTCAACGCTGGTAGGCGATTTGGTGGACCTGACCCGTGACGACGGCGGCCAGGTGGTGCACGAGCCCGTCGACATGTCCGAGGTCATCGATCGCAGCCTGGAGCGAGTCAGGCGGCGGCGCAACGACATTCACTTCGACGTCAACGTGACGCCGTGGCAGGTGTACGGCGACGCCGCCGGGCTGTCGCGAGCGGTCTTGAACCTGTTGGACAACGCGGCCAAGTGGAGCCCGCCCGGTGGCAACGTCGGCGTCACGATGCGCCAGCTGGACCCGTCGCATGCGGAGCTGGTGATCGCCGACCACGGCCCCGGCATTCCCCCGCAGGAACGTCGCCTGGTGTTCGAGCGCTTCTACCGCTCGACGACGGCACGCGCCATGCCGGGTTCCGGACTCGGGCTGGCGATCGTGAAGAAGGTGGTGCTCAACCACGGGGGACTGCTGCGCGTCGAGGACACCGTTCCGGGCGGCCAGCCCCCGGGCACTTCCTTCTATGTGTTGCTGCCCGGGCGGCCCCTGCCCGCCCCGACGTACGGCACGCCTGCCGCCGCTGAGCCGCAAACCGACCAGGTAGACGCCGAGACCGGCGCCACCCAGGCGGCGGCTAGCGATGAAGCGAACTCTAGGGAACCAGCGAACGTTATCTCAGTGGACTCTCAGTCCGCGCGGGCAAGGTAGGTCTGCGGCTACTGTTGAACCAGCCGTCGACTTGCCGAAACACTGAGATAGAGGAAGAGCGACTTAGCGACATGACGAATGACCCGAGGTATTCGCCACCGCCGCAGCAGCCGGGTTACCCGCCCGTGCCGAATCAGACTGCGCCCGTCCCGAGCCATGCGGGGTCCCCGGGTTATGCCCCGGGCCATCAGCAGCCGTACAACCAGCAGTACGACTGGCGCTACCGGTCGCAGGCCTCGTCGTCGCCGACGAATCAGTTCCGTCCGCCCTACGAACCCTTCAGTAACACCGGGCCGGGCCGGATTCCCGGGGGAACCGGAGTAGGCCCGATACCGGGAGGCACCGGCGCGGGTCCGATTCCCGGCATGCCGCCCGGCATGCCCGTCCCGCCGGAACCCCAAAAGCGTTCTCGCGCAGGCCTATTGGTTGTCGGCGCATTGGCCGTCGCGGTGGTGTCGGCCGGCATCGGCGGTGCCGCGGCCACCGCTGTCGAGCTCGGCACGCACTCGACGGGCAACGGCGGCGGTCGGGTTATCGGGGCGGCGCCCAGCGTTCCAGCCGCGAACATGCCGCCCGGCAGCGTCGAACAAGTCGCCTCCAAGGTGGTGCCCAGCGTCGTGATGCTCGAGACCGACATCGGTCGGGCGTCCGAAGAGGGCTCCGGCATCGTCCTGTCCACCGACGGGCTCATCCTGACCAACAACCACGTGATCGCCGCCGCGGCGGGTCCGCCCAAGGGGCCTGGAGGCCCGCCCGGGGCTCCCGTGCCTCCCGGCGGACCGGGTGGCCCCGGCGGCGCCGGTGCCGGTGCCCCGACGGCCAAGACGACGGTGACCTTCTCGGACGGTCGCACCGCACCCTTCACGGTGGTCGGCGCGGACCCGACCAGCGATATCGCCGTGATTCGCGTCCAGGGCATCTCCGGGCTCACACCCATCTCGTTGGGCTCCTCGTCGGACCTTCGCGTCGGCCAGCCGGTCGTCGCGATCGGGTCGCCGTTGGGGCTGTCGGGCACGGTGACCACCGGCATCGTCAGCGCGCTGAACCGGCCGGTGTCCACCACAGGCGAGTCGGGCAATCAGAACACCGTGCTGGACGCCATCCAGACCGACGCCGCGATCAACCCCGGTAACTCCGGTGGCGCGCTGGTCAACATGAACGGCCAGCTGGTGGGCGTCAACTCGGCCATCGCCACCCTGGGCGCCGACTCGCCGGACGCCCAGAGCGGTTCGATCGGCCTTGGGTTCGCGATCCCGGTCGATCAGGCCAAGCGCATCGCCGATGAGCTGATCGCCAATGGCAAAGCGTCACACGCCTCGCTCGGCGTGCAGGTGATGAACGACAAGGGCACCCCCGGGGCCAAGGTCGTCGACGTCGTCGCGGGCGGCGCCGCGGCGGCCGCGGGCGTCCCCAAGAACGTGGTAGTCACCAAGGTCGACGACCGGCCGATCAACAGCGCCGACGCGTTGGTCGCGGCCGTGCGGTCCAAAGCACCCGGCGACAAGATCACGCTGACGTTCCAGGATCCCGCTGGTGGCGGCAGTCGGACGTTGCCGGTCACCCTCGGAAAGGCGGATCAGTAGTGAGAGTGGACGAACCCTCGGCGCCAGGATTGTCTGAGCTCGGATATACGGTTGCACCCATGGCAACGGGTGCGGAATTGGTCGTCGGCCGGGCTCTGGTTGTGGTGGTCGACGACCGCACCGCTCATGGGGACGAGGACCACAGCGGTCCACTGGTAACCGAACTGCTGACCGAGGCCGGCTTCGTCGTCGACGGGGTGGTCGCGGTCGCCGCTGACGAGATCGAGATCCGCAACGCGCTGAACACCGCGGTGATCGGCGGGGTCGACCTGGTCGTCTCGGTCGGCGGGACGGGCGTCACGCCGCGCGACGTCACCCCGGAGGCCACCCGCGAGATCCTGGACCGCGAAATCCTCGGCATCGCGGAGGCTATCCGCGGTTCGGGACTGTCGGCGGGGATCATCGACGCCGGATTGTCACGCGGTCTGGCCGGGGTATCCGGCAGCACCCTGGTGGTCAACCTGGCCGGCTCCCGCTATGCGGTGCGCGACGGGATGGCGACGCTGAACCCGCTGGCGGCCCAGATCATCGGGCAGCTGTCGAGCCTGGAGATTTAGCGCCGAAGCCGGCTGCAGACCAAGCCGCAACCCAGGCGTCAGTTATTTCTTTTCGGCTTCGGCGCGGGGTCCGTAGTCGGGCGGGGGCGTCGTGGTCACATTCCCGTGTTTGCCCGGCGAATCGCCGTTCGTCTGTGCGAGCAGGTCGCGGATCTCCTTGAGCAGGACGACCTGTGCGTCGTCGGCCGGCTCCACCTCATTGCGTTTGCGCAGTGTGGTGTACGGCAGCACGACCAGGAAGTAGACCACCGCGGCGATGATCACGAAGTTGATGGCGGCCGAGAGGACTTCGTTCAGGTCGATGGTCTGACCGCCGCCGATGCTGATCCGCAAGATGCCGAGGTCGGACTTTTGGTTGACGCCGATGCGGTTGATCAACGGCTTGATGATGGCGTTGGTGAAAGTCGTGACGAGTGCGGTGAAAGCGGTACCGATGACCACCGCGGTAGACAGGTCGATGATGTTGCCCCGGGACAGAAATTCCTTGAACCCTTTGAGCATTGGAGACCGCCTTTCTGGGACTGGACAGAGCTTGCTGTCGGCTGGCAGACCAACAACGGCCAGTCACTCAGTGCAGGGTGAGCGTCACAGTCTGGCCCAGCGCCGACCCTGCCACCGCGTTCGCCACACGAGCCGGCAGCGCAACTAACACTACGCGGTCGTTATCGGCAGCCTGAATCTTTTCTTTGGCCGATACCAGCACCACCACCGCGTCGGTGGCCACCACTTTGGGGGTGGCGCGGGAGTTGTCCGGCGCGCCGCTGGCCGGCGCGGCCAGCACGTCGACCACGTCACCGACCCGCACGAGGTCGATCAGGGCGCCATCGGCCAGATGCAGCGGCACGATTCGGGCGCCCGGCCCCGCCTGTGCCCCGATTGCGGCCTCCGCCAACCGGCTTCCCAACAACCGGACGTCGGTGATGACCTCACCGCGTCGTGTCGGACCGGCCAGCGTCGACCCCACCACCGTGCCCAGGTCGGCCCGTGCCCCGTCGGGAACCGTTGCAGTCAAACGTTTTTCGAGCCGAACATCGGCGGGAGTCAACCCGACACCGGGGCGGAGGTCATGGTCGGCCACCACGACTTGTGCGTAGTCACCGGCGGGATGAGAGCGCAGCGTCGTGATCCCGGCCAGCACGACCAGGCCGCCCGCGACGACTCGACGCGCGACCACGGTGCGAGTCCAGTCCGGGCGCAGCCACAGCGACAGCCGGTTCAATAGGCTTGGGTTCAGCGAAGATTCGCCCACGCCGCAACGGTAGGCGCAACCCGGCACTCGGGCGCACGGCCGGCAAGGCCGGTGTGGATAACCGTCAGCTGGTTGCGGCGGCCGTCGACGGCGACGAGGTGCTGCTCGACTTGTCGCTCGAGCTGGAGCTGGACTTCTCGCTCGAGCCGGAGCCGGACTTGTCGCTGGATGCGGAGCTGCTCGATCCCGAGTCGCTCGTCGAGGAGCCGTTGCTCGAACTCGACGGTTTCTTGCCCGACTCGCGGCTGTCGGTGCGGTAGAAGCCGCTGCCCTTGAACACCACGCCGACGGAGTTGAAGCGCTTGCGCAGCCGGCCGGCGCAGCGTTTGCACGTGGTGAGCGCGTCGTCGGTGAAGGCTTGCACGATGTCGAAGCGATCGTCGCACTCGGTGCACTGATAGCTGTAAGTCGGCACAAAAACCTCCGGATGATTGCAAACTGATTAGCACTCTAGCGTCTCAAGTGCTAGAACCGCCACGTGACATGACTCATTCCCGAAATGTCATTGGCCAGCGAGATCGATCAATCCCTGTCGCGGTGTGAGGGCGTGGGTCATGGGGACGTCGTGCGGATCGGCCGGTAATTCGTCGAGCACTTCGGCGTCCCGGACGACCGCGATCAGCCGCGTGCGTGGGTCCCGAGCTCCCAGCGAGCGGTCGTAGAAACCCCGGCCGCGGCCGAGCCGGACACCGCGGCGGTCGACGGCCAGCGCCGGGACCAGCACGACGCCGGCTTGCGCGAGCGCCGTCGCGGGCAGCCACGGCCGCGGCGGCTCGAGCAGCCCCCACCGCCCGGTGGTCAGGGTGCCCGGCCGGTATTCGCCCCAGGACAGCGGCAGCGGAGTGTCGTCGGCGGTCGTGCGCGCAACCGGCAGCAGGACACGTCCGGCGCGGCGCAGCAACATGTCGAGCATCTCGATCGACCCCGGCTCGGTGCCCACCGGCACGTAGGCGCAGACGGTGCCGCCGCTGGTCAGCATGCTGTCCAGAGCCTCCAGCTGCGCGCATACCTGCCGGGCCTCTGCGGCGCGAACGTCGTCGGCAACCTGACGCCGGGCGGCGAGCAGGTGGTCGCGCAAGGCGGCTTTGCCGGTGGTCGCCATGCGTCAACCATGACAGCCCGGTCTTTCGACGCGCCACATCGACTCGGCAGCGTGAACGCGGGTTATCGTGTGAACAATGTCAAGCCCAAACGTGGTGGTGCCACGCACTGCGGTCGTGCCCGCCGCGGGCCTCGGTACCCGCTTCTTGCCGGCGACCAAAACGGTGCCCAAGGAGTTGTTGCCGGTTGTCGATACGCCGGGCATAGAGCTGGTGGCTGCCGAGGCGGCCGAGGCCGGTGCCGAGCGGCTGGTGATCATCACCTCGGAGGGCAAGGACGGCGTCGTCGCGCACTTCGTCGAAGACCTGGTGCTGGAAAGCACGCTGGAGGAGCGCGGCAAGACGGCGATGCTCGACAAGGTCCGGCGCGCGCCGCAGCTGATCAAGGTCGAGTCCGTGGTGCAGAGTGAGCCGCTGGGCCTGGGGCACGCGATCGGTTGTGTGGAGTCGCGGCTGGCCGACGACGAACACGCGATCGCGGTGCTGCTGCCCGACGACCTGGTGCTGCCCACCGGCGTGCTGGGGACGATGTCGAAGGTGCGGGCGCACTACGGCGGCACGGTGTTGTGCGCCATCGAGGTAACACCCGAAGAGGTCAGCGCCTACGGCGTTTTCGATGTCGAGCCGATTGCCGGCGACGGCAATCCCGACGTGCTCGAGGTCAAGGGCATGGTCGAGAAGCCAAAGGCCGAAGACGCCCCGTCGCTGTTCGCCGCGGCCGGGCGGTATGTGCTGGACCGCGCCATCTTCGACGCCTTGCGCCGCATCGAGCGCGGGGCCGGCGGCGAAGTACAGCTCACCGACGGCATCGCGCTGCTCATCGAGGAGGGTCACCCGGTGCACGTGGTCGTGCATCGCGGATCTCGACACGACTTGGGAAATCCTGGCGGCTACCTCAAGGCTGCGGTTGACTTTGCATTGGATCGTGACGACTACGGCCCGGATTTGCGGCAGTGGTTGGTGGCGCGATTGGGCCTGGCCGAGTAGAAGCCGGGCGCTGACCCGGCTGGCGGACGACGGCGGGCCGGCGGAACGCGTAGCGGTCCCGGGCGGGGATGCCCCGCCTGCGCAGTGAGCGGGTCGCCCGATGCGCGGCGCCCGCCGGGTTTGAGGGCAGAGAGGCGCGCTGTGCGTTCGGTGGAAGAGCAGCAGGCCCGGATCACGGCGGCCGCGGTGGCGCCGCGGCCGATACGTGTGGCGATCGCCGAGGCGCAGGGGCTGATGTGCGCCGAGGAGGTGGTGACCGAACGCCCGATGCCCGGCTTCGATCAGGCCGCCATCGACGGCTATGCGGTACGCAGCGTCGACGTGCTCGGCGTCGGCGAGGTGGGCAGCGAAAGTCTGCCCGGCCCGTTCGGCGATTCCGGCGAGGGCGACGCGCGCGAGGGCCTGGTGCTGCCGGTAATGGGCACCGTCGAGGCCGGATCGCGCACCCCCAGCCGGTTGCAGCCGCGCCAGGCCGTGCGCGTGCAGACGGGGGCCCCTCTGCCGACCCTGGCCGACGCGGTCCTGCCCTTGCGGTGGACCGATGGCGGGACGCAGCGGGTGCGGATTCTGCGGGGCGCCCCGTCGGGCGCCTATGTGCGCCGCGCCGGCGATGACGTCCAGCCCGGTGACGTGGCGGTACGGTCCGGGACGGTGATCGGCGCAGCGCAGGTCGGGCTGCTGGCCGCGGTTGGACGCGAACGGGTACTGGTGCACCCGCGGCCCCGCGTGACGATCATGGCGCTAGGCGGTGAGCTGGTCGACATCTCGCGCACTCCGGGCAACGGGCAGGTCTACGACGTGAACTCCTACGCGCTGGCGGCCGCGGCCCGGGATGCCGGCGCAGAGGTCAACCGCGTCGGCATCGTCAGCGGCGGCCCCCGCGAGCTCCGCGAGATCGTCGAGGGCCAGATCAATCGCGCGGAGGTGATCGTGATCGCCGGTGCGGTTGGGGGCGCCGCGGCCGAGGCGGTGCGCCAGGTGCTCGCCGAGCTCGGCGAGCTCGAGGTCGTGCGGGTCGCGATGCATCCGGGGTCCATCCAGGGGTTTGGGCAGCTGGGTCGCGAGGGTGTGCCGACGTTCCTGTTGCCGGCCAATCCCGTGAGCGCGCTCGTAGTTTTCGAGGTGATGGTGCGCCCGTTGATTCGCTTGTCGCTGGGCAAACGGCAGCCGATGCGCCGCATCGTGCAGGCGCGCACGCTGTCGCCCATCACGTCGGTGGCCGGGCGCAAGGGCTTCCTGCGCGGTCAGCTGATGCGCGACCAGGACAGCGGCGAGTATCTGGTGCAGGCGCTCGGTGGCGGTCCCGGTGCGTCGTCGCATCTGCTGGCCACCCTCGCCGAAGCGAACTGTCTGGTCGTGGTGCCCAGCGGCGCCGAACAGATCCGCACCGGCGAAATCGTCGACGTAGCCTTTCTGGCTCAGCGCGGCTGAGCGAATCGACTGCATACCCGGTGAACCTGTTGCGCTCCAATTCCCGTCATCCAGGTTGGCCCATGAGCGTCGGGCCGCTGCGGGTGCCGGCCGGCGTTGTCCGGTTGCGGGCGGTGCGGCTGCGCGATGGCGCGCAGTGGAGCCGGATCCGCCTGGCCGATCGTGCGCATCTGGAACCGTGGGAGCCCAGTTCCGAGGGCGATTGGACGACTCGCCATGCGGTGGCGGCCTGGCCGGCCTTGTGTTCTGGTCTGCGTGCCGAGGCGCGGCAGGGGCGGATGCTGCCCTACGTCATCGAACTCGACGGCCGGTTCTGTGGCCAGCTGACCATCGGCAACGTCACCCACGGCGCGCTGCGTTCGGCCTGGATCGGCTACTGGGTGCCGCAGTCGGCCACCGGCGGAGGCGTGGCCACCGCGGCCTTGGCGCTGGGACTGGATCACTGCTTCGGGCCGGTGATGTTGCATCGGGTCGAGGCCACCGTGCGCCCGGAAAACGCCGCGAGCCGTGCCGTGCTGGCGAAAGTCGGTTTCCGCCAGGAAGGCCTGTTGCAGCGCTACCTGGAAGTCGACAGGTCATGGCGGGATCATCTGCTGATGGCCATCACCGCCGAAGAGGTGAGCGGATCGGTGGCATCGACGCTGGTCCGAGCCGGTAACGCCAGCTGGGTGTAATCGCCTTCGCCGAGAGGCCCGGGCTTGGCCGTCCCATCCGGAGGCTTTCGCGGCTTCGCCGGGGAGTCCAAATCGTTGCCGTGCTGGGACTGACGCGACACGAGTGACTCGTGGTGCTTGTGAGAGGCAAATTACAGGTGTGTAATTGTCCTGGTCGGTACGACCCGGCCGCGTTGGCCACAGACGGCTTCGCGGGGGATGGACACCGAAGAGAGCAGGTCAGCATGCCAAGTATCCCGCAGTCACTGTTGTGGATATCGCTCGTGGTGCTATGGCTGTTCGTCTTGGTGCCGATGCTGGTGAGCAAACGCGACGCGGTGCGCCGCACCAGCGACGTCGCGCTGGCGACCCGGGTCCTCAACGGCGGGGGCAACTCGCGGCTGATCAAGCGCAGCGGTCCGGCGGCCGGGCATCGCAGCGACCCCGACTGGACGCCGCCGCAAGAGTCGGCCGACGCCGATCTCGACGAGGAGCGCGACGAACTCTCCGAGGGTGAAGACCGCGACCACGAGGTGGACGACGACGCCGACACCGACGAGCTGAGCCGCCGGCGGCCGGTCGTGATGCGAATGGCCGTCGCCGAGGCCACCGAACCCGACTACCTCGATGTCGACGTCGTCGAGGACTCCCACGTACTCCCAGCGGGTGTCGATGCTGCGGCCGAGGCGGATACGGCCGACATCGAGCCCATCGAGGAAGAAGAGGTCGACACCGAGGCCGTCGCCAAACACGAGGACGAGGACAAGGACGAGGACAGCTACGAGTACGTCGAAGACTCATCCGGTTTGGAGCCCGCGGCCAAGGGTGACGACGCCGACGAGGAGGCGGCGGCGCCGATGCCACGCAACGCCTCGCGGCGGCGCCGGTTCGACACGAAGACCGCCGCCGCGGTAAGCGCCCGCAAGTACGCCTTCCGCAAGAAGGTCCTGATCGCGATGGCGCTCGTCCTGATCGGCTCGGCCACCACGGCCTTCAAGGTCTCGCCGACCGCCTGGTGGGTGTGCGGCACCGCCACCGCGATCACCCTGCTCTACCTGGGTTACCTACGCCGCCAGACCCGCATCGAGGAGAAGGTGCGTCACCGCCGGATGAAGCGGATGGCGCGGGCGCGACTCGGCGTGGAAAACGCCTACGACCGCGACTACGACGTGATCCCGTCGCGGCTGCGCCGCCCCGGCGCGGTCGTCCTGGAAATCGACGACGAGGATCCCGTCTTCGAGCACCTGGATTACGCCATGGCGATGCGGACCTTCGGTTGGCCCCGGGACTTGCCGCGCGCCGTCGGCGAATAGCGCTCGCAGTTCGGCGGTTGGTTCCGCGGCTGGTAGCCTGCTAGCGGTCAGGGGCTATGGCGCAGTTGGTAGCGCGACTCGTTCGCATCGAGTAGGTCAGGGGTTCGATTCCCCTTAGCTCCACAAAGATCCATACAGCTAGAAGCATTATCTGACCGCAGCTGATCGGCGTTCGACGTATTCGGTCACGACGGGTGCGCAAGGCAGGCGCGACGCTTTAGGCACGCATGGGAAAACCGGAGATGCAGCGGCCCACGCCAGCACCGGGAAGCCGGTCTGCGCATGGTCGCGAAGGCCCGATCTCCTGCGGGTCCCGGGTAACGTAAATGCGATATCAGCCGACTTAACGTCCATGATGGTGAGAAGGCTTTTTCGGCTCGCTGCTTTGAGCTTTTCCTTTGCGTTCATCGTCACCGCCGCAGCGGGGCCGGTGGTGTCCGTCGTAGCCTGCGCCGGGGCGTTGGCTTGTGCACTGGCCGTGACACGCGGAAACGCGGCTTGCCGCGCCGGGGCTGCAGAGGCAGAAGCGGCAGAGGCCGAAACGGCAGAAGCCGCGATCGAAGCCAGGGCAGCGCAGGCAGAAGCAGTAATCGCGGAAGCCGAGGCAGTCGTCGCAGCGGCCCGAGTACGCCTGCTCGGGGGAGCTGCTTCCTGACCGAGGTCGCAGTCATCGGCGCTCAGGAGTGCAGGTTCCACTGACCGCAGTCCGCGGCAAGGACGTCGTTGACGTCGACTTCGAGTCCTCCGACGACTGGTCCAGGGTTCGACGCCGTACTCACCACGCGTTGGTAGAGAACCGCGGCGGGCTCGATCTGGCCGCGGGACCAGGACCGCGTCTGCCAGGCCCACCGGTGGCCCGGGGTGCGCGAATTGCCGATAACGCCGTCCGCGGCGGCCCATCGGCACACATCGATACCACCGTAGACGCCGGTGCGCTGGACGCCCAGGACCGAATTGATTCCGCGAAACCACTTGAGTGCCAAATTGGTCCAGGTGTCGTGGTTTATGTCCTCGTCGACGCTGAAGAAAATCGGGGCACTCTGACCGCCACCCGCCGCGCTATGGAGCGTCCAGGCGGTGCGAGCATCGGCGACGCCGCCCTCGAACCCGCGTTTGAAATCCGATGGTGCTGTCCCGCCCGGCTTGCCGTATTGGTAATTGCTGACGATCATCAGCCCGGCTGCGGTCAACTGCTCTGCGTAAGGCCGGGTGATCGGCTTTGCGCCCATGGACGAACCGGGACGCGATAGCGACACGTAGTTGATGACGCCGGAATAGCCAGCGGCTCGAATTTGCTCCGCAGAAACCTGGCGCATGGCGAAGTCGATCAGTTTGGGAGTGGCGGCAGCCGACGCAGGGACGGTGATATTTGCCGATGCCGCATACAACCCTGGCAGCGCAGACATAGCGATGGCGTATCGCATTGCGTCGCGCCGGGAAATAGCGCGTGATCGCGGGAGGCGCACATTTCCCGACAAGTCCTGCATCGCGTGATGTTAAATATGTGGACTTTGTGAACAGAAGTAGCGCGCAGTAGTCGATATCAAATCGGTCTTTACGGTTCACCGGCCTGAGTCAACGGCCGTCAGCCGTCGAAGGCGATGGGCGCGGCCTTGATTGCCCAGTACGCGAGGGGGCGATGCCGTTCGCGATGCCCCTAAGTCCCGCGGGGATGGTTGCTCTAAGTTCTTGGAGTAATTCGCGGCAGTGCAGCCGCGAGCCTCAGGGGGAATTGCCGATGGCGAGATGGACGGAAACTCGATCGTCTTTCGACCGTGGTGAAAACGTTGGGACAGCCATTCGGCGTTTGAGGCGCGCGCCCGGGAGGCGACGCGTGCGCGAGACCAGTCCGTCCCCGTTCACGCCGGAGTGGACGCCGCCCCCGGCGACGTACGGCGTGGGAGTGCGTCACAACGTCGCGGTGCCGATGACGGACGGGGTCGACCTACGGGCCGATATCCATTACCCGACCGTGCCCGAGACCGGCCAGCCCGCTGCGGGTCCGTTTCCTGTGCTGCTCTCGATCACGCCCTACGGCAAGAAGGCACCCCCGCCGGCCGCGCAGATCGGCGGCGGCGCGGCTCCTTACCTCATCAAACGCGGCTATATCGAGGTGATGGTCGACGTCCGCGGTACCGGATCCTCGGGCGGTTCGTTCGAGATGTGCGGCGAACGGCAGACGCAGGACGGAGTGGAGTTGGTGCGGTGGGCGTCCACGCTGCCCAACGGCAACGGTCGGGTTGGCATGGTGGGGCTGTCCTACCTAGCGATCAACCAGCTTTTCACCGCGGCGGCCGTAGGCCCGGACTCGCCGCTCAAAGCGATCTTTCCGGTGATGGCGGCCCGCGATTTCTACCGGGACGCGGCCACCATGGGCGGCGTCCCGCACCTGCACGCGGTCCGCGGCTACGGGTCCGTCTACACGCTGCTCAATGTGGTCAACCCGACGCTGGAGTGGCTCGCCCGTGGGGGTCATGCGCGTCCGCGCTCCGGCGGCCTCGCCGCGGTGCGCCAGCGCGGACGCGACCAGCGGCGCTACTTCCGGCCCCTGATCGCCGAGGTTGTCGCCGGCGGCGAAACCGCGTATGACGGCCCGTTTTGGGATGCGATGAGCCCGGGGCTGGTGCTCTCGCGAATCGCCGCCAACGGCGTGGCGACCTTTCTCGTCGGCGGGTGGCACGACGCGTTCCAACGCGGGGCGCCGCTGAACTACGCGGCGCTGCAGAACGCGGCCGCCGGCCGTCCGGACGACGCACCGATGGAACCCGGCCAGCCGGTGTCGGATCGGATCCGATTGATGATGGGTCCGTGGTATCACGTGTCGAACCACGGCGGACTGCACCTGCAGGCGCTGCAGTTGCGCTGGTTCGACCACTGGCTCAAAGGCGACGCCGAGGCGGCAATCGGCGGAAAGCCGTTGACGTTTCAGGCGATCGGAAGCTCACAGTGGTATCGCGCCGACAACTATCCGCTCGCCGAGGCGACGCCCACCCGCTTCTACCTGTCCGACCCGGGCCGGCTGACTTCGGAAGTCCCGTTGGAGACCACCATGGCGCCACTGACCTACGTGGCGCGCGGGCCTGCGTCCGGTCGCAGCCTGGAGCAGTGGTCGCTGGGCTTGAACAGCTTCATGTTCTCCCAGCGCGGCCGCAGCATCCGCTACGACCAGGACAACCGCCGCCTGCAGCGCGGCGCGCTGACCTTCACCACCGAGCCGTTCGGCGAGGCGAAGCTGGTGGTAGGGCCGATCGCGCTGACCATCCACGCCACGGCCAACACCACCGAGACCGTGTGGGTCGCCCACCTCGACGCGGTCGACCCCAACGGCGCCAGCCGCCCGCTGACCCAGGGCGCGCTGCTGGGTTCGCACCGGAAGCTGGACCACGACCGCACGTGGTACCTGCCCGACGGCACCGTGTTGCGGCCGCAGCACCTCAGCACCCGATCGGCCGCCCAGCCGGTCGTGCCGGGGGAGGTGACCCGCTACGACGTGGAGATCTTTCCGACAGCCGCGTTGATCGCCGCGGGCCACCGACTGCGCCTGACCATCACCACCTATGACTTTCCGCATCTGGTGCCCAGCAAGCCGGCCCGCCAAGCGCTGGCCGGCGGGCACTACCAATTGCACCAGGGCGGACCGACGCCGTCGCAAATCGTCATCTCCTTGGCGGACCCGGACGACGTGGGCTGACGAATCAGCGGTCGACCGCGGCGTGGGCCCGCACCGACGGCGCGATCCAGTCTTCCAGGAACCGTCGCAGCTCGCGTCCGGTGCGCGGTGGACGGCCCGGGTCGACGATGAGCGACTGTAGGGTGCGCAGCATGATCTCGACCAGTTCGCCGAGCCTGCGCTCAGCGAATCCCGCTGCGCCCCAATCGATGTCGAATCGCTGCAGGATCGACCGGCCGAACGAGATGGCGATGTCGGACGTGACACCCGCGGTGAACGCGCTGGCCTTGCCGGGCTGGAACACCAGGCTCAGGTACTTGTCGTGCGCGAGTTCCTCAAAGGTGTAGGCGATACCCTCAACCACCGCGTCGGTCGGGTCGGTGATCGAACCCAGTTGCGCCGCAAGCCGATCCAGGAATCCGTCCACTGACGACAGGGCCGTAGCACCCAACAGTGCCTCGTGGGTGGGGAAGTACCGGTAAATCGTCTGCCGCGTCACGCCGAGCGTAGACGCGACCTCGGAGACGCTCACTGTCCCGCGCGCGTCGATGGCGCTGCGCGCCGCGGTCAGGATGCGCGCGACCGCCTCGTCGTCGTCGGCCGGGATGTCGCCCGACCAGCCGTGCCGGCGCATGGCGTGATCGTCGCACACGCGGGGCACCGGCCTTGACAATACAAACAGTATTGATTGTATGGTCCCCCAAAAGGAGAAGGAGACCGCGGTGACGACGATCGACAAACCGGTGAGCGGGACCGACGAGACGCTGACGTTGCGGGGCCTGCGCCACGCCCTGGCCAAGACGACCGACCTGGCCGAGCGAGAATTGCGGGTGCCATTGCACTACTACCGGGACCCCAAGCTCACCGAGATCGAGGAATCGCAGATCCTGCGCAGGGTGCCGCTGGCCATCGTCCCGTCGGCGCAGGTGCCGAACATCAACGACTATGTGGTCCGTTCGGTGCTGGGCGATTCGCTGCTCGTCACGCGCGACCGGTCCGGCACCAGCCACGTTTTGCTCAACTATTGCCGGCACCGCGGCGCGATGCCGGCCTGCGGCTCGGGCAACGCCTCGCGGTTCGTCTGCCCGTACCACGCCTGGACATACCGCAATACCGGCGAACTGTTCACCATCCCCGGCAGGGCCGGCTTCGATTCGGTCGACCCCAAGGATTACGGCCTGGTGGAACTGCCCTCCGAGGAGCGGCACGGTTTCATCTGGGCGGTGCTGACCGCCGGCGCGACCATCGACCTCGACGCGCACCTCGGAGACTTCGGCACCGAACTGGCGCTGTGGAACTACGAGTCCTACGGCTACCACACGCAGCGCGAATTCACCTCCGACGTGTCGTGGAAGGGCGCCCTGGAAGCCTTCGCCGAGGGATACCACTTCCCCTACGTGCACGGCGAGAGCCTCATTGGGCAGAACACCCTGGCCAACACCATGGTTTACGACGAGTTCGGCAGGCACCACCGCATCGGGTTTCCATTCACCTGGATCACTAATGCAGAAGCGGACCCCGCGGCGTCGCTCGACCCCTCAGCGAACATGGGGGTGATCTATTGGGTGTATCCCAATCTCATCCTCGCCAACAGCCCGGTGGGGGTGGAGATCATCGACATGTTGCCTGCCGGTGAGCCCACCCGCTGCACGGTCCGCCACAGTTGGATGGGCCGCACCCCGGCCACCACCGACGAGATGAGAGCGGCCTACGACGCGGTCTACGAAGGGGTGCACGCGGCCGTGCGCGACGAGGACTTCGCCATGTTGCCCCAGTGCGGCGAGGGCGTCCGGCACGGTCAGCACGACCACATGATCATCGGACGCAACGAAATCGCCGTCCAGCACATGATCAAGGTGTTCGCCCGGGAACTGGGCGTCGCGCTCGCCTAACGTTGGGTAGCCCCACGCCAACGCGGGTACTGATCCTCTGAAACCGATGAAGAGAGGACTTCATGGCGCACGACTCCACCGACGACCTGCTGCAAGAACTCGTCGGGACCTATGGCCCGCCCGGCCAGGAGGACGCGGTGCGCGCGGTGTGTGCCCGCGAACTGGAACCTGTCGTCGATGACATGTGGACCGACGACGCCGGAAACTTGATCGGATACATCGCTGCCGACCCCGCGGCCGCCGATGCCGGAGCACACAACCACCGCCGCCGCACGACGTCTGAACCCGGTACCGCAACGCGGGTCATGGCGCACATGGACGAAATATCGATGATCGTCAAGCGCGTAGAACTCGACGGCACACTGCATTTGACGCAGCTGGGAGTCATGTACCCGGGCAACTTCGGCCTGGGCCCGGTCGCGGTGCTCGGTGACAACGAAACTCTCACCGCCGTACTGACTCTCGGCTCCGAGCACACCACCATCGAGAGCCCGCGGATCTGGGAGACCAAACCCGATCAGGGTGACAAAGCGCTGGACTGGCAGCACGTGTACGTCTTCACCGGGCGCAGCGCCGCTGAACTGGCCGACGCCGGAGTGCATGCGGGCACGCGGGTGTGCGTGGAGCGCAGCAAGCGGGATCTGGTCGAGATGGGAGATTACGTCGGCGCCTACTTCCTCGACGACCGTGCCGCGATGACCGCCCTGCTGCGAGCGGCACGTCTGCTGCACGAGCGTGGGCAACGACCCGCCGACGATGTCTACGTCGTGTTCACCACCAATGAGGAGATCGGCGGGGTGGGGGGCACCTACGCCAGTGCCCACCTGCCCGGCGACCTCACCCTGGCCCTCGAGGTCGGCCCCACCGAACGCGAATACAACACCAGCGTCACCGGCGGCCCGATCATCGGCTACAGCGACGCCCTCTGCGTCTACGACAAAGAGGTTGCCGACCGGCTGCTGAAAATCGCGACCGACCTGGAGCTATCGCCGCAGCCGGCCGCGCTGGGCGCCTTCGAATCCGACGCCTCGCACGCCAAGGCCTACGGCCTGACCGCGCGCGCCGGCCTACTGTGCCTGCCCACGCTGAGCACCCACGGGTACGAGGTCATCGCCCGCCGTGCGCTCGACGACATGGCAGCGATCATCGTTGATTTCGTTCGGGAGCGGAGTCAAAAGATCGCCTGACGCCATGTTCCGCGCCGCGAAGTGCGCAGCTGCTTGCAAGTGGACCGCCCCGATTGCACAAGTCACCCGCGCATCCTTGCCCGAGCCGCGACCGTGCTCATAACCTGGCAACATCCGACCGCATCCCGGGGGGTTCGGCCCGGCGCGGCAGACGACGGCAAGCAGGCGGGCAGGTCATGGCATCACCGCGACGCGCAGAGCGGTATCGCGATGCTGCGGGCGGCGGTCTATAGCGGTGGCCGGACTGACCGGCGCGCGGGTGGACGAACTGGCGACGATGGACATCTTCCAGGGATGTCCCGCCGAAGACCTTGCGCCATTGGCGGCCCGCCTGCAGCCACTGCGCGCCCCGGCCGGCCAGGTGCTGATGCGGCAGGGGGAGCAGGCCGTCTCGTTCCTGCTCATCTCTTCCGGTAGCGCCGAGATCAAACATGTGGGCGACGACGGCGCGGTGATCGTGGAGCATGCCTTCCCCGGGATGATCGTCGGCGAGATCGCCCTGCTGCGTGACATTCCCCGGACCGCGACGGTGACCACCGCCGAACCGCTGACCGGCTGGATCGGTGACACCAGGGCCTTCGCCAGCATGGTGCACATCCCCGACATCATGCCGCGGTTACTGCGCACCGTGCGCCAGCGTCTCGCCGCGTTCATCACGCCGACCCCGATCCGCGTGCGTGACGGCACGCTCCTGCTGCTGCGGCCGGTCCTGCCCGGCGACAGTGAGCGCACCGTGCACGGACATATCTACTTCTCCAGCGACACGCTGTATCGGCGGTTCATGACCCCGCGGCTTCCCACTCCCGCATTGATGCATTACCTGTCGGAGGTCGACTACGTCGATCACTTTGTGTGGGTGGTCACCGACGGCAGCGACCCGGTGGCCGACGCGCGCTTCGTGCGCGACGAGAGCGACCCGACCGTCGCCGAGATCGCCTTCACCGTCGCCGACGCCTATCAGGGTCGGGGCATCGGCACCTTTTTGATCAGCGCGCTGTCCATCGCCGCGGAGGTCGATGGTGTCGAAAGGTTCTCCGCGCGAATGCTTTCCGACAATGGACCGATGCGCGCGATCATGGACCGCTACGGAGCCGTCTGGCAGCGTGAAGACGTCGGCGTGATCTCGACCGTGATCGACGTGCCGCACCCGCGCCACCTGCGGCGTGAGGAGGCCGAGCAGATCAGGCGCGTGGCCCGGCAGGTCATCGCGGCGGTCGGCTGAAACCGCGTGGCGTGGGACCGCGGGCGCCGTCGCGTCCTGTGTTATCAACTCCTCATGCGGCCGTTCTGGATTGGTCCGGCGCTACTTGGGGTGCTCACGTCGGCGATCGCTGCGTGCGGCCACTCACCCGCACGCGCTCCGTCGGCCAGTTCCACGAAACCCGCTCCGGCGAGCGTCGTTGCCGTCAACCCCGCCAACATCAAACGGGTCCTTCGCGACCTGCCGCCCGGTTACGAGGTGACCACCGGAATCCCCAGTACCGCTTCCCCACGGGTGATTTGGGGCCTGCGCGACGACCGGCAGGCCAAGCCCGCCAAGTGCGGGACACTGGCCGACCCCGGGAACGGGCGCGACCAGTCGGCGCAGGGCGTCTCGGCATCGGGGAGCGGCGGCATCGTCGACGCGGTGGTGGTGGCTTTGCCAGGGCCCGTGGATCTGCCGGGCGACCTGGTTACCGCGTGCGCCCAGTGGTCGGAGACCGCGGGGCGCACCGCCGCACACGTCCACCTCACCGACGCGCCGCACGTCGATGGCGCCGACACGGTCGGAATGGTGGCCGATGTCAAGTCATCCGTCGAGTCGGGCACTGAAATAGATTCGCGGACGTACACATTCACCGCGTATCTGGGCAATTACTACGCGTTTACCACCCTGACCACTGATCCGGGTTCGGCGCTTCCGGTGCTGCCGCCGCAATTCGCGGCGGATCTGCTCGCCAAAACGGTGTCTACGTTGCGCAGTTGAGCTCCCTGCTTGGGTAGATTGGCCACGATGTCCAAGATCTTGTGCGCGGTCGTGGCCGTCTGCGTCCTGGCCGGCTGCTCGTCGAGCACTCACCAGGCGAAGGTCGACATCAACAAGGTTGTCGACGTGAAGTCCAGCTTCGGACCCGAGTACAAGCTCAGCGACATCAGCGAACGGGGAATCGATCCCAAACTGCTGGCCGGCCGAAAACTGCCCGACGGGTTGACGTTCGACCCCGCGAACTGCGCGAAAGTCGCGGCCGGGCCGGACATGCCGGCGGACCTGCAGGGCAACATGTCCGCGGTCAGCGCCGAGGGTCGTGGCAATCGGTTCGTGGTGATCGCGCTGGAGACCTCAAAAGCGTTGCCGCTCAACGACCCTGGGAAGGACTGTGCGAAGGTGACCTTCACCGGGCCGCAGATGCGGGGCGGCGTCCAGGTGGTGGAGGTGCCGCAGATAGAGAGCACCCGCACGCTGGGCGTGCACCGCGTCATGCAGGCGCTGACACCGGGGGGTGCGCGCACCGGCGAACTGTATGACTATTCGGCCGCATTCGGCGACTATCAGGTAATCGTCATCGCCAACTCGCTGGTGGTTCCCGATCAGCCGGTCGCACCGGTGGACACCCAGCGGGCACGCGACCTACTCGTCAAAGCTGTGACGGCGGTGCGCACCTGACCGTGCGGTCGCCCCTAGCGCACGCCGCGCGGGCGGAACTGGATGCTCACCCTCGGGCCGACGGACGTCGTCGTCTTGGGCACGGAGTGCTCCCAGGTGCGTTGGCACGACCCGCCCATCACCAGCAGATCGCCGTGCGCCTGGGGGAGCCGCAGGGACGGGCCGCAACCGCGGCGGCGCATCGCGAAGGAGCGGGTGGCGCCCAGGCTGACGATCGCGACCATGGTGTCTTCGGTACTGCTGCGGCCGATGGTGTCGCCGTGCCAGGCCACGCTGTCCGAGCCGTCGCGATAGCAACACAACCCGACGGTGGTGAACGGCTCACCCAGCTCGCCCGCGTAGATGTCGTTGAGCCGACGCCGCAGCCGGGCCAGCTCCGGGTGTGGCGGCTCGTCGACGGCCAGGTCATGAAAGCTCACCAGCCGCGGCACGTCGACGACGCGGTCGTACATCTGTCGGCGCTCCTCGCGCCACGGCACCGCCGAAAGCAGCGCGTCCAGCAGGTCATCGGCATCGGTGAGCCAGCCGGCGCGGATCTCGATGAACGCGCCGTCGCCGAGTTGTCTGCGCTCGGTGTGCTGGAACAGGGAGCCTTGGACCGCGATCTCCACGGATGCGAGTTTATCGCACATCCGTTCGATCAGGTGGGGCCGCCGACTGGCGTGTGGCGAGACCACGCGGCCGGGCGCCGCTACGGTTGAGCCGTGGGTGTTGTCGAGCTGGGCACCAATTCCGAGGTCGGCGCGTTGCGCGTGGTCATCTTGCACCGCCCCGGCGCCGAACTGCTTCGCCTGAATCCGCGCAACGTCGACCAGCTGCTGTTCGACGGCCTGCCGTGGGTCGCCCGCGCGCAAGACGAGCATGACCAGTTCTCCGCGCTGCTGCGGTCGCGCGGCATCGAGGTGCTGGAGTTGTCCGACCTGCTCACCGAGGCGCTGACGCACAGCGGAGCCGCACGGATGCAGGGCGTCGCGGCCGCTGTCGACGCGCGACGGCTCGGAGTGCCTCTGGCTCAAGAACTTTCGGCACATCTGCGGGGACTCGAGCCGGCGCGGCTGGCGCAGGTGCTGATGGCCGGCATGACGTTCAACGAGTTGCCTTCGGACACCAGGACCGACGTGTCGTTGGTGCTGCGCATGCATCACGGCGGTGACTTCGTCATCGATCCGCTGCCCAACCTGGTGTTCACCCGCGACTCGTCGATCTGGATCGGCCAGAGGGTGGTCATCCCGACGCTGGCGCTGCGCGCCCGCACCCGCGAGGCGTCGCTGACCGATCTCATCTACGCCCATCACCCCCGGTTCACGGGCGTGCGGCGTGCCTACGAGTCGCGCACCGCGCCCGTCGAGGGCGGCGACGTGCTACTGCTGGCGCCCGGCGTGGTCGCGGTCGGCGTCGGCGAGCGGACCACTCCCGCCGGCGCGGAAGCGTTGGCCCGCAGCCTGTTTGACGACGACCTAGCGAGCACGGTGCTCGCGGTGCCGATCGCTCAGCGGCGCGCGCAGATGCACCTGGACACGGTGTGCACGATGGTCGACACCGACACGGTGGTGATGTACGCGAACATCGTCGACTCGTTGGCGGCCTTCACCATTGCGCGCACGTCAGACGGGGTCGCCATCAGTGACGAGGCCCCGTTCCTCGACGCGGCGGCCAAGGCGATGGGGATCGACAAGCTGCGGGTCATCGACACGGGCCTGGATCCCATCGTCGCCGAACGCGAGCAGTGGGACGACGGCAACAACACACTGGCGCTCGCGCCCGGCGTGGTAATCGCCTACGAACGCAACGTGCAGACCAACATTCGGCTGCAGGACGCGGGCATCGAAGTGCTGACCATCGCGGGATCCGAACTGGGTACCGGCCGCGGCGGGCCCCGGTGCATGTCCTGCCCGGTCGCCCGCGACCTGCTGTGACCACGCCGCGAAAGTGCAACTGGCAACGCGTTTCCCGAGCGGGGCCGTCGCTGGCTGCGGTTTCGCGGAGAACCGACTAGCGCCAGCTGGGCAGCCAGATCTCCATGTTCCACGTCTGCTGCGAAATGGGCAGACCCGTGAGCACCGGGAACAGCCACGCGAAGTTCGTCACCACCAAGGCGACATAACAGCACACGGCGATCAGCCCCAGCGTCCGTCGCTCCGAATTCGGCCGTAGCCGCAGCCGCCGGGGTGGGGCGCCCGGCGTGTAGAGAATGTCGCCGCAGATAAGCGCGATGGCCATCACCAGGAACGGCGCCATCGTCGCGGCGTAGAAGAAGTACATCTGCCGGTCGATGTCGGCGAACCAGGGCAGCCAGCCCGCGCAGTAACCGACCAGCACCGCGGCGTAACGCCAGTCTCGGCGCACGAGCATGCGCCATAACGCGAAAACGAGAACGGGCACGGCGAGCCACCACATCGCCGGGGTGCCCACCAGCATCTCAGCCTTGACGCACGATTGGGCGCCGCAACCGGCGACGTTCTGCTCGTCGATGGCATAGAGCACCGGCCGCAACGACATCGGCCAGCTCCACGGTTTCGATTCCCAGGGGTGGTAGTTGCCCGCGGAATTCGTCAAGCCCGCATGGAATTGGAACGCCTTGGCGGTGTAATGCCACAGCGATCGGATGGCGTCGGGCATTGGCACAATCGAATGGGCGCCGATCGTCTGTCCCACCTCGTGCCGGTCGATGGCGGTCTCGGAGGCGAACCACGGCGCGTAGCTGGCCAGATACACCAGCACCGGCATGACCGCCAGCGCATACGCGGTCGGGGCAAGGTCGCGCCGCAAGGTTCCCAGCCAAGGCCGGGTCACATGGTACTGACGCCGCGCGGCCACGTCGAACGCCAGCGACATGGCACCGAAGAACAGCACGAAATACAGGCCGGACCACTTTGTGCCGCAAGCCAATCCGAGGAGGACCCCGGCGCCGAAACGCCACCACCGCACACCCAGCCGTGGACCCCACACCGTCTCGGCGTTGCGGCCCTCTTGTAGCGCGACGTGCATTCGCTGCCGCACCTGGTCGCGGTCGACGATCAGCGCGCCGAACGCCGCGACCACGAAAAACGTCAGAATGCCGTCGAGCAAGGCGGTCCGCGCGGCCACAAAGCTGACGCCGTCGCAGATCACCAGCACGCCCGCGATCGCGCCGATCAGCGTCGAGCGGCTGATCCGCCGGACGATCCGCATCACCAGCGCCACCATGACCACGCCGAGCAGTGCGCCGGTGAACCGCCAGCCGATCCCGTTGTAGCCGAAGATCGCCTCGCCGAGGGCGATCAGTTGCTTGCCGACCGGCGGGTGGACGACCAGGCCGAACCCGGGGTTGTCTTCCACGCCGTGGTTGTGCAGGACCTGCCAGGCCTGCGGCGCGTAGTGCTTCTCGTCGAAGACCGGGGTACCGCCGTCGGTGGGCGAGCCCAGGTTCAGGAACCGGGTCACCGCCGCGAGCAGCGTGATCACCCCGGTGACCACCCAGCCGCGGATCTGATCGGTCGGCCCGAAGTCGGCCACCGGCACCAGCGGCCCGGCGCTGACGACGGGCACAACGCGCTCCTCTTCGGCACCCTGGATGTCCAAGGGGGATTCGCGGGGCGGGGCGGTCATCACGTCGATCGTAGGCTGTCGGTCATGACCACCGGCCGCCTGTTGCTGGGCGCGACCCCACTGGGCCAGCCGTCGGATGCCTCCCCCCGCCTGCTGGACGCCCTGGCCCGAGCCGACGTGGTGGCCGCGGAGGACACCCGTCGGGTGCGCACCCTGGCCAAGGCCCTCGACGTGCGGATCACCGGGCGGGTGATCAGCATGTTCGACCAAGTCGAGAACGCCAGGGCGGAGTCCGTGGTCGAGGCGATCCGCGCCGGCGCGACGGTGCTGGTGGTCAGCGACGCCGGGATGCCGCTGATCAGCGACCCCGGCTACCGGCTGGTGACGGCGTGTGTCGAGGCGGGCCTGCCGGTGGGATGCCTGCCGGGGCCGTCGGCGGTGACGACCGCGCTGGCCCTGTCCGGTCTGCCGGCCGAGAAATTCTGTTTCGAGGGATTCGCGCCACGCAAGAAGGCGGCGCGGCGGACCTGGCTGGATTCGCTGGCCGACGAGCGGCGCACCTGTGTGTTCTTCGAATCGCCACGCCGGTTGTCCGCCTGCCTGCGCGACGCGGTCGAGCGGCTCGGCGGCGGACGTCGTGCGGCGATCTGCCGGGAGCTGACCAAGGTGCACGAGGAGGTGGTCCGCGGATCCCTCGACGAACTGTCGGCGTGGGCCGCCGACGGTGTGCTCGGCGAGATCACCGTCGTGCTGGCCGGCGCCACCCCGAGCGCCGACCTGCCGTCGCTGGTCGCCGAGGTCGAGGAACTGGTCGCGGACGGCACCCGCATCAAGGACGCGTGCGGTCAGGTGGCCGCCGCCTATCCGGGGGTGCGTTCACGACAGCTCTACGACGCGGTGCTGCGGTCGCGACGCGACTGAGGCCGCTCGGTCAGCCGGCCGGGCTCACCGCGGCGATGGACGGCAGCCCGACGATGGGGGACGCCTTATGCAGGCATTCGGCCCACTCGGCGTCGGGGTCGGAGTCGGCGGTGATCCCGCCGCCGACACCCAGCACCGCGCCGCCCGCGGCGTCGAATTCGACGGTGCGGATCGCGACGTTCAACTCGCAACCGGCCACGGGTGAAGCTAATCCAATTGTGCCGCAATATATTCCACGGCGATTCGGTTCCCACTGCGAAAGAAGTTGACGGGCACGGTGTTTGGGCGTCCCGGTGACCGAAGCCGGTGGGAAGGTGGCGTCCAGCAGCGCCGACGTCGCCAGCTCGGCGGGAACCTGCGCGGACACCGTCGACACCAGGTGCCACACGCCAGGGGCGCGCCGCACCACCAACAACTCGGGCACCGTGACGGTGCCGACGATCGCTACCCGGCCGAGGTCGTTGCGCACCAGGTCGACGATCATGATGTTCTCGGCCACGTCTTTGGCCGACGCGCGCAGCGCAGACGGCCAGGCATCCAGCGGCAACGTGCCCTTGATCGGGCTGGACGCGACGAGGGTGCCGCGCCGCCGCAGGAAAAGCTCCGGCGACAGCGACGCCACGGCACCCCACGCGCCGGCCAGGTAGGCCGCCCGGGCCGGGGAGGTGCGCGCGACGCCGTCGATGAAGAAGTCCAGTGGGGCGCCGGTGACCGTGCCGGTGAACTGCGTACACACGCAGGCCTGGTAGACCTCGCCGGCGCGGATGGCTTCCAGACACGCCAGCACCCCGTCACGATGTGCGGCCCGGTCGGCGATGCCCCAATCGATGTGGCATTCGCGCGCCGCGGCCGTCGGGGCGGCGAGCGCGGTGGTGAGCCAGTGCGGCATCGGCGCGCCGGAGAGGCTCTCGTACCACCAGTGACCGTCGCGGTCGCGGCGCAGCACGCAGTCGGTCCAACCACCGGCGGCCTCGGGGATCCGGTTGGGCTGCGCGTCGGCGCCGGGGTCGGGATAGGACAGGTAACCAATCCAGCCGCCGCCCACCGCGTGCGGCTCCGGCGTCCGCGGCGCGGGGACCGCGAACACGTCGTGCGCATGCACCGGGCGCACCGACAGGCTCGGCGCGATCACCGCAAGGGCGCCGAACCACTCGCCGGTCAGCGCGGCCGGCGGCGGCAGACCGAGCCGGCGGGTCGCGTCACCCACGGCGCTCAGCACCCGGGGTGCTGCGCCAAGGTCGCCGAGCGGGTCGATTCGCACAGCCCTAGCTTGACAGAGCGGCGGCGTTTCGCACCCGCGGTGCCCGCATGGCTCAGCCGCGGCTGATGTCGCGGGCGGTGGCCAGCGCGGCCAGCTTCTGGGGGTTGCGCATCACATAGAAGTTGGTGATCTTGTCCCTGGCGATTTCCAGCGTGATCACGCCCTCGAGCTGTTCGCCGAGGTAGAGCAGCACCGCCGGCGCGCTGTTGCACGTCACCATCTCCACCCGCATCGCACCCAGAGCCGTTGCCCGGCGCATCAGGCCGGCAATCGCGCGGGCGACCTTGTCGGCGCCCACCACCGGCCGGCGGGCGGCGCTCACCACGCCGCCGCTGTCCGCCGTCCAGGTGGCGTCCGGGGCGAGCATCGTCATCAGCGCCTCCACGTCACCGCCGGCCGCCGTGGCCAGAAACTGTGCGGTGATCTCGGCGTTGCGTTCCGGGTCGACCGAGTCGAAGCGCTTGCGCCGGGCCCGCACGTGTTCGCGGGCCCGGTGCGCGACCTGCCGCACGGTGGGCGCCGGCCTGCCCACCGCCTCGGCGATCTCGCCGTAGTCGAAACCGAACACCTCGCGCAGCACGAACACGGCTCGCTCGTCGGGACTCAATGTCTCCAGCAGCACCAGCATCGCCATTGAAATCGACTCCGCCAGAACGACGTCGGCCGAGGCATCCTGCTCGTCGAGCAACAGCGGCTCGGGCAACCACGGCCCCACGTAGTCCTCGCGCCGGCGAGCACCGGCCCGCAGCGAGTTCAGCGCCTGACGGGTGACCAGCTGGGCCAGGTACGACTTGGTGTCGCGCACCGTCGCCAAGTCGACCGCCGCCCACCGCAGATAACTGTCCTGCAAGACGTCGTCGGCCTCGGTCGCCGAGCCCAGCATCTCGTACGCGATGGTGAACAGCAGTGGCCGCAGCAGGGTGAACCGTTCGGCGTGCTCGCTGCCGGTCGGTGCTTGCGTCATCGCGCGGCGACCTCCTCGTCCGCGGGTAACTGCGCGGGCCGCTTGCCGCCCTTGATCCAGCGGTACGAACCGGGCTTCGCCGCCTCCCGCCGGATCGACCACACCGTGCCCTTGCAGATCGCCTCCTTGACCGTGGCCGCCGCCCGGCCGCCGAGGAACATGTTCACCGGGGTGTCGTCGGTGCGGGAGAACTGCACGGTGGCATGAGTGCGCCCCAGGCTGATGCACTGCCCGACGAACGCCTGGCTCAGCGCCGCGGGGGTGTCGCCGGCGATGCGGCTGAGAACGGTGTTGGCGGCCTGGGCACCCATCGGGCCGGCGGCCTGGCAGCTCATCCGCAACGGCTGACCGGACGGCGCGGCGGCGTCACCCGCGGCGACGACACGCTCGTCGTCGATGCTGGTGAGCGTCTCGTCGGTGAGCAACCGGCCCATCGGGTCGGTGTGCAGGCCGCTACGCGCGGCCAGATCCGGCACCGCGAAGCCGGCCGTCCAGATGGTCGCCGCGCTGGGCAGCACCACGCCGTCGGTGAGCACCACCTCATCCCAGCGCACCTGCGCCACCGCCACGGACTCCAGCACGTTGACACCCAGGCCTCGCAGGTGTTTGGCCACCGAACGCCGGCCCCGCCTGCTCAGCGACGGCCCGAGCACCGGGCCGCAGACCAGGGTCACCGGGCGGCCGCCCTCCGCCAGTTCGGAGGCGGTCTCGATGCCCGTCAATCCGCCGCCCACCACGGTGATGGGCGCGGGCAGCGGCAGATCGGTGAGCGCGTAGTGCAGCCGCTGCGCGCTTTCCAGATCAGCGACCGAATGCGCGAATTCGGCGAAGCCGGGCACCGTCGACGCGGTGACACCGGTGCTTCCGACGGCGTAGATCAAATAGTCGTAGTTCAGCGCGGCGCCCGAGGCCAGCAGGACCCGCCGGCCCGCGGTCTCGATGTGATCCACGCTGTCGACGATCAACTGGATTCCCTCGCCGAGCAGCGTCGCGTAATCGGCAGTCGCCGCGCCGGTGTCGGCGACCAACTGGTGCAACCGGATTCGCTCGACGAACACCGGTCGCGGATTCACCACGGTGATGTCGATGTCCGGACGCTGGCGCAAATGGTTGGCCGCCAGTGTCCCGGCGTATCCGGCGCCGACAACGACCACATGGGTTCTTTCGCGTGCCACCTCGGTCATGGCTGTCTCCTTTTCGTGAGGACCTGTGCCCTTGAGACACCACAGAGCCGCCGAGCGTGACAGGCGTGACCTCGATTGTGACCCGTCTCACTACCCGCCGGCGCGCGGTGCGGGTGGTTTTGCGCGCGCACCCCCGCTGAGCTGCGGCGAAGCTATGCCGAAACGCGCATGATACGCTGCGCTACGCCAATTCGTGGCCAGCCCCGGGCCGGATGCACGCACCACTGGAACGCGCGAAATACGGGGCCACTTGCACGCGCATCGGTGTGTATTGGGAGAAGCAACCTTGACGACGACGATCGTTTTGACTGGGCCCGGCGCCGCGCCGGCAGCGGCGCAGTCGCGCGGGCCTCGCGGCCCGTGGTCGCCGGGCGCGGTCTGACGCCATCATGGTGTGCTCAGGGAGGAAACGCGCGCTGGCCGCTGTCGTGTGCGCGGCGGTGGCGCTCAGCGGATGCGGCGGTAAGGGCGACCCCGGGCCGCTGTCGGCAATGGTCAGCCCGGCGATCCCGCCCACCGCGCAGGAGATACCCAACCCCTTGCGTGGCCAGTATGAGGAAATGCTGAATCCGCTCTTCCCGCAAGGGAATTCGGCGCAACAGCGTTACTCCGCCTGGCCCGCGTCCTACGACGCCAGCTTGCGTGTCTCGTGGCGGCAGTTGCAGCCCGTCGATCCGCGCACGTTGCCACCGGATGCGCCCGATGACCGCAAGTTCGATTTCAGCTCCATCGATGACGCGCTGGCCAAGCTCGGCACCCGCAACATGCGCCTTACCCTGGGCGTGTACGTCTATAAGTCCTGCTGCAACGATTCCTACGCCGACAACACCAACATCGCGATTCCGGACTGGCTACGCCCGTCGGCGGCCAGCTACCCCGCACCGGCTACCAGTGCCACCCCGGGCGTCACCCAGGTGGTGCCGAACTTCAACGACCCCGACTACCTCAATGGCGTCAGCCAGCTGCTGGCCGCGCTCGGCCGCCGCTATGACGGCGACGAGCGCCTGTCCATGTTCGAGTTCTCCGGCTACGGAGACTTCGGCCAGAACCAGCTCGCGTATCTGCGGGATTCGCTGGGCGCGGCGGGCCCCACCCCCGACGACAGCACCGCAAAGCTGGGCTATTACAGCCAGTTTCGCGACCAGACCGTCACCAAAGCCTCCATCGCCCAGCTGGTGGCCGCCAACGTCAATGCCTTCCCCCACACCCAACTGGTGGTGGCGCCACAGAATCCGGAGATCGTCCGCCAGTTGTTCGCCGACGACGTCGCCAAGAAAGTGGCCGCACCGGTCGGCATCCGCGCCGACTGCCTCGGCGTGCAGGCCCCGTTGCCGGAATGGGCCGAGGCCAATGACTCGCAGTACGTCCGGTCCAACGACGCGGTCGTCAACGCGATCAAGCAGCGGCTGATGACCGCACTCGTGATCAGCCAGTGGTGCCGATTGCCCAGCGGAGCCGATGCGCGGTCCTACTACGAGAAGGGACTGCACGACGTCATCCGGTATCACGTGTCGATGACCTCGAGCGCCGACTTCCCGGACCGCGATGCGACGTCCGCGATGGACTCAAAGCTGTTTCAGTTGTGGAGCCAGGCCAATACCTCGGCCGGCTACCGGTATTCGGTCGAGGCAAGGCCGGGATCGCAATCGATCCAGGGCAAGGTGGCAATGATCTCGGTCGACTGGACCAACTACGGCTCGGCGGCGGCCACCGAGCACTGGGTGCCCGGCTACAAGCTGGTCGACTTCTCGGGCGCGGTGGTTCGAAGTCTGCCCGCGACGGTCAATCTCAAGACGCTGGTCCACGACGAATCCAGTCAGTCACGCGAGGAGCCGATCGCGGAGTCGGCCAGCGAGTCGGTGCACCTGGACGTGACGGGCCTGGCGCCCGGCCATTACACGCTGCGCGCCGCCGTCGAATGGCAACAGCACGTACCGGGCGCATCCCACGTCGTGAACTACGCCCCGATGGCGCTGGCGCGAGATGGCCGCGACGGCTCCGGCATGTATCCGATTGCCACACTTGACATTCCGAGCGACGCGGGCAGCGCAAACGGTCAGTGACCTGCGGCGTCGAGAGTCACTGCCTTATTGCGATCCCAAAAGCATTGTGGCGCAATTGATTCAGGCTTCGCCGACTGTGTTCGTTCTGCTCAGTCGTGCTCGGTGACCGGCTGGTAGCGCGGGAACACGCCCGCGGGGGCGGGTAGCGCCGTGCCGGGCGTCAGCCGCGTGCCGACGGCGGCGAATGCTCGCTGGTCTTGCTGTTGCCCAAGCAGATCGAGCAGTTTGCCGGCCGATTCCGGCATGACGGGCTGGGCCAGCAGCGCGGCGATACGGACCGCCTCGCAGGTGACGTACAAGACGGTACGGAACCGTTCCTGGTCGGCCTCGGATTCGCTCTTGCGCAAGACCCACGGCTGCTGCGCCGAGAAATACTTGTTGGCCTCGCCGAGCATCAGCCAGATCGCCTCCAGCGCCAGATGCATCGCCTGGGAGTCGAAGCTGGCCCGCACCCGGTCCATCAAACCGTCGGCCACCGCGAGCAACTCGGAGTCGGCCGCTACCAGCTCACCGGGCTCGGGAACCACCCCGTCGAGGTTCTTGGCGATCATCGACAACGACCGCTGGGCCAGGTTGCCCAGCTCGTTTGCCAGGTCGGAATTGATCCGGGTGACGACGGCGTCTTCGCTGAAGCTGCCGTCCTGCCCGAACGGAACTTCCCGCAGCAGGAAATAGCGCACCTGATCCACGCCGAAGGTGTCGACCAGAGCGATCGGATCGACGACGTTGCCCACCGACTTGCTCATCTTCTCGCCGCGATTGAGCAGGAAGCCGTGCGCGAAAACCCTGCGCGGCAGCTCGATTCCGGCCGACATCAAAAACGCCGGCCAGTACACGGTGTGGAATCGGATGATGTCTTTGCCGATCATGTGCAGGTCGGCCGGCCAATAGCGGCGGAACCGCTCGGATTCGGTGTCCGGGTAGCCGACCCCGGTCAGATAGTTGGTCAGCGCGTCGACCCAGACGTACATCACGTGGTCGGGATGCTCGGGCACCTGCACACCCCAGTCGAACGAAGTGCGCGAGATGGACAGATCGCGCAAGCCGCCCGACACGAAGCTGACCACCTCGTTGCGCCGCACGTCGGGCGCGATGAAGTCCGGGTTGGCCTCGTAGTGGGCCAGCAGCTTGTCGGTATACGCCGAGAGCCGGAAGAAGTAGGTCTGCTCCTCGGTCCACGTCAGCGGGGCGCCGGTTTCCACGGCAAGGCGGGTGCCGTCATCGAGGAGTTTGGTCTCCGATTCGACGAAGAAGCGTTCATCGCGCACCGAGTACCAGCCCGCGTAGGTGTCCAGGTAGATGTCACCGGCCGCCGACATCCGGCGCCAGATCTCCTTGGACGCCTCGTGGTGATCGGGATCGGTGGTACGGATGAACCGGTCGAAGGAGATGTTCAACCGCTCCTGCAGGCGCTGGAACACATCGGAGTTGCGCCTGGCCAACTCGGCCGTCGGAATGCCCTCGGCCGCGGCCGTTTCGACCATCTTGAGGCCGTGTTCGTCGGTGCCGGTCAGAAACCGCACATCGAACCCGTCGAGCCGCTTGAACCGCGCGATCGCATCCGTCGCGATGTACTCGTACGCGTGTCCGATGTGCGGATCGCCGTTCGGATAGGTGATCGCGGTGGTGACGTAATAGGGCCTCATCGCCCTCAACCTTATTTGTGGGCACCTTATTGTGTGCGCGTGAGCTCCAAACGTCAGCCGCCGCCGGCCCCCGAGCCTTTGAGCCCACTCGTCGACGCGCACACCCATCTGGATGCGTGCGGCGCCGCCGACGCAGAGGGCGTGCGGGCCATCGTGGACCGGGCTGCGGCGGTGGGCGTGGGTGCGGTCGTCACCATCGCCGACGACCTCGATTCGGCGCGTTGGGTCACGCGCGCCGCCGAGTGGGACCCGCGGGTCTACGCCGCGGTGGCTTTGCACCCGACCCGCGCCGGCGCCCTCGACGACGCCGCCCGCACCGAAATAGAACGACTGGTGGCCCATCCCAGGGTGGTGGCGGTCGGCGAGACCGGTCTGGACCTGTATTGGCCCGGCCGTCTGGATGGCTGCGCCGAGCCGGCCGTGCAGCGCGAGGCGTTCGCCTGGCACATCGACCTGGCGAAGCGGAGCGGCAAGCCGCTGATGATCCACAATCGCGACGCCGACGCCGAGGTCCTCGACGTGCTGGCGGCCGAGGGCGCCCCGGACGCAGTGATCTTTCACTGCTTTTCCTCGGACGCCGCCATGGCCCGCCGCTGCGTGGACGCCGGGTGGCTGCTGAGCCTGTCCGGCACCGCGAGCTTCCGCAACGCGCATGCCCTGCGCGAAGCCATTCCGTTGATACCGCCGGAGCAGCTGCTGGTGGAGACCGACGCGCCATTCTTGACGCCGCATCCGTACCGGGGCACGGCGAATGAGCCGTATTGCCTTCCTTATACTGTTCGGGCGATCGCCGAATTGGTGGGTCGTCACCCGGAAGAGCTGGCGGCGATAACGACGGGCAATGCTGCGCGGGTGTACGGATTGGTCACAGTGTGAGGTAAACGACCAGGCGATTTGGTTTGAAGTCGCTGCGTCGGAGTTGCCCAACCTTGACCGGTTCGTTACCGTCTTGTGATCGAACGGTTGGGCCCTATGGGCCCTTAATTTGTGACTTGCTGCTGAATGAGTGGGTTGTTGAGGGTTGGGTAGCGCGCGTTGAATGTATTGACAAGACTGCATCAGAATCCTTCGCCGATGTTGCGGCTCGTAGTCGGAGGACTGCTGGTAGTCCTGGCATTCGCGGGCGGATACGCGGTATCGGCTTGCAAGACGGTGACATTGACCGTCGACGGGGTCGCGATGCAGGTGACCACGATGAAGTCGCGGGTGATCGACGTCGTCCAAGAGAACGGTTTCGTCATCGACGAACGTGACGACCTGTATCCCGCAGGTGATGTCGCGGTGCACGACGCCGGCAAAATCGTGTTGCGACGCAGCCGCCCGCTGCAGATCTCGTTGGACGGCCATGACACCAAGCAGGTGTGGACCACCGCATCCACTGTCGACGAGGCGCTGGCCCAGCTGGCGATGACCGACACCGCGCCGGCCGCGGCCAACCGCGGCAGCCGCGTTCCGCTGGCCGGAATGGCACTGCCCGTCGTCAGCGCCAAGACCGTCCGCATCAACGACGCCGGTGTGGTCCGCAACGTGCACCTGGCGGCACCCAACGTCGCCGGCCTGCTGAGCGCCGCGGGCGCACCGCTGCTCGACAGCGACCAGGTGACGCCCCCCGCGTCCATGCCGATCGTCGACGGGATGGAAGTCCAGGTGACCCGCAACCGGATCCAGCAGGTAACCGAGCGGATCCCGCTGCCACCCAACGCCCGTCGCATCGAAGACCCGGGCATGAACATCAGCCGTCAGGTCGTCGAGGATCCGGGCAGCCCGGGCACCCAAGACGTGACCTTCTCGGTGGCCACCGTCAACGGCGTCGAGACCGGTCGGCTGCCGATCGCCAACACGGTGATCACGCCCGCCCGCGACTCGGTGGTCCGCATCGGCACCAAGCCCGGCACCGAGGTGCCTCCGGTCAGCGACGGCTCGATCTGGGATGCGATCGCCAGCTGCGAGGCCGGCGGAAACTGGGCGATCAACACCGGAAACGGGTATTACGGCGGTGTGCAGTTCGACCAGGGCACGTGGGAGCGTAACGGCGGTTTGCGGTTCGCCTCTCGCGCCGACCTCGCCACCCGCGAGGAGCAGATCACCGTTGCCGAGGTGACCCGAGAGCGCCAGGGTTGGGGCGCGTGGCCAGTGTGCAGCGGAAGAGCTGGTGCACGCTGACCGTTCGGCTACTCGGACGTACCGAGATCAGGCGGCTGGCGAAAGAACTTGAATTTCGGCCACGGAAATCCCTCGGCCAGAATTTCGTCCACGATGCCAACACGGTGCGCCGGATAGTTTCGACCTCCGGGGTAAGCCCTCTTGATCACGTCCTGGAAGTCGGGCCTGGTCTGGGATCGCTGACCCTGGCACTGCTCGACCGCGGCTCGCCCGTCACCGCCGTCGAGATCGATCCGGTGCTGGCCGAACGGCTGCCCCACACCGTCGCCGAGCACTCGAATAGCGAGAGCCAGCGCCTGACGGTGGTCAACCGCGACGTTCTGACCCTTCGCCGCGACGAGCTGGCCGTCCAGCCGACCGCGGTGGTCGCCAACCTGCCCTACAATGTCGCCGTCCCGGCGCTGCTGCACCTGCTCGCCGAGTTCCCGTCCATCCACACCGTGACGGTCATGGTGCAGGCCGAGGTCGCCGAGCGCCTGGCCGCCGAGCCGGGCGGCAAGGAATACGGCGTGCCCAGCGTCAAGGTGCGCTTCTTCGGTCGGGTTCGTCGCTGCGGCACGGTTTCGCCGACCGTCTTTTGGCCGATTCCCCGTGTCTACTCCGGGCTGGTTCGCATCGACCGGTACGCGACCTCGCCGTGGCCCACCGACGAAGCCTTCCGCCGCCAGGTGTTCGAACTGGTCGACATCGCGTTCGGGCAGCGGCGCAAGACATGTCGCAATGCGTTCGTGGACTGGGCCGGCTCGGGCAACGAGTCCGCGGATCGCTTGCTGGCCGCCAGTATCGACCCCGCCCGCCGGGGCGAGACGCTCTCCATCGACGACTTCGTGCGGTTGTGGCAGCGATCCGCCGATCGGCCCCACCGCACCGCGGAGACGACGGCACCCGCCGCCGAGCGGCAGGCCTCGGCCGGCTGACGGCGGGGCACCTGGGCACCGTTGCGTGTGATCGGCCGGTAGCAGCGATAGTCTGCTGCGGTGTCAGCGTCTGATGGCAACACCGCCGCGCAGTGGGTTCCCACCGGCTCGGTCACGGTCCGGGTGCCCGGAAAAGTCAACCTCTACCTGGCGGTCGGTGACCGCCGCGAGGACGGCTACCACGAGCTGAACACCATCTTCCAGGCCGTCTCGCTGCTCGACGAGGTGACGGTTCGTAACGCGGATGTGCTCTCGCTCGAGATCGTCGGCGAGGGCGCCGAGACGCTGCCCACCGACGAACGCAACCTCGCCTGGCAGGCCGCCGAGCTGATGGCCGAACACGTCGGCCGGGCGCCGGACGTGTCGATCATGATCGACAAGACCATTCCGGTGGCCGGCGGTATGGCCGGTGGCAGCGCCGACGCGGCGGCCGTGCTGGTCGCGATGAACTCGCTGTGGGAACTCAACGTGCCCCGCCGCGATCTGCGCGCGCTGGCCGCCCGTTTGGGCAGTGACGTGCCGTTCGCGCTGCACGGCGGGACGGCGTTGGGCACCGGCCGCGGTGAGGAGTTGGCGACCGTGTTGTCCCGCAACACCTTCCACTGGGTGTTGGCGTTCGCCGACAGTGAGCTGCTGACCCCGGCCGTCTTCGCCGAACTGGACCGGTTGCGGGAGGCGGGGGATCCGCCCCGGCTGCCCGCTCCCGGGCCGGTGCTGGCCGCCCTGGCCGCCGGCGACGCCGAGCAGCTGACGCCCCTGCTGGGCAATGAGATGCAGGCGGCCGCGGTGAGCCTGCGCCCAGCCCTGCGGCGGACCTTGCGGGCCGGTGTCCAGGCCGGGGCGCTGGCGGGCATCGTGTCCGGTTCGGGCCCGACGTGCGCCTTCCTGTGCTCGTCGGCGGCCGCCGCGGTCGACATCGGCACCGAGGTGTCCGGGGCGGGTGTGTGCCGCACGGTGCGGGTCGCCAGTGGGCCGGTCGTGGGCGCGCGCGTGGTGCCCACACCCACCGAAGTGTGAATTTTTTCCCACTCGTGTGCGTTGGTTTGGCGCTTCCCTAAGAGGAGTTTAAGATGACGCGGTGGCGGGAGGCGTTGAGCAGGATCACATAGTTCGATCGTGCGCCGGGCATTCCGGCGGACGATCGGCGAATCGGACCCGCCACGGTTTCTCGGGCCCGTTTCGCGCTCATGAAGCGACCGAACGCCGCCGGATTGCGGCGGACGCGGGCGCATCACCGATCCGAGACCTAACCGCCGCCCAACTGTGTTGGCGTGCTTGCGGCGAAGCGCTACCGGCCGGGCGGACCATGAAATCCGGGGCGTTGGTACGAGGGCTGCAACGGAGGAGGACTTTGTGAGCAGGTTTACCGAGAAGATGTACCGCAATGCCCGGTCCGTGACGACGGGCATGGTCACCGGTGAACCCCACGAACCGGTCCGCCACACCTGGGGCGAGGTCCACGAACGCGCGCGCCGTATCGCGGGTGGCCTGGCCGCGGCGGGCATCGGGCCCGGGGACGCGGTCGGTGTGCTCGCCGGTTATCCAGTGGAGATCGCGCCGACGGCGCAGGGCCTCTGGATGCGCGGGGCGAGCCTCACCATGCTGCACCAGCCCACGCCACGCACGGACCTGGCCGTATGGGCCGAGGACACCATGAACGTCATCGGCATGATCGAGGCGAAGGCCGTCGTCGTCTCGGAGCCCTTCCTGGTGGCCATCCCGGTCCTGGAGGAGAAGGGCATCCACGTCCTCACCGTCGCCGATCTGCTCGCGGCGGAGCCGATCGATCCCGTCGAGGTCGGCGAAGACGCGCTCGCACTGATGCAGCTGACGTCGGGATCCACCGGATCTCCCAAGGCGGTGCAGATCACCCACCGCAACATCTACTCCAACGCCGAGGCGATGTTCATCGGCGCCCAGTACGACGTCGATAAGGACGTCATGGTCAGCTGGCTGCCCTGCTTCCACGACATGGGCATGGTCGGATTCCTCACCATCCCCATGTACTTCGGAGCCGAGCTGGTCAAGGTCACCCCGATGGACTTCCTGCGGGACACGCTGCTGTGGGCCAAGCTCATCGACAAGTACAAGGGCACCATGACCGCGGCGCCCAACTTCGCCTACGCGCTGCTGGCCAAGCGGCTGCGCCGCCAGGCCAAGCCCGGCGACTTCGACCTGTCGACCCTGCGGTTCGCGCTGTCCGGCGCCGAGCCCGTCGAACCCGCCGACGTCGAAGACCTGCTCGATGCGGGCAAGCCGTTCGGCCTGCGGCCGTCGGCGATCCTGCCGGCCTACGGCATGGCAGAGACCACGCTGGCCGTGTCGTTCTCGGAGTGCAACGCCGGTCTGGTGGTCGACGAGGTCGACGCCGACCTGCTGGCCGCCCTGCGCCGGGCCGTACCGGCCACCAAGGGCAACACCCGCAGGCTGGCCACGCTCGGTCCGCTGCTGAAGGACCTCGAGGCGCGCATCATCGACGAGAACGGCGAGGTGATGCCGGCGCGCGGCGTCGGTGTCATCGAGCTGCGCGGTGAGTCCCTGACGCCCGGCTACCTCACCATGGGCGGCTTCATCTCGGCGCAGGACGAGCACGGCTGGTATGACACCGGTGACCTCGGCTACCTGACCGAGGAAGGCCACGTGGTGGTGTGCGGCCGCGTCAAGGACGTCATCATCATGGCGGGCCGCAACATCTATCCCACCGACATCGAGCGCGCCGCCTGCCGCGTCGAGGGTGTGCGGCCCGGCTGCGCGGTCGCCGTACGCCTGGACGCCGGCCATTCCCGCGAAACGTTCGCCGTGGCCGTGGAGTCCAACGCCTTCCAGGACCAGGCGGAGGTGCGCCGCATCGAGCACCGGGTCGCCCGTGAGGTGGTGGCCGAGGTCGACGTCCGGCCGCGCAACGTGGTGGTGCTCGGCCCGGGGACCATCCCGAAGACGCCGTCGGGCAAGCTGCGCCGGTCCACGTCGCTGGACCTGGTCACCTAGAGTCCGGCGTCGCCGCTCGTTACCAGGCGTGGACGCGGTTCTGGGCGGGCTCTAGCCCGAGTTCGATCAGCAACTCGGTGGCATCCGCTGCTTGCTCGCAGATGGTGGGAACCTCGGCGCGTTCAGCGGCACTGAAGTTCTCCAGCACGAACACCGCCGGATCCTTGCGTCCGGGCGGACGGCCGATTCCGATCCGAACACGCTGAAAGTCCTTGCTGCCCAGAGCGTTTCCGACCGAACGCAGACCGTTGTGGCCGCCCTCGCCGCCGCCGATCTTGAGGCGGATACGCCCGAAGTCCAAGTCCAGATCGTCGTGGATGACGATGACGTCGCCCGGTGTCACCGAGTAGAACTTCGCCAAAGGGCCTACCTGCCGGCCGGATTCGTTCATGTAGCAGCGCGGCTTGGCCACGATCACCGGGTGACCGGCGAGCCGGCCGCTGACGATCTCGGCGCCGGAACGCTTGTGCGCCTTGAATTTCGAACCCATCCGCGCGGCGAGCAGGTCGGCAACCATGAACCCGACGTTGTGCCGGGTCCTGGCGTAGTTGTCTCCGGGATTGCCCAGGCCGACGACCAGCAACGGCTCGGCCACGTTGTGATCCGCCTACTCGGACTCGGCTTCGGCGTCGGCGGCCTCTTCTTCGCCGGCCTCGGCCCCCTCCTCGCCTTCGGCCGCCGCTGCTTCCTCGGTGACCTCGCCGGCGCCCTCTTCGGCCAGTTCCTCCTCCGTCGGCGCGGTGACCACGTTGACCACCAGCGTCTCCGGGTCGGAGATCAGGTTGACGCCCTTGGGCAGGGTGACCTGTCCGGCCGAGAACTGGGTGCCGGGCTCGGCGCCCTCAATCGACACGGTCAACTGCTCGGGAATCGACAGGGCGTCGGCCTCGATCTCGATGGTGCTGGCGTCCTGGGTCACCAGGGTCCCGGGCACGGCGTCGCCTTCGATGACGACGCGGACTTCGACGACGACCTTCTCGCCGCGACGCACGACCAGCAGGTCGGCGTGCTGGATGGTGCGTCGAATGGGGTGGATGTCGAGCGACTTGGTCAGCGCCAGTTGCTCCTTGCCCTCGATGTCGAGGGTCAGCACCGCGTTGGTGCCCGCGTGCCGGAGCACCGCCGCGAAGTCATGGCCGGGCAACTCCAGGTGCTGCGGGGCGGACCCGTGGCCATAGAGGACGGCCGGGATCTTGCCGTCGCGGCGGGCACGCCGCGACGCACCCTTGCCGGTCTCGCCGCGGACCGCGACCTTCAACTGGTTGAGTGCTTGTTTGGCCATCTTGTCGCTCCTGTGTGCTCGCCTGTGTTTCGGGGCACGGCCAGGGTCGCGACGATTCGTCGGTCTCCGTCGATAACGGTGCTGGCCAGCCAGTCACCCTCGCCGTGACGCCCGGTCAGGCTAGCGCATTTGCACTTCAGAGGGGAAATTGGGTCTTCGTGAGCTGCTCGGATAGCGACCACAGCGCGGCCGCGGTGGCCGCGTCCCGGGCACGCCGGCTGCGCGCGACCGGCTGCGTGCGGCCGATTTGACCGAATCGCGGGCCGACGAAGGTGTCGCCCGGCAGATCCTGCGACGCCGCGTAGAGGGTTTGCCGGGCGCCGAAATCGGCGTCGGTGGCGACCACCCGCGTGACCGCCGACATCAGCGTGTCACCCAGCTTGCGGCCGGAGGCGCCCTGCAGGTTGGTATGCGAGTAGCCGGGGTGGGCGGCGAGCGCGCGCAGCGGGGAACCGGCGGCGGTGAGACGGCGCTGCAGCTCGCTGGTGAACAACAGGTTGGCGAGCTTGGACTGGCTGTAGGCCAGCCATGGGGAGTAGCGCCGGTTCTGCCAGTTCAGGTCATCGAGGTTGATGCTTCCCGGCCAGTGCGCCATCGACGACACCGTCACCACCCGATCGGTCAGCTTGGGCAGCAAGAGGTTCGTCAGCGCGAAGTGACCGAGGTGATTGGTGCCGATCTGGGTCTCGAAGCCGTCGACCGTCAGCCCGAAGGGGGCGGCCATGATTCCGGCATTGTTGATCAGCACGTCGGCCTGGCCCACCCCGTCGGCGAACCGGCGCACCGACGAGAGGTCCTGCAGGTCGAGCTCGCGCACCTCGACCTGGCCGGCCATCCGACGGGCCGCGGTCTCGCCCTTGCGGATATCGCGGACGGCCATGACGATCGTGGCCCCTCGTCGCGCCAGCTCGCGGGCGGTCACGGCGCCCAGCCCGCTGTTGGCACCGGTGATGATGACGGTTCGTTCGGCGAACGACGGTAGGTCTGCGGCGGTCCAGCCAGTCATGGCAGACAACACTAATCGCGAGGCGCGCCGGACCGCCCAGGGGCAAGGTGGTCGATTGCCTACTTCGCCGCGACGACGAATCCGTGGATGATCTTGTCGATGTCGCTCGACTGCGCCGCCGCCTGATTGGCGAACCCGGTGATGGTCAGCTGCACCAGATAACGCTGGTGCGCGGGCGGTGAGCCCGTCGCGATGACGATGCGGTTCCAGCTGTGCAGCCGCATGCCGCCCTCGAGGTCGTAGCTGCCCTGGATCATCGACGAGGGGAAGCCGTTGTAGGGCGCGCCCGAGGCGTCCAGCTGCTTGAAGTTTTCGAACAGTTGCGCATCGTCGTTGCCGTGCTTGATGACCTGCGCCGGGTCGAAGTCGCCGTTGAGCTTGAACACCACCAGCCGCGCCGTCGGGAACTTGCCGCCCTGCGAGATGATCAGGGTTTGCGGGCTGATGTTCGGGCTGGTGAACGGCGACCAGCCCGGGGGAGTCGGGATCGACACGGTCAGGTCGGGCAGCGATCCCGGCGCCACCGGCTCTCCGGTCACCCCGATGCTTTGCAGATACTGCGACAGCGGAACCGGCTTCTCCGCCGGCTTGGTTGTCGTGGCCGCCGACGTCGTCGACAAGATCGATTGATAGTCAGGCGGTTTTGGCGCGCAACCCGCGGCGAAGCACGCCGTCGCAACCATCGCGGCAGCGGTCAGCAGGCGGCAGGGCCGATTCACAGAATCTCGCGGACCGCGTCGATCGGGCGGGCCAGCCGGGTGCCCTTCGGCGTGACGACGAAGGGTCGTTCGATGAGGATGGGGTGTTCGGCCATGGCGTCGAGCAACTGGTCGTCACTCGCCTCCGCGAGATTCAGCTCTTCATAGAGCGACTCGCGCTTGCGGACCGCGGTGCGCACGTCGACGCCCGCTTCGCGGATCATCTTCACCAGCTCGGCGCGCGACGGCGGAGTCTTCAGGTACTCGACCACGGTGGGTTCAAAGCCGTTGTCGCGCAGCAGGTCCAGCGTCTTACGGGAGGTGCTGCAGCGTGGGTTGTGGAAGATAACGGCGTCGTCTGGCTTGGCCGCCATCTAGGCGTCTCCGTCGAACAGCCCGGTGACCGAACCGTTTTCGAATACCGCGCGGATGGTGCTGGCCAGCAGGGGCGCGATGGACAGGACCGTCAGCTGGGGGAAACGCTTCTCCTCGCCGATGGGCAGGGTGTTCGTCACGATCACTTCCCGGGCGCCGCAGGCGGCCAAGCGCTCGGCGGCCGGATCGGAGAGCACGCCGTGCGTTGCCGCGATGATCACGTCACCGGCGCCCTCGTCGCGCAGCAACTTGACCGCGCCGGCGATGGTGCCACCGGTGTCGATCATGTCGTCGATCAGGACACAGGTCCGTCCCTGCACCTCACCGACGACGCGGTTGGACACCACCTGGTTGGGCACCCGCGGGTCGCGGGTCTTGTGAATGAAGGCCAGCGGGACGCCGCCCAGCGCGTCGGCCCATTTCTCGGCGATGCGTACCCGGCCGGAGTCGGGGGAGACGACCACCATGTTGCCGTCGGGGTAGTTGTCGCGGATGTAGCCGGTCAGCAGGTTCTGCCCGCGCATGTGATCGACGGGTCCATCGAAGAAGCCCTGAATCTGGTCTGTGTGCAGGTCGACGGTGACGATCCGGTCCGCGCCGGCCGTCTTGAGCAGGTCGGCAACCAGCCGAGCCGAGATCGGCTCGCGGCCGCGGTGCTTCTTGTCCTGCCGGGCGTACGGGTAGAACGGCATGACCGCGGTGATCCGCTTTGCGCTGCCCCGCTTGAGGGCGTCGATCATGATCAGCTGTTCCATCAGCCAGTTGTTGACCGGGTCGGGGGCCGACTGCAGGACGAAAGCGTCGCAGCCGCGCACCGATTCGTGGAACCGCACGAAGATCTCGCCGTTGGCGAACTCCCGCGCGGTCTGTGCGGTGACGTGGACGTCGAGCTCTTTGGCCACCTGCTCGGCCAGCTCCGGATGCGCGCGGCCGGAGAAAAGCATCAAATTTTTGCGGTTATCGGTCCAGTCGTGGCTCAACGCACTGCCCTCGCCAAATCGGGGTGGGGGATGGAAGGCCCCATCGTACGAAGCGAATCGTACGGAACGATGGCCGGGTTGCCAGCTAGCAAATTCACGGTGTCGATTCGGCTTCTGGTGCTTGGCCGGCGTCGGAGACCTGTGGGGCGCTCTGACCGGCGGCTTTCTCGGCGGCCTCAGCCGCCTGCGCGGCCGCACTGCCCGGGCGCTTGCGGCGCACCCAACCTTCGATGTTGCGTTGCGGACCCGCGGATACCGCCAGCGTTCCGGGCGGGACGTCGTCGCGCACCACCGTGCCCGCTCCGGTGTAGGCGCCGTCGCCGACGGTCACCGGCGCCACGAACATGGTGTCCGAGCCGGTGCGCACGTGCGAACCGATGGTGGTCCGCCGTTTGGATTCGCCGTCGTAGTTGACGAACACGCTGGACGCGCCGATGTTGCTGTGTTCGCCGATGTCGGCGTCCCCGACGTAGGTCAGGTGCGGCACTTTGGAGCCGGTGCCGATGGTGGCGTTCTTCGTCTCGACGAACGCGCCGAGCTTGCCGTCGTCGCCGAGCACGGTCCCGGGCCGCAGGTAGGTGAACGGCCCGACGGTCGCGCCGGCACCGATCGACGACGCGGTGCCGTGGGTGCGCACCACCGAGGCGCCATCGCCGACGCTGACGTCGGTCAGGGTGGTGTCCGGGCCGACGACGCAGTGACTCCCGACCTGAGTCCGGCCGAGCAGCTGCGTACCGGGCTGGATGACGGTGTCGCGCCCGACGCTGACGTCGACGTCGATCCAGGTGGTCGCGGGGTCGACGATGGTGACGCCGGCCAGCTGGTGGGCCGCGACGATGCGGCGGTTCAGTTCCGCGCCCAACTGCGCGAGTTGGACGCGGTTGTTGACGCCGGCCACCAGGGCGCTGTCGTCGACGTGGCGGGCGTGGATGGCCAGGCCGTCGCCGCGCAGGATGGCGATGACGTCGGTCAGATAGAGCTCGTGCTGGGCGTTGTTGGAGCTCAACCGGTTCAGCGCGGAGCGCAGCGCCGCGGTGTCGAAGGCGTAGACGCCGGCGTTGACCTCACGGATCTCGCGTTGCGAGGGTGTGGCATCGGCGTGTTCCACGATTGCCATCACCTCGTTGTCCTGGGTGCGCAGGATGCGGCCGTAACCGCTGGGGTCGCTCACCGTCGTGGTCAGCACGGTGACCGCGGCCGGGGCCGCGCTGTGGGTGGCGATCAGGTCGGCCAAGGTGTCGGCGTCGAGGAGGGGGGTGTCGCCCGAGGTGACGACGACCACCCCGGCGTAGTCGGGGGGCAGCGCCGACAGGCCGCACAGCACGGCGTCGCCGGTGCCGCGGGGGCGGTCCTGCAGCGCGACCTCGACGGGACGGCCCAGGGCGTCGGCCCAGTCGGCCACCAGTGGCGCGATGCGCTCATGATCGTGGCCCAGGACCACGGCCAGGTGTTGGGGAGCCACCTTGGTGATGGTGTGCAGGAGATGGGCCAGCATGCTGCGCCCGCCGATGGTGTGCAGGACTTTTGGGGTGTCCGACCGCATCCGGGTGCCGGGCCCGGCCGCCAGCACCAGGACCGCGGTATCACCGGGAGACGACATCAACCCTCCTCTTCGGGTATGTCCCGCACGCGCTGCGCGCGCAGGCGCCGACACGCCGTCAAGCGTGTCACTTCATCTGCGGTGAAGGCAAAAAACGAGACATTTCGCAATGACAATGTGAAGCTCCGTCGCCAGGACTCGAACCTGAACTATCTGAACCAAAATCAGAGGTGCTGCCGATTACACCACGACGGATCGCTGACCCATGGCGAGCGGCGGGTTGACACCGACCGCGCCATGAAGACTTTAGTCTGACGACGATGCAGGCCGCTTGTCGGCCGCTGAACCGCCGGACGCCCGATACGCTGATTGACGTGGCCGTGCTGGACCGTGACCCGGACAAGGTGGAGAAGGAAGCGCGGGCGCCGCGCGCGCGGATGACCGGCACCGAGCGCCGCCAACAGCTCGTCGGCATCGCGCGCACGCTGTTCGCCGAACGCGGCTACGAAGGCACCTCGATCGAGGAGATCGCGCTGCGCGCTAATGTGTCCAAACCGGTCGTCTACGAGCACTTCGGCGGCAAGGAAGGCCTGTACGCCGTGGTCGTCGACCGCGAGATGTCGGCGCTGCTCGACGGCATCACCTCGTCGCTGACCAACAACCGGTCCCGGGTGCGCGTCGAGCGGGTGGCACTGGCGCTGCTCACCTACGTCGAACAGCGCACCGACGGCTTCCGGATCATGATCCGCGACTCGCCGGCGGCGATCAGCTCGGGCACGTACTCCAGCCTGCTCAATGACGCCGTCAACCAGGTCAGCTCCATCCTGGCCGGCGATTTCTCCCGGCGTGGCCTCGATCCCGGGCTGGCGCCGCTGTACGCCCAGGCACTCGTCGGCTCCGTGTCGATGACGGCGCAGTGGTGGCTCGATACGCGGGAGCCCAAGAAGGAAGTGGTGGCGGCCCACCTGGTCAACCTGATGTGGAACGGGCTGACCCACCTGGAGGCCGATCCTCGGCTGCAGGACGAGTAACCAGCTAACCCGATGGTGGCGACCCGCTGCGCCCGGCTACGCCGCGCTTGCGATCGCCACTAGCCGCAGTCGCGGGCCAGCAGGTCGGCAACGGTCTCCCGGCGAACCAGTTCGCGGACACGCCCGTCCCTGACCGCCACCAGCGCGGGACGGCCGACCATGTTGTAGTTCGACGCCATGCTGTGGTGGTAGGCGCCGGTGCAGGCCACGGCCAGCAGGTCACCGGGATGCAGGTCCGCCGGCAGTTCGACGTCGCGGGCGATCTCGTCGCCCGCCTCGCAATGCCGGCCGACGACGGTGACCCGCTGCTTGAGTCCCAACGAATGCCGGTTGGCCAGCGCGGCCGTGTATTGCGCGCCGTACAGCGACACCCGCGGGTTGTCGCTCATGCCGCCGTCGACAGCGACGAACGTGCGGCCACCCGGCTGGGTTTTGATCGAGCACACCCGGTACAGCGTCACCCCGGCCCGGCCGCAGATGGCCCGCCCCGGTTCCACGACGATCTGCGGCCGCGGGAAATGCTCGGCGGCGCAGCCCTCGTCGAGAGCGTTCTCGATGACGTCGGCCAGCTGCTCGAGATTGAGAACGCGATCGCCGGGGACGTAGGGGACGGCGTGCCCGCCGCCGATGTTCAGCTCGGTGAGGATGACGCCGTGTCGGGCCCGGATGTCGGCCATCGCGGCGATCATCCTGTGGATCGCCTCCCCGTACAGGGCGGGGTCGGACACCTGCGAGCCGATGTGGCAGTGCAGGCCGACGAGGTCGAGGATCGGGTGCGACAGCACCCGCTGGGCCGCGACGTCGGCCCGGTCGCCGTGCAGCGTGAACCCGAACTTCTGGTCGCTGATGCCGGTGGTGACGGCCCGGTGGCCGTGGATGTCGATGTCCGGGGTCACCCTTATGAGCACCCGCTGGCGCCGCTGCGCCAGGCCGGCGAGGTAGGCGATCTCCATGCCGGAATCCAGCACGATGCGCCCCACGCCGACGCGCACCGCCTCGCGCAGCTCCTCGGGCGATTTCGCGTTGCCGTGCATGACGATGCGTGCCGGGTCGACTCCACCGGCGAGGGCGACGGCCAGCTCGCCGCCGGAGCAGACGTCGAGGCCGAGGCCCTCTTCGCGGGCCCAGCGGGCGACCGCGGTGCTCAATAGCGACTTCCCGGCGTAGATCACATCGACGCCGCGCAGCGTTTTGCGGTAGCGGCGGGCGCGATGCCGGAAGTCGGTTTCGTCGATGACGTAGGCCGGTGTGTGGAACTCGTCTGCGATATCGGCCAGTGGTACACCGCCGACGCACAGCCTGCCCTCCTCGTCGGGATGGGCGGTGATGGGCCAGATCGCGGGATCGAAACGCGCGGAAGCCGCCTGACCGAGTGACGGCAGGATGTCCAGCAATGTCATGAATTCAACGTGCGCCCGCGGGTAACCCGGTGGTGCACTCCTTACGCTCTCTTGACGGCAGCGAGCCCGATTTTGACGGGGTTCGGTGTGTCCGGTGCCGCCCCTAGAATGGAATTCATCATGACCGCACCGGGGGCTGCTCGCCCAGAAACCCCGATCGCGGGGCTCGTTGAATTGGCGCTCACCGCGCCGACCTTCCAGCAGTTGATCGACAGCGCGGCCGCTTCGCCGGCCGAATTACACCTGGTGGGTCCAGCCAGCGCACGGCTGTTTGTCGCCAGTGCGCTGGCGCGGTTGGGTCCTTTGCTGGTAGTCACCGCGACCGGGCGCGAAGCCGATGACTTGACCGCTGAACTGCGCGGTGTCTTCGGCGATGCCGTCGCGGTCTTCCCGTCGTGGGAAACGCTGCCGCACGAGCGACTTTCGCCCGGCGTCGATACCGTCGGCGCCCGTTTGACGGTGTTGCGCCGGCTGGCCCATCCCGACGACCCGCGGCTGGGTCCGCCCCTGCGGGTGGTGGTGACCGCGGTGCGCTCGCTGCTGCAGCCGATGACGCCGCAGCTGGGGCTGGTGGAGCCGGTCACGTTGAGCGTTGGCGCGGAGATCGAATTCGAGAGCGTGATCACCCGGCTCGCCGAGCTGGCCTACACCCGGGTGGACATGGTGGGCCGGCGCGGCGAATTCGCCGTGCGCGGAGGCATTCTCGACGTTTTCCCGCCGACCGCCGAGCACCCGGTGCGCATCGAGTTCTGGGGCGACGAGGTCAGCGAGATGCGGATGTTCTCGGTCGCCGACCAGCGCTCGATCCCCGAGATCGAGGTCGACACCCTGATCGCGGTGGCCTGCCGCGAACTGCTGCTGACCGATGAGGTGCGGGAGCGCGCCGCCGAACTGGCCGCGCGGCACCGCACCACCGAGCCCGCCATCACCGGCAGCGTCACCGACATGCTGGCCAAGATCGCCGAGGGCATCGCGGTCGACGGCATGGAGGCGCTGTTGCCGGTGCTTCGGCCCGGCGAGCACGTGCTGCTGACCGACCAATTGGCCGAGCGCACACCGGTCTTGCTCTGTGACCCGGAGAAGGTCCGCACCCGCGCCGCCGACCTGATCAAGACCGGCAGCGAATTCCTCGAAGCATCGTGGTCGGTCGCCGCGCTGGGTACTGACGCCCCGGTCGACGTAGCGCAGTTCGGCGGATCGGGTTTCGCCGAACTCGATGAGGTGCGAGCCGCGGCGGCTCGCGGCGGGCATCCGTGGTGGACGCTGAGCCAGCTGTCCGACGAGTCGGCCGTAGAGCTGGAGATCCGCTCGGCGCCGTCGGCCCGGGGACACCAGCACGACATCGACGGCATCTTCGCGATGCTGCGCGCGCACGTCAGCACGGGCGGCTACGCCGTCGTCGTCGCGCCGGGCACCGGGACCGCGCATCGCGTGGTGGAGCGGTTGGCCGAGTGCGACACCCCCGCCGCCATGCTCGAATCCGGTGCGGCGCCCAAGGCCGGCGTGGTCGGTGTGCTCAAGGGACCGCTGCACGACGGCGTCATCATCCCGGGCGCCTCGTTGGTGGTGATCACCGAGACGGATCTGACCGGCAGCCGGGTGACGGCCGTCGAGGGCAAGCGCCTGGCGGCCAAGCGGCGCAACACCGTTGATCCGCTGGCGCTGACCGCCGGCGATCTGGTGGTGCACGATCAGCACGGCATCGGCCGGTTCGTGGAGATGGTGGAGCGCACCGTCGGCGGCGCCCGGCGCGAGTACCTGGTGCTCGAATACGCCTCGAGCAAGCGTGGCGGCGGATCGGACAAGCTTTACGTGCCGATGGATTCGCTGGACCAGCTGTCGCGGTACGTCGGCGGGCAGGCGCCCGCGCTGAGCAAACTGGGCGGCAGCGACTGGACCAACACCAAGACCAAGGCCCGCCGCGCCGTGCGCGAGATCGCCGGCGAGCTGGTGTCGCTGTACGCCAAGCGGCAGGCCAGCCCCGGGCACGCGTTCGGCCCGGACACCCCCTGGCAGGCGGAGATGGAGGACGCGTTCGGCTACACCGAGACCGTTGACCAGCTGACCGCGATAACCGAGGTCAAGGGGGATATGGAAAAGCCGATCCCGATGGACCGGGTGATCTGCGGCGACGTCGGCTACGGCAAGACCGAGATCGCGGTGCGGGCGGCGTTCAAGGCGGTCCAGGACGGGAAGCAGGTCGCCGTGCTGGTGCCCACCACCCTGCTGGCCGACCAGCATCTGCAGACCTTCAGCGACCGGATGACCGGATTTCCGGTGACCGTCAAGGGCCTGTCCCGGTTCACCGACGCGGCCGAATCCAAGGCCGTCATCGAGGGCCTGGCCGACGGATCGGTGGACGTGGTGATCGGCACGCACCGGCTGCTGCAGACCGGGGTGCGGTGGAAGGACCTCGGCCTGGTCGTGGTCGACGAGGAGCAGCGGTTCGGCGTCGAGCACAAAGAGCACATCAAGTCGCTACGCACCCACGTCGACGTGCTGACCATGAGCGCCACCCCGATACCGCGGACGCTGGAGATGAGCCTGGCCGGGATCCGCGAGATGTCGACGATCCTGACGCCGCCCGAGGAGCGGTATCCCGTGCTGACCTACGTCGGCCCGCAGGACGACAAGCAGGTCGCGGCCGCCCTGCGGCGCGAGCTGCTCCGCGACGGGCAGGTCTTCTACGTGCACAACCGCGTCAGCTCGATCGACCGGACGGCGGCCCGGATCCGGGAGCTGGTGCCCGAGGCGCGGGTGGTCGTCGCGCACGGACAGATGCCCGAAGAACGGCTCGAGCGCACGGTGCAGGGGTTCTGGAACCGCGAATACGACATTCTGGTGTGCACCACGATCGTGGAGACCGGGCTGGACATCTCCAACGCCAACACGCTGATCGTCGAGCGCGCCGACACCTTCGGTCTCTCGCAGCTGCACCAGCTGCGCGGCCGGGTCGGCCGCAGCCGAGAGCGCGGCTACGCCTACTTCCTGTATCCGCCGCACTCGCCGCTGACCGAGACGGCCTACGACCGGCTGGCCACCATCGCGCAGAACAACGAGCTGGGCGCGGGCATGGCCGTTGCGATGAAGGATCTCGAGATCCGCGGCGCCGGCAACGTGCTGGGAGTCGAGCAGTCCGGGCACGTCGCCGGGGTCGGGTTCGACCTGTACGTCCGGTTGGTGGGCGAAGCGGTGGAGGCCTACCGGGCGGCCGCCGACGGCCAGACCGTCACCACCACCGAGGAGCCGAAGGACGTGCGGATCGACCTGCCGGTCGACGCGCATCTGCCGCCGGACTACATCGCCAGTGACCGGCTGCGCCTGGAGGGCTACCGGCGGCTGGCCGCGGCGGCCACCGACGGCGAGATCGACGCGGTCGTCGAGGAGCTCATCGACCGGTACGGGCCGCTGCCCGAACCGGCCCTGCGGCTGGTGGCGGTGGCGCGGCTGCGGCTGCTGTGCCGCGGCGCCGGCATCACCGAGGTGTCGGCGGCGTCGGCGTCGACCGTGCGGCTCTCGCCGATGACGCTGCCGGATTCCGCTCAGGTGCGGCTCAAGCGGATGTATCCGGCCGCGAGCTACCGCGCCACGACGTCGACGGTGCAGGTTCCCATCCCGCGGGCCGGCGGGGTCGGCGCACCCCGGCTGCGTGATGTCGAGCTGGTGCAGATGGTGGCCAACCTGGTGACGGCACTGCAGGGTAAACCGCAGACCGACATTGGTATAACGAGTGAACTGCCTGCGTCGATGGCAAGTGAGCGATGATCAGCGCCCGCGACGACGCAGTGGGGGTACTCCTTCTCAACGCGCTGCGGCTGGGGGGACCCCCGCCCGCTTGCGGGGGACGAAGCGATGAGAAGGAGGGGCGCACATGATCGTCGTCTTGTTCGACCCCCGCCGCCCCTCGCTGGTGCCCGTCGAAGCGATCGAGCACATCAGCGGTGAGGTGCAATACACCGAAGAAATGCCCGTCGCGGTGCCCTGGTCGCTGCCCGCGGCGCGCCCGGTGCACTCCGGTGAAGACGCCCCGGTGCTGCTGTCGTCGGACCGCGACCACCCCGCCGTCGTCGCCCGGTTGGCGGCCGGTGCCCGGCTGATCTCGGCGCCCGAGACGCCGCGCGGTGAACGGCTGGTCGATGCCGTGGCGATGATGGACAAACTGCGCACCGCCGGGCCGTGGGAGAGCGAGCAAACGCACGACTCCCTGCGCAGATTCCTGCTGGAGGAGACCTACGAACTGCTGGACGCGGTCGGCAGCGGCAATGCCGACCAGTTGCGCGAAGAGCTGGGCGACGTGCTGCTGCAGGTGCTGTTCCACGCCCGCATCGCCGAGGACGCGTCGCAGTTCCCCTTCACCATCGACGACGTCGCCGCTACCCTGATGCGCAAACTGGGCAATCGGGTGCCGGGAGTGCTTGCGGGACAATCTATTTCGCTCGAAGAACAGTTGGCCCAGTGGGAAGAGCGCAAAGCGGCCGAAAAGCCACGCAAATCGGTGATGGACGATGTGCACACCGGGCAGCCCGCATTGGCGTTGGCCCAGAAGGTCATTGCGCGCGCCGGCAGAGCGGGCCTGCCGGCCGACCTGATTCCCGAGGCGATCAGTTCGATTTCAGTGTCGGCCGATGTTGATGCCGAAAGTGCCCTGCGCGCCGCCGTTCTGGATTTCGTCGAGACGGTCCGCCAAGTCGAGCGGACGATCTCGGCCGCTCGCCGCGGCACCGATGTTCCCGAGGAGTTCGACCTGGCCCCGCTCGGCGAGATCTCCGAAGAGGAGTGGCGTGAGAACTGGCCTGCGGTCCCAGCGGCAGTAGACGAGCGGCCGCAGGAGTCGGTGGCCGACGACGACGGTGCGGCCGACCCCGACTTGGTCGAGGTGGAGTCCAGCGCCGACGCCGCGGCGGGTGATAGCTGACCGAACGGCAACGCCCTTACCGCGGCCCCGCCGCGCCTAATTTCACACTTTCGCCCGTCGCTGCGAGCGATCACCGAAATGTTTGCCGAATTTGCCGTTGTGGGGTCGGTAATATCGTGGATGAGGTTGCGAATTCCCGTGGTCGGCACCGGTCTGGGCGCGCTAGCCAAGGCGACCAGCAGCTAACCAATGATTAGCTGAGGCCGGCGAGGGTTCGGTGCGTCGAGGCCCGCGTCAACCGGGTAGCCGCCGAACGCATGGGACGATGGTGTGGCGGAAGTTGGTGCAGGCGAGTTTAGGGGAGCTCAGGAAAGCATGGTGTCGCCGAGGCGTTGGATGCGCGCGGCCGCCGTGATCGGCGCGACCGCGATCGTGCTGGCCTCTAGCTGTACCTGGCAGCTCAGCCTGTTCATTCCCGACGGCGTCCCGCCGCCGGCCGGGGATCCGGTGCCGGCGGTCGACACCCATGCCAGCGGCCGGCCCGCGGATCAGTTGCGCGAGTGGGCGGCGCAGCGGTCGGCGGCGCTGGAGATCCCGGTGATCGCGCTCGAGGCCTATGCCTACGCGGCCCGCGTCGCCGAAGTCGAAAACCCGAAATGCCACATCGCCTGGACCACGCTGGCCGGCATCGGCCAGGTCGAGAGTCACCACGGCACCTATCGCGGCGCGCGACTGGCCCCCAACGGCGATGTGAGCCCCCCGATTCGGGGCGTCCGCCTCGACGGCAGCGGCGGCACCCTGCGCATCGTCGACAGCGAGGAAGCGGTCACCGACGGGGACGGCGTGACGCGCGCCATGGGGCCGATGCAGTTCATCCCGGAGACTTGGCGGCTCTATGGTGTCGACGCTCACAATGACGGCCGGGTCAGCCCGGACAACATCGACGACGCCGCCCTCGCGGCGGCCGGCTATCTGTGTTGGCGTGGAAAGGATCTCGGAACCCCCCGCGGCTGGATCACCGCGCTGCGCGCCTACAACAACTCCGGTGTCTACGCCCGGGCGGTCCGCGATTGGGCAACCGCCTACGCGAAGGGTCACCCGCTGTAGCAGGATGTATCGCTGACCGGCGAAAGCACGCACCGGCGACCGGGCAAGTCTAGGCAAGGAGAACTCAGTGCCGATTATCGAGCAGGTCGGGGCCCGCGAGATCCTCGATTCCCGCGGTAACCCGACAGTCGAGGTCGAGATAGCCCTGATCGACGGGACCTTTGCCCGCGCGGCGGTGCCGTCCGGCGCGTCGACGGGTGAGCACGAGGCCGTCGAACTGCGCGACGGCGGAGAGCGTTACGGCGGCAAGGGTGTGCGGAAAGCGGTGCAGGCCGTGCTGGACGAGATCGGTCCCGCGGTGATCGGCCTGAACGCGGATGATCAGCGGTTGGTGGACCAGGCGCTGCTGGACCTGGATGGCACGCCCGACAAGTCGAGGCTGGGTGGCAACGCGATCCTGGGTGTGTCCCTGGCCGTGGCGAAGGCCGCTGCCGATTCCGCCGAGCTGCCGCTGTTCCGTTACCTCGGCGGTCCGAACGCGCACATCCTGCCGGTGCCGATGATGAACATCCTCAACGGCGGCGCGCACGCCGACACCGCCGTCGACATCCAGGAGTTCATGGTCGCGCCGATCGGCGCGCCCAGCTTCGCCGAGGCGCTGCGCTGGGGCGCCGAGGTATATCACGCGCTGAAGTCGGTGCTCAAGAAGGAGGGTCTGAGCACGGGCCTGGGCGACGAGGGCGGTTTCGCCCCCGACGTCGCGGGCACCACCGCGGCCCTGGATTTGATCAGCCGCGCCATCGAGTCGGTCGGTTTCAAGCTCGGCGCCGACGTGGCGCTGGCCCTCGACGCGGCCGCCACCGAGTTTTTCACCGACGGGACCGGCTACAAGTTCGAGGGCGCGACCCGCACCGCCGAGCAGATGGCGGAGTTCTACGCCGGTCTGCTCGGCTCGTACCCGCTGGTGTCTATCGAAGACCCGCTGTCAGAAGACGATTGGGACGGCTGGGTGACGTTGACCGCGTCGATCGGTGAGCGGGTGCAGCTGGTGGGCGATGACATCTTCGTCACCAATCCCGAGCGGCTGGAAGAGGGCATCGACAAGGGCGTCGCAAACGCGTTGCTGGTCAAGGTGAATCAGATCGGCACGCTGACCGAGACCCTGGACGCTGTCGCGCTGGCCCACCACAGCGGCTATCGCACGATGATGAGCCACCGCAGCGGCGAGACCGAGGACACCACGATCGCCGACCTGGCGGTGGCCGTCGGCAGCGGGCAGATCAAGACCGGCGCGCCGGCCCGCAGCGAGCGTGTCGCCAAGTACAACCAGCTGCTGCGAATCGAAGAGGCGCTCGGTGACGCCGCCCGCTACGCCGGTGACCTGGCCTTCCCCCGGTACGCCGTGGAGGCGAAATAGCTTGACGTTCAACGGCTGACATGGCTGACGCGAAACGGTCCGACTCGAAGCGGCGCTCCCCGGCATCCCGCCCGGGGAAGGCCGGCGATTCGGGTCGGGGCCGTCGCACCGCCAAGCCGTCCTCCAAGCCGTCTTCGCGGACGTCGCCCACCGCGAACCAGGCCGGCCGGACCCCCACCCGAACGCAGCAAGAGCATGTCGTCGAACCCATCGCGCGCCAAGCCGCCGAATCCGTTGAGCAGCGCTCCGAGCAACGGCTGGGCTTCACGGCGCGCCGCGCGGCGGTGCTCGCGGCGGTGGTCTGTGTGCTGACGTTGACCATCGCCGGACCGGTCCGCACCTACTTTGCTCAGCGCACCGAGATGAATCAGCTGGCCGCCACCGAGGCTGCGCTGCGCAGCCAGGTCGCGGAGTTGGAGCAGCGAAAGGCCAAACTCGCTGACCCGGCCTACATTGCGGCGCAGGCCCGCGAGCGGCTCGGATTCGTCAAGCCCGGAGACATCCCATTCCAGGTTCAGCTTCCGCCGTCGGCTGCCGAACCCACGCAGCCGGGATCCCCGTCGGCGAAGCCGGCCAACGGCGATCCTTGGTACACATCGCTGTGGCACACCATCGCCGACGCCCCGCACCTGCCACCGGCCAATTCGCCTGCGCCACCACCGCCTCCGGCCGAACCGGGATCGCCCGGTCCGGCACCCGCCCCGAATCCCCCGGGTCCCGGTGGCTGAGCATGCCGACCTGGAAGCGGTGGCGCGCCAGCTCGGGCGCGAGCCGCGCGGGGTACTCGACATCGCCTACCGCTGTCCCAATGGTGAACCCGGCGTGGTGAAGACCGCGCCGAAACTGCCTGACGGCACGCCGTTTCCGACGTTGTACTACCTGACCCATCCGGCGCTGACGGCCGCCGCCAGCAGGCTGGAGACCACCGGGTTGATGCGCGAGATGACCGAGCGACTCGCGCGGGACGCCGAGTTGGCCGCCGCCTACCGGCGCGCCCACGAGTCGTATCTGGCAGAACGAGACGCGATCGAATCACTGGGGACCACCTTCTCCGGCGGCGGAATGCCCGACCGGGTCAAGTGTCTGCACGTGCTGATCGCCCATTCGCTGGCCAAGGGCCCCGGCGTCAATCCGTTCGGCGACGAGGCGCTGGCGATCCTGGCGGGCGAGCCCGCGATGGACGGCATTTTGGTGGCAGGCCAGTGGTGAACGGCAGGCTGGCGGGAATCGACTGCGGTACCAACTCAATCCGGTTGCTGATCGCCGAGTTCGATAGTGGCCGGCTGCGCGAGGTGCATCGGGAGACGCGGATCGTGCGGCTGGGTCAGGGTGTCGACGCGACCGGTGAGTTTGCGCCGGAAGCGATAGCGCGCACCCGCGCGGCGCTCACCGATTACGCGGCTTTGATCGACGAGCACGGCGTGCGGCGGGTGCGAATGGTGGCGACATCCGCCGCCCGCGATGTCGCCAACCGCGACGCCTTCTTTGCGATGACGGCCGAGGTGCTGGGTGCGGTGCTGCCCGGAGCGGTGGCGGAGGTGATTACCGGCGCCGAAGAGGCCGAGCTTTCTTTCCGCGGAGCCGTCAGCGAGTTGGACAGTGCGGCGGGACCTTTCGTCGTCGTCGACCTGGGTGGGGGCTCCACCGAGATCGCGGTCGGCGCCGGTGTCGAAGGCGGAGTGACGGCCAGCTACTCGGCCGACATCGGCTGCGTCCGGCTGACCGAACGCTGCCTGCATTCCGACCCGCCGACGCCCGAGGAGGTCGCGACGGCGCGCCTGGTGGTGCGCGAACGACTCGAGGTTGCGCTGGGGGTGGTGCCCGTCGAGGGCGCGAACACGTGGGTCGGACTGGCCGGGACCATGACCACGTTGTCCGCGCTGGCCCGTAACATGACGGCGTATGACTCTGCGGCCATTCATCTTTCGCGCGTTCCCGGCCACGACCTGTTGTCGGTGTGTGAACGGCTGATCGGCATGACGCGCGCCGAGCGCGCGGCGCTGCCGCCGATGCACGAGGGCCGGGCCGATGTGATCGGCGGGGGCGCGATCGTGGTCGAGGAGCTGGCGCGCGAGCTGCGCGCCCGCGCGGGCATCGACGAGTTGATGGTCAGCGAGCACGACATCCTGGACGGCATCGTGTTGTCCGTCGTCGAATAGATCACACACGCCACACCGGCCTCTAGAACAGTGGGCACACCTTTAGCCCGCCTCGTAGCGACAACTTCGGCGGTGTCGTACCCGTGTGCGACCGTCCGGGGATGAACCTTCGCGGAATTGAATTGCGCTACGTGCTCTCGATGCAACTGGCGGTGCATGGGCCGGCGACCATCGCCGAATTGATCGACGCGCTGCAATGGCACAGCTTTGGGGTGCGCGGAAGACCATCGAAGGCGATCTCGGATGCGTTGCGGTGGGAGATCGAACGCGGCAGGGTGCGGAGACTCGGACGGGGCCGGTACGGGCCCGGGTACATGCCGCGCGGCACCGAACATCGAATCCATCAGCGCGTGCTGGCATTACGCGAGGCCGCCCGGTTGTCGCTATGAGGCGGGCACGTGACTAACCCAACTGCGCGGAGGTCAAAGTGGCGGGTGGGACACAGCGGGTGGGACGCAGCAGGTGGGATGCAGCGGGTCGGACGGAGCCGGTGGCACGACGCCCGTGGTGCATTCCGGAACGCGCGGGCACGGCCGATGATGCTCACGCCTCGAAGCGATACCCCATGCCCGACTCGGTGAGCAGGTGCTTGGGGTGCGACGGGTCATTCTCGAGCTTGCGGCGCAGCTGCGCGAGATATACACGCAGGTAATGCGTTTCGGTCGCGTACGCCGGGCCCCACACCTCTTTGAGGAGTTCCTCGCGGCCGACCAGCTTGCCGCGGTTGCGGACGAGGACCTCGAGCATTCCCCATTCGGTCGGGGTGAGGTGGACTTCGCTGCCGTCCCTGGTGACCTTCTTGGCGGCCAGGTCGACGGTGAACGATTCGGTTTCGATCACCGGCTGCTCCAGCTCCGAGGCGGCGGTGTTGCGGCGCACCGCCGCCCGCAGCCGCGCCAGGAACTCGTCCATGCCAAAGGGTTTCGTCACATAGTCGTCGGCGCCGGCGTCGAGCGCCTCGACCTTGTCCGACGAATCGGTGCGCGCCGACAACACGATCACAGGTGCGGTGAGCCAGCCGCGGAGACCGGCCAGCACCTCGATGCCGGAGATGTCGGGCAGGCCGAGGTCGAGGATCACCACGTCGGGTTTGTGCTCGGCGGCCGCGCGCAATGCGCCGGCACCGCTGGACGCGGTGATCACCTCATAGCCCCGCACAGACAGGTTGATGCGCAGCGCACGCAAGATCTGCGGCTCGTCGTCGATCACCAGCACGCGGGTCATCACGCATCCACCGCCTGTGGCGCAGCCAAATCCACGATCACGGTCAGCCCGCCGCCCGGGGTGTCGGTGGCCGTGATCGTCCCGCCCATCGCTTCGACGAAGCCCCGCGCCACCGACATTCCCAGGCCGACACCGATGGTGTTGTCGTTGTCCCCGAGTCGTTGAAACGCTTCGAAGATCTGTTCTTCGGCCCCGTGCGGAATCCCGGGGCCTTCGTCGATGACGTTGATCAGCACGCGATCACCCACCCGGCCGGCGTTCACCCGGACCACACAGTTGGGTGCGTAGCGCAGCGCGTTGTCGATCAGGTTGGCCAGCACCCGTTCAAGCAGCCCCGCGTCGGCCATCACCATGGCGTCGGCCACGTCGACCTTGACTCGATCGATCGCGGACCGGAAGAACCCGGTGGCGCCCTTGCCGATGCTGACCAGGGCCCGTTGCACGGTCTCCTCGAGATACACCCGGCTGAGCTCCGGGTGGATCACCCCGGCGGCCAGACGCGATGAGTCGAGCAGGTTTCCGACCAGCGCGGTCAGCTGGTCGATCGACTCCTCGATGGTGGCAAGCAATTCCGCGGTGTCGGCGGGGGAGAAGGCGACGTCCTCGGCGCGCAGGCTGGAGACGGCGACCTTGGCCGCCGCCAGCGGCGTGCGCAAATCGTGGCTGACCGCCGACAACAGCGAGCGCCGAAGTTCGTCGGCCCGGACGATCGCCTCGGCGCGGCTCGCCTCTTCGGCGAGCTCACGCTGTCTGATCAAACCCGCGGCCTGCTTGGCCACCGCGCCCAATACCCGGCGGTCCCGCGCGGACAGCTTCCTGCCGGCCAACAACATCCAGAACTCGTCGTCACCTACCTCGATCGCGGTGTCGGCCAAATCGACGGTGACGCACGGATCCCTGCCGACACACGCGACCACGTCACCCCTCCTGCCGTCGCCGCGCTCCTCCTCGCTGGGTCCACGAAGCATGCTGACCGCGCGTTGCGAGTAGGTCTCTCGTACCCGTTCCAGCAGCGTCTCGAGATCGGCCCCCCGCAGCACCGACCCCGCGAACAGGGTCAAAAGCTCGGCCTCCTGCGAGGCGCGCCGGGCCTCGCGGCTGCGCTTGGCGGCGCCGTCGACCAGGACGGCGACCGCGACCGCGATCAGCAGCAGCACCAGTTCGGTGACCGCCGCATCGGGCTCGGCGATGGTGAACGTGTGTCGGGGCGCGGTCAGGAAATAGTTCAGCAACAGGCTGGACAGCACCGCCGAAACCACCGCCGGGGCAACGCCTCCCAGCAGCCCGACCAGCAGGACGCCGACGAAGAACAGGGCGCTGTCGCCGCTGGTGCCCAGGTACGGGTCAAGCGCCGTGACGATCACCGCGCAGATGGCCGACGGCACGATGAAGGCCGCCAGCCACGACGCGACCCGCCGCTCGCTGGGCGCCAGGGAGGCCGAGCGAAAGCCGCGTTTGGATTCCTCGTGCGTGACCAGGTGCACGTCGATCTTGCCCGACAGCTCGACGATCCGCGCGCCGATGCCCTCCTCGAAGACGCGCGCCCACCGCGACCGCCGCGAGGTGCCGATCACCAACTGCGTGGCGTTCATCTCGCGGGCGAAATCGAGTAGGGCAGTGGGCACATCGTCACCGACCACGGTATGCAGCGACGCGTCCAGGCTGCTCGCCAGCTCCCGGATCTTGCCCATCCGCGCTTCCGAGAGGCCCGCCAGCCCGTCGCCGCGGATGACGTGCACCACCATGAGCTCGGCGGTGGACTTCGACGCGATCCGCGAGGCGCGTCGCACCAGCGTCTCGGATTCGGGACCACCGGTGACCGCCACGACCACCCGCTCGCGGGCCTCCCACATGTCGGTGATCTTGTTCTCCGCGCGGTATTTAGCCAGCGCGGTGTCGACCTGGTCGGCAAGCCACAGCAGCGCCAGTTCCCTTAGCGCGGTCAGGTTTCCACGCCGGAAGTAGTTGGACAACGCCGCATCGATGCGATCCGGTGCATAGACGTTGCCATGAGATAGCCTGCGGCGCAGCGCTTCTGGTGTAATGTCGATGAGCTCGACCTGAGACGCCTGTCGGACAACCGAGTCAGGTACCGTCTCCTTCTGCTCTATGCCGGTGATCTGGGCGACGACGTCGTTCAGACTTTCCAGGTGTTGCACGTTGACCGTTGAGATCACCGTGATCCCGGCGTCGAGCAGTTCCTCCACGTCTTGCCATCGCTTGGCATTCTTGCTGCCCGGCGTATTGGTATGTGCGAGTTCGTCGACGAGGACGACTTGGGGGCGGCGCTCCAGGACCGCCGGCACGTCCAGTTCGGCGAAGCGGCCGCCGCGATAATCGATGTAGCGCGGCGGGATGAGCTCGATGCCCTCAAGCAGCTCAGCGGTTTTCGACCGCCCGTGGGTCTCCACCACTCCGCCGACCAGATCGGTGCCGCGTTCCAGTCGCCGATGTGCCTCGCCCAGCATCGAGTACGTCTTACCCACGCCTGGAGCCGCACCAAGGTAGATGCGCAGCTCCCCGCGTTTGGGATGGTGGTCGCGGAGGCTGACGTCACTCACGTCAACCATCATCCCCCCTCGGCGCTAACTGGTGACCGGGTACCGGTGGTCAAGTTGCAGATTTAGTTGCAGCACATTGACGGATGGTTCACCGAAGAACCCCAGTCCGCGGCCACTGCTGTTCTGTGCAACCACCTCACGTACCTGGTCTGCACTGACGTGGCGTACCTTGGCCACCCGCGCCACCTGGATGTCGGCGTAGGCCGGTGAGATGTCCGGGTCCAGGCCGCTGCCGCTGGCGGTCACCGCGTCGGCCGGCACAGCCGGGTCGGCGGGTGCGGCGCCGCGGATGGGCACGGTCTGCCCGATCGAGTAGTCCTCGCCGTACTTGGCGCATTCGACCCGCACGCCCTCATAGAGGCTCAGGAAGGGAGCCGACGTCGTCTGACACGGCTCATTGACGCTGACCACCCGAGTGGGGTGGATGACGTTGCCGCGCGCGTCGCGGGGTCCGATCACCGACAGCACCGCACCGACGCCGCCGCCGGTGCAAAACGGGCGCGATCCGTCGACACCTTCGAGCTGGCCCACCGCGGCGCTGCGCGAGCACACGGTGGTCAGCAGGCTCGGCTTGAAGCCCGCGTCGGACGCGGACTTGCCGGCCGCCAGTTGCGCGGGGTCGGCGGCGGTGTCGACGATGCTTTCCGGCCCAAGGTTGCTCGCACTCGACGACAGCGGGTCGTAGCCGTTGCCGGCCGCCGATGGGCGGCTCTGGAAGTACTGCGGCAGCGCGTTGCCGTCCTTATCGGTGAACAGTTGGCCGATCAGCCTGCTGCCCACCGGCTTGCCGTTGGCGGTCAGAATCGATCCCTCGGCCTGGTCCCGCAAGCCTGGGAACTGCGCGACCAACCAAATGAACGCTGGGTAGGCGAGACCGGTGACCACGGTGAGCACCAGCAGCGTGCGGAAGGCCGCCCAGTGCATGCGGACGAAATTCGAAAACTTCATGTCATGACATCCCTGGGACGAATTGGACGATCAGGTCGATCAGCTTGATGCCGATGAACGGTGCCACGATGCCACCGAGGCCGTAAATATAGAGATTGCGGCTCAACAGTTTTGACGCGCTGCTCGGTGTGTACCGCACGCCGCGCAGCGAGAGTGGGATCAGCGCCACGATGACGACCGCGTTGAAGATGACCGCGGACAGGATCGCCGATTGAGGGCTGTGCAGCCGCATAATGTTGATCATGTCGAGCCCGGGGAACAGTGCCACGAACATCGCCGGGATGATCGCGAAATACTTGGCAATGTCGTTGGCGATGGAGAAGGTAGTCAGCGCCCCTCGGGTGATCAGCAGTTGCTTACCGATCTCGACGATCTCGATGAGCTTTGTGGGGTCGGAGTCGAGGTCGACCATGTTGCCCGCCTCTTTGGCCGCCGACGTGCCGGTGTTCATCGCCACGCCCACGTCGGCCTGAGCGAGCGCCGGCGCGTCGTTGGTTCCGTCGCCCGTCATCGCGACCAGCTTGCCGCCTTCTTGTTCACGCTTGATCAGTGCGAGCTTATCCTCGGGCGTGGCCTCGGCAAGGAAGTCGTCGACACCTGCCTCATCGGCAATTGCCCTGGCGGTCAACGGGTTATCGCCGGTGATCATCACCGTCCGGATGCCCATCCGCCGCATCTCGTCGAAGCGCTCACGCATTCCCTGCTTGACGACGTCCTTGAGGTGAATGACACCGAGTACTGTCGCCTCGCCGTTGACGGCCTCGCCGACGACCAGCGGGGTACCTCCGGCGGCGGAGATGCCGTCGACGACTTCGCCGAGCTGATGCGGCACCTTGCCGCCTTGCCCGCGAACCCATTCTGCGACCGAGCTGGCCGCGCCCTTGCGCAGCAGGTGTCCGTCGAGGTCGACACCCGACATCCTGGTGGTGGCCGAGAAGGCCACCCATTGAGCTTGCGAGAGTTCGCCCGGTGTCCGTGCGCGTAGTCCGAAGTGCTGCTTGGCGTATACGACGATCGAGCGTCCTTCAGGTGTTTCATCGGCCAGGCTGGACAACTGTGCGGCGTCGGCCAGTTGCTCGTTGGTGACTCCATCGAGGGGGACGAAGGCAGCGGCCTGCCGGTTGCCCAGGGTGATGGTGCCCGTCTTGTCGAGCAGCAGCGTGTTCACGTCGCCCGCGGCTTCCACCGCGCGCCCGGACATGGCGAGCACGTTGCGTTGCACCAGCCGGTCCATGCCGGCGATGCCGATGGCCGAGAGCAGCGCGCCGATCGTCGTCGGGATCAGGCACACCAGCAACGACACCATGACGATTCCGGTGACGCCATTCGTGTTGAGCGCCTGCGTGTCTGGGACTCCAGGATTATTCATCTTCGAGTAGATCGCCAGCGGCTGCAGGGTGGCGACGGCGAAAACGAAGATGATCGTCAACGCGGCCAACAGGATGTTCAGCGCGATCTCGTTCGGGGTCTTCTGCCGGTTGGCCCCTTCGACGAGGGCGATCATCCGATCGATGAAGCTTTCCCCGGGCTTCTGCGTGATCTGCACGACGATACGGTCGCTCAGTACGGTGGTGCCGCCGGTAACCGCCGAGCGGTCGCCGCCGGACTCGCGAATCACGGGGGCCGACTCACCGGTGATCGCCGATTCATCAACGGAAGCAATGCCTTCCACCACGTCGCCGTCACCGGGTATCACCTGCCCGGCCTCGACCACGACGACGTCGCCCTGCTGCAGCAGTGGTGCGGCAATCTCTTCTTCGTTTACCGGCGCGCCGGGCCGCCAGTCCTTGATTCGCCGCGCCACGGTGTGACTTTTGGCCCTGCGCAGCGTTTCGGCCTGCGCCTTGCCGCGGCCTTCGGCCACCGCCTCCGCGAGGTTCGCGAACAGCACGGTCAGCCACAGCCAGGCCACGGTCAGCCACGCGAACCAGGTGGGGTTGATGATGGCCAGCACGGTGCTCCACGCGGCGCCGATCTCGACGATGAACATCACCGGGTTGCGCCACAGGGTGCGCGGGTCGAGTTTGCTCAACGCATCGGGCGTCGAGCGCCACAGCATCTTCGGGTCGAGCAGGCCGCCCTGCACCCGTTTCATGCTTGGGTGCGTCGTCGACTGGGTCTCCCCAGCCGTATCGATGGTGGACGCGGTCATCAGTGGATTCCTTCAGCGAGAGGCCCGAGCGCGAGCATGGGCAGGAAAGTGAGGGCGACCAGGATCAGGGTCACGCCGGCGACCATGCCGACGAACTGTGGTCGATGGGTGGGTAGGGTGCCCGCCGATTCAGGTGTCATGCCCTGCCTGGCCAGCGAGCCGGCCAGGGCGAGAACGAGCACGATCGGCAGGAATCGGCCGATGACCATTGCCAACCCCAGGGCGGTATTCCACCAGTTGGTGTTGACGCTGATTCCGGCGAACGCCGAGCCGTTGTTGTTGGCCGCGGAGGTGAACGCGTACAAGACTTCGGACAACCCGTGCGGGCCGGTGTTGAGCATGCCGGCGCGTTCGCCCGGCAAGGCCATCGCGATCGCGGTGCCGGTCAGCACGATCAACGGCGTCACCAGGAAATAGCTTGCGGCGAGCTTGATTTCGCGGGGATTGATCTTCTTGCCGAGGTACTCGGGGGTGCGCCCGACCATCAGGCCTGCGACGAAAACGGTGATCACCGCCAGCACGAGCATGCCGTACAGGCCGGAGCCGGTGCCGCCGGGTGCGACCTCGCCGAGCTGCATGTTGAACATCGTGATCATGCCGCCGAGGCTGGTGTAGGAGTCATGGAATGAGTCGACGGCACCGGTGGAGGTGAGCGTCGTCGAGTCGGCGAACACCGCCGAGTTGGCGACGCCGAACCGCTGTTCGACCCCCTCCATTGCCGACCCGACGGCGGTCGGCGCCGTGCCGTGATGCTGCAACTGGAACCACATCATGAACGTCACGCTGATCGCATAGAGCGACGCCATGACGGATGCGATCGCGAAACCCTGCTTGGTACTGCCCACCATGCGCCCGAAGGTGCGGGGCAGCGAGAAGCTGATCACCAGCAGCAGGAAAATCTCCAGCCAGTTGGTCCACTTCGTCGGGTTCTCAAACGGATGAGCGGAGTTCGCGTTGTAGAACCCGCCGCCGTTGGTACCGAGCTCCTTGATAACTTCCTGGCTGGCCACCGGGCCGCCGGTGATCGTCTGCTGGGTGCCGCCGAGCGTAGTGACAACCTGGTCGTGCAGATGGAAGTTCTGGATCGCGCCACCGGCGACCAGCAGGATTGCGCCGAAGATCGCGATGGGCAGCAGGATGCGCAGCGTCCCGCGCACCAGGTCCACCCAGAAGTTGCCCAGCTCCCCGGTGCGTTTGCGGGCGAATCCGCGCACCAGCGCCACCGCCACCGCCATTCCGACGGCGGCTGAGACAAAGTTCTGCACCGCCAGCCCGGCCATCTGGACCAGATGGCCCTGTGTCGATTCACCCGAATAGGCTTGCCAGTTGGTGTTGGTGACGAAGCTGACCGCGGTGTTCCACGCCAGCGACGGCGTCATCTTGGTGGCCGGGTCATGCAGATGCAGTGGCAACTTGCCCTGCACGAGCTGGAACACGAACAGGAACAAGATGCTGACCGACGAGAACGCCAAGATGCTTCGCGCGTAGGCTCCCCATGTTTGTTCCGTGCGGGAATCGACACCGATAATCCGATAGATCGCCCGCTCGACATAGGAGTCCGTGTCCGTCGAGTACACCCTGTACATGTAGTCGCCTAAGGGCACATGCACCGCCACGAGTGCGACGACGAGAACGGCGAGGGACATCAGCCCCGCTGCTGTTGTGCTCACTAGAACCTCTCCGGGAACAGCAGGGCGCCCGCGAGGTACAGCGCGAGAACGACGGATAATGCCAAGCCGACGATATTTTCGTAATTCACAGGCGCTCGATCAACTTCTGCGCGAGGCCCAGCGCGGCGAAGATCGCCACCGTGAGCACGATGTACACCAACACGCCCATCTTGTCTCCGTTCCTCGCCAATGACGTAGATACGAAAGGACCTCATCGAGTCCGCCGCATCGCAGTACTCGGAGGCAAGGTCAGCTTGAAATTAATTGGGACTTATCGGGGACGGCCTTTGGTTGACATTTTCCTAACGGGGCCGCAGTGCACATTTACGCTTTCTTTACGCACGTCCGTTCGAAGCCGCCGCCTGAGCTCAGGGCTCCCTGCAAGTTCATCAGCCGCCCACTTACTTTCTGCTCTATGACAAACCCCGACAAAGACTTTGATAGCGATGAGCAATCAGAGGTACTGGTTTAGTTGTTCGTGAGTGGCCCATGATGTGCCGTAGCGCCGACCGACGTCGGCGCGATCGGAATCGTCGGGAACCGATTCGAGATTCGCGCGCGCTCGACCATGCCCGCTCGATCCATCAAAACTCCGGTGCGTTGCATCCACGTCAGGATCTGACGCGTCGCTTCGGTGGGTTGCTAATCACGAACGAGGAGGTCGAACCGGCCGTACTAAGCGGCACGGTCCAATCGCAGCGTAAGGCCGAAAAGTCCAGGGCTGACGAGGATTACTAGTCGGAACCAGCCACAGATTCGTGCGCGGCTCTTCTCGATGCCACCGTGGCCACATCCGCACCGAGGGGCGGCATCACATCAGTGCGTCCGCCCAACCAGAGGAACACCGGGGCGCTCGCCATGGCGGATACTCAACTGACCGGCACCGACGATTGCAAGTGCTGGTGTTCACCGAACTCGATCCAAACCGACTGGGTGTGCCTAGGTCGAAAAGGATTCGTAAACATGGGTGCCTGCGCCGTATGGATGCTGTTCGGACCGCAGCGGGCGCCGTGAGTTCGGCGTAGACCCGAAATCATGCGTGAGGCTCAAAACCGAACCGTTGAACGCGTAGCTGCCCAACCCACCCAGAAACCAGTGTTTGGGACGAGTTGGTTGTCGCGCCTGCTCGACGGTGCCCACCCCTGGGGATCGTACGAGGCCACGGTCAGCCGGTACGGTGTTCGCCGCTATAGCCTGACCATCTACCGCCCCGGAGTGAGTACCACTCATCGGTGGCTGGCACGGCTGTGGCGCGCTTGGCCGATAGCCGGCGCCGCGCTCATGCTGCTGGGCGTCATGGTGTCTGGCAGCGCGGCGACCTCAGCCGATACCGTGCTGACAGTCGCTGCGGCCGCCTACCTGAGCATCAGCCTGCTCCTCTTCTTCAGGGCCGGCCCCCTACGCGTTCAAGCGAGGTCGATGTCGATCATCCTCATGCCCAATAATGCAGACGTGCAAGAGTTGCGCAGGTACATGCAATGGCGGACGTTGGTCGACATGCTGATCGAGGCTGACCGCATGTTGACGACTCGTGCCATGTCGCCGGTCGACTATGAGGCAGCGTGGTGGAAAGCGTATGACTGCCTGGCGACCACTCACGTCTGACGCCCCGATTCAATTTCCGGCGCCGTTCACGCCGCGACGAGCTTGCTGACCGTGTACGACGCATGGCGGAAAGGACATCTACGATCCCCATGCCAGGCCTTGAGGGTCCAGCGACAAGCGAAAAGATTTGAGGGTCACGAGAACGCGTACTTCGCGCCCGCCGTATTTGGACGTCGTGCAAGGCGCGAGGCTTGGCGCCCGCCTGAGGGGACACTGGTCTCCTGAGGGACACCTATCTCGGCAGCGCGTCGGCCGCCGGCCCGAGCGCCAGGGCCGGCAGATACTCCAGCCCGACGATGAGCAAAGTCGCGCCGGCGATCAGGACAACGAACACTGACGGCTGAGAATGCCAGCACCGACGTGGCGTAATTCGTACATCGCTGCTTGTCGTCGGGTTGGGCGCCGATCAGCCGGTACACCACTTTCTCGATGCGCCAATGTCGCGCGTTGGAATAGACACCGGCCATGTAGCCACCGAGTGGCACGTGCAGCGTCACGACCAACGCGAAAACCGCGGCTACCTGTAGCCAAGCCGCCGTTGACCACTGAGACGGATCGTTGATGGGGCTGCTCCCTCAGTCCAGACCCGAGCCTTCCGAGGCGAAAGTACGGCGGATAGGGCGATGAGACACCGGCAGTTACGCAATCTCTACGCTATGGGCGCCTTCATTGACGCTATATTGATTGCTCTTTCATCCCGTGGTCAAAGAAAACCGCGCTGGTGCAACATGTCCCACCTCGGCGTAAGTAACCCATCAAGGAATCTGCCCACACGGCAGAAAGTCGTAAGCCGCCGTGTTGCCGGCATCTGTCCGCGTCTGCTGTCATGGCCCCAAGGACCCAACTGCCGATCACGCACTTACTCCGTGTCGACGGCGGTTACTACGAGGGCCTGCATCTCGCCAAGGGCGCGATCAGGCGCCATCGGCTTCGGTCAACGGCAGCCGCACCCGGAAAACGGTGCGGGTATCGTCGGATTCGGCGGTGACCGAACCGTGATGGGCCTTGACGATCGAACTGACGATGGCCAGACCCAGTCCATTGCCCGAGCCGTTGGATCTCGACTTGTCGGCCCGAACGAACCGCTCGAACAACCTCGGCAGCAGCTCCGCGTCGATGCCCGGGCCGTCGTCGGTGACGGTCAGTTCCGCGTAAGGCCCCTCGGGACCGACACGGCGGCAGGTGATTCCGGTCGTCACCGTTACCCCGGGCGGGGTGTGCACGCAGGCATTGCTGAGCAGGTTGCTGACCAGCTGATGCAACCGGGCGTGATCGCCCCGCACCCACACCGGCTCGTCGGGCAGTTCTTTGACCCAGCGGTGCGTCGAGGCCGCCACCGTCGCGTCATTGACCGCATTGCTGACCAACTCGGCCAGGTCGACGTCCTCCGACTGCAGGTCCTGGCCTTCACCCAGGCGGGAAAGCAGGAGCAACTCGTCGACGAGCAGTGCCATCCGCCGAGCCTCGGACTCGATTCTGGCCAGTGCGTATTCGGTGGTCGGCGGCAGCGCCGAACTGTCCTGACGGGTGAGCTCGGCGTAGCCCTGGATGGCCGCCAGCGGTGTGCGCAACTCATGGCTGGCATCGGTGATGAATTGGCGCATCCGCAGATCCGAGTCGACCCGATGCGCCAGCGCGCTATCGACGTTGTCCAGCAACCGGTTCAACGTGTGACCGACGATTCCCACTTCATTCTGCGGATTCGTGTCCTGCGGTGGCACCCGGACGCTGATCCGATGGTCGTCGCCGGTGAGCGGCATGGCGGCGACGCCGGCGGCGATCAACGCGAGCCGGCGCAGCGGGCGAAGCGTGTAGCCGACCACCCACACGGTGAGCCCGGCGGTGAGCAGCAATGCCGCTGCGGTGAGCACGATGGTGGTGAGCTGCTTGCGGGCGATGATTCGGTCGGCGAGGTTCTGCGAGACCCCGACCACGAGGACGTCCGACCCGTCGACGGTGCTGTCGATGCGGTAAGGCCCCATCCTGCCGAGTATTTCGGTGCGCGGCGATCCGTCATTCCATGATTGCGACTGGAGGTCGCGGACGACGTCGGGCGGCGCCGGCTTCGGTTCGTCTTCGGAGAAAACCGCCGACCCGATCACCGTGCCGTTGTGCAGCACGGCGATCAGGTTTCCCGGCGTCTGCCCGGTGAACTCCAGCATCGCCTGCGCGATCGGCGGGGTGCCGGGACGCGGCGAAACGTGTTCGCCGTGGCGGTATTTGGTGTACTGGTGGCTCAACGCGTCCAGGGACTCGGCGACGTCGGCGTCGCTCATGGCGTTGACGTAGCCGCGCAGGCTCAGCACCGAGACGATCCCGACCGTCACCAGCACCACGCTGACCACCGCCAGCACCCCCAGCAGCAGTTGGCGCCGCAGCGAACGGGGGAACCACCGGGGGAAGTCCCCGGATGTGCCGTCCGGGTCCCGGGTCATTCCGCCGGCCGCAGCATGTACCCCACACCGCGGACGGTATGAATCATCGGTTCCCGCCCGGAGTCGATCTTCTTTCTCAAGTACGAGATGTAGAGATCCACGATGCTGGTGCGGCCGGCGAAGTCGTAATTCCAGACACGGTCCAGGATCTCGGTGCGGCTCAACGCGCGGCGGGGATTGCGCATGAGGAAGCGCAGCAATTCGAATTCGGTGGAGGACAGCGATATCGGGTCGCCGTCACGGGTGACGTCCCGGCTGGCGCTGTCGACCCTGAGGTCGCCGACTTTGAGTGTTTCGGCGGTCGGCGTGGGCTGCTGGCCGGAGCGGCGCAGCAGGCCGCGCAGCCGGGCGACCAGCTCCTCGAGGCTGAACGGCTTGGTCATGTAGTCGTCGGCGCCCGCGGTCAGTCCGGTGACCCGGTCCATCACCGAGTCGCGCGCGGTGAGGAACAGCGTGGGGGTGTAGGCGTCGGATTGCCGAATGCGTTCCAGGATTCGCAACCCGTCCACGTCGGGAAGCATGATGTCGAGGACGAGGACGTCGGGGCTGACCCGGTCGAACTTGGCCATCGCTTCGCGCCCGTTGTGGGCGATGTCGACGACCCAGCCCTCGTAATGCAGCGCCATCTTCACCAGATTCGTCAACGCCGGCTCGTCGTCGACCAGCAAAACCCTGATGGGTGACCCGTCGGCGCGGTAGATCCTGGGCAGCTGCCCCAGGATGGCTTGGCGTGGGCGCTGCGCGCCCGAGTATCCCGGCATCACGGTCATGCTCCTACATTCTGGCAAGCCACACATACGACTGTCACGGAGTTCATAGAATTCTCAAATGTAAGCCTGTCCGCCAGATCACACCCGGTGCCGCTCAAATATGTGTTTTCTATGTCCCGGGTGTGTCGGCTTGAGCCGGATCCGCGTTCGAAAAATACTGGATTGCAGCGTCGTTGGTTTGACCCCGCGGGCCAGTAGCTGGGCTGCGTCGCCAAACCTGTGGCGCGAGAAGGAATTCCAATAATTGCACACGCGTTGCGGCGCAGCGATTGCCATCGAATGTTCGATCAGTACGCGACGGCGGGGACGACGGTGTCCCCACGCTCATACTTCGGTCAGCTGTTGTTTAAAAATAGTGTTTGTTTGACCAGTTTTTCGTGGCGTCCTCGGTTGTGCGAGTCCAAGAACCGGACGCGGTGCGGTCCCGGTCTGCGCCGATGCCGACGAGTCCCACGCTGGCCATTGCAGCTTAGGTGAATCGCCGTCCGGGCGGCGTGCCGGCGGGCGGGGTCGCAGAACCGGTGTCGCCCGGTGGGGCGAATGGTCCGGCCCTTAGCGCCGGTACGGAATCGGCCGCGGGCGATGGGGGATAGCACGGGCCGCCCGATGTCCTCCGAAGGCCGCGTCGCCCCCAGTCGGCACCGGTCGGCCCGTCCAGCCGGATCAGCAAACTTAGTAGAAAGCGAAGAGCTCATGGATTTCGGCGCGTTGCCCCCGGAAGTCAATTCCGGTCGGATGTACCTGGGGCCGGGTCCCGGAACACTGCTGGCCGCCGCGGCGGCGTGGGACGCACTGGCCGCTGAGCTGTGCGCCGCCGCCGCCGGCTACGAGTCGGTGATCACCACGCTGACGAGCGAGTGGTTGGGCCCGACGTCGATGGCGATGGCCGCCGCCACCGCTCCCTACGTGTTGTGGCTGAGGGCCACCGCGGAGCAATGCGAGCAGTCGGGTCTGAAAGCCAGCACCGCGACGGCGGCCTTCGAAGCCGCGTACGCGATGACGGTGCCGCCACCGCTCATCGCCGCCAACCGCGCGCAGCTGATGTCTCTGGTCGCGACCAATTTCCTCGGACAGAACACGCCCGCGATCATGGCCACCGAGGCACATTACAGCGAGATGTGGGCCCAGGACGCCGCCGCGATGTATGGCTACGCGGCCGCCTCGGCCACCGCCTCGACCTTCAGCCCGTTCACCCCGCCCCCACATACGACGAACCCGAGCGGGATGACCGGTCAGGCCGGTGCGGTCGCGCACGCGACCGCGACGCAGGTCGGCGGCCATGCCCAGGGGGCCGCGGGGCATGCGATGTCCTCGGTGCCGCAAGCGCTGCAAAGCCTGTCCACGCCGGGCTCATCGACAAGTACGGGTCTGTCGCCGGCCGCGATGGGCACCGGCGCGTCGCTGGGGTCATCCGGAGCTTCCGCACCGCTCAGCGCGCTGTCCGGTGTGTCCGGCACGAGCAAAGGCGCCACCAAGGGCGCCAGCACCGGTCTGGGTGCCGCGCGAGGCCTGACGTCTGCCCTCGGTGGCGCTGCGGGGTCTGGCGAGGTGGCCGGGCTGGCGTCGGATGTGGCCGGCCTCGGTGCCGACGGCGCGGGGCTGGGCGCCGACGGCGGAGGCATCGGCATCGATCTCTACGGCCTGTCGCTGGACTATGCGGGTGTGAATTCGATTGAGGGCGTGGCAGGCGCCGAAGGTGTTGGGGGGCTGGCAAATCTGGGCAATCCCGGGGGCATGGCGCCCTTCGCGGGGCTGGGCCAAGGCGCATCCGCCGGTGTCGGGCAAGCGCCTTCGCTCGGCACCCTGTCGGTCCCGCCGATGTGGGCCCAGACGGCGTCATCGGTGGCACCGCTGCCGGCATTTCAGCCCAATGCGGTTGCGGGCGCGGTGCCGTCACCCGTCACCACTGCCGGAATTTCCAAGTTGCCGCTGGGCGCGATGGTCGGCCGCGAGTCCGACGGCGCGGTGCACCGGATCGGCCTGCGCCCCTCGCTGATTCCACATTCGCCGGTGGCGGGTTGACCCGCGGCCACCGATCAGATTGGCCGTTGCGGCACAACTGTATCCGCTTATCGGACAACGGGGCCGCACACCATGCGGTGTGCGGCCCCGTTGTCGAGACGAGCTGTCAGGCCCAGGAGGACCCAACGGCGCTGTCGGTGTTGGCCATGTTGCTGCCCGCGGACTGAACCTTCTGTCCGTGCGCGTTGGCCTGCTCGTAGATGACCTGGAAGTTGCGACCCAACTGGGTGATGAACTCCTGGCATGCCACCGAACCCGCACCGCCCCAGAAGTCGCCGGCAGCAAGCACATCGCGAACGATGGCCTGGTGCTCAGCCTCCAAGGATGCGGCCTGGGCGCGGATCAACGCGCCGTGGGCGTCTACATCGCCGAACTGGTAATTGATGCTCATTTCCTTAGCTCCTTAGTGTTGGGCGACAGCCGGTTCGGCTGCTAGCTGCCGAGGATTTGCTGCGAGGCCTGCTCTTGCTGCTCGTAGTTGTTCGCGTCGCGAATCAGCCCGTCGCGCACTCCGTGGAGCATGTTGACGATGTTGCGGAAGGCCTGGTTGACCTGGCCCATGGTGTCGTACGAGGTGGCCTGGGCCTGACCGCTCCAGCCCGAGCCGGCGATGTTCATCGACGACGCCCACATCTTGCGGGCCTCGTCCTCAACGGTCTGGGCGTGCACCTCGAAGCGGCCCGCCATCGCCCGCATCTCGTGCGGGTCGGTCATAAAACGTGTTGCCATGTCGGCTGTTCTCCTTGCTGCGTGCTTACTGGGTGATGTGGTGAAGACGGTGGCCGGATCGTTTACGCGTTACGCAACCGCCGAGCCGAATGAATAAAGATGACCCCCCCTTCCCGTCAGCCGGCGGCCACCGGGTGTTGTCTACGGTGAGACGGACGTCAAACCCGAACCGCGGCGTTTGAGTTGACGGAGTACTTGCGGCTTTCCGGCGACCCGTGTGGGCGGAGCTCTGGGTCCCCGGGATCATCCCCTGCTGGGCGGTGCTGCTGTGACCCATGGCGATGACGATCTGTCAGCCCCGAAGCGTCAGTCCGATCAGAGAGCGGCAGCTGCGTTGGCTGCCTCGGTGAGACCGTACGACGCCGCGCTGGTGGACAGGGTGTTCACGAACATCTCGTGGATCGCGGCGGCTTGGGCGCTCACCGCTTGGTACATCTGTGCGTGGGCGGCGAACTGAGCCGCGGTCAGCGCCGACACCTCGTCGGCAGCGGCGGGCACGACCCCCGTCGTCGGGGCTGCAGCGGCTGCGTTCTGAGCGCTCAAGGTCGACCCGATAGCCTGCAGGTTCCCGGCCGCCGCGGCCAAAGCCTCCGGCTGCGTGGTCACGAACGACATATTGTTCCCTCCTAGTTACTCCCCGGACTCTGTGAGACTAGATGACTGCGGCCCCCTAGGTCGGTGCCAAAGCCCGGTGTTTGCAATTGTTCACCTAGCGGTATGGCGAATTCACTTTTGGTAACGACACAGTAACAGTGCCTGACCTCGACCGCTGCCCCTCGCAGGAGGGTCACAGCAAACGGTACCAGCCCAGCGTCGCAAAAGTTGCTGGTCGTCACCACCCGCGGTCACGTGGACCCGTCGCCCGCCATAAAAATCTGATTGCCGATTAACTCGTTGCGCATGAATGCGACGACCATTCCCATGCCGCGTAGCCTCCTTTCCACGATCTCAGGCGCTCGATTGCCCCGGTTGGTGCCGGCGACGGATTGCGGGAGCGATCGGGCAAACTCGGGGCGCATCACGCTGCGCACGCTGGTGATCGCGTAACCATTGCGGACGTCAATACCTAGGAGATGCGGCGCTCAGCCGGCAAACGGTGGCCGGGCCATGACAGTGGGCCGGAATCCGTACTTGGGACCGGCGACTCCGTGCCCTGCGGTACCCGCACCGGCCAGCGGCATGCCGCCGAGCAGGTTGCCCGGTCCGCCCGCCGCTTCGGGGGCGGCGCTGATGCTGCTGACCGGGATGGCACGTCCCAACGTCGGCGCAGCCGCGCTCGGACCACCACCCGTCCAGGCCACCGGCACGGACAGCTTGCCGCCGATGGAGGTCGCGCCGCCCAGCGCCGCCACCGGATGTGCGGCCGCGGCCCCACCGCCGAGCATGCCGCCCAGCCCGCCGAGTCCGGGCAGGGCTTTGGCCGCGGCCGGAGCCGCACCACCGATGACACCCAGCGACTTCGCGATCTGCACGAAGTTGTTGCCCATACCGATACTGAAGTACGGCAGACCCTCGGTGTTGTAGAACAAACCGGCAAACGGGGTGTAGCCGTTGACGAGCGTTCCCAGGTTGGAGGGCAGCACCGTCTGTCCGGTCAGCAGAAACCAGATCTCGGTGAATGGATCCGTGGCCGTGGTGGCCTGGGTTGTCGCGTTGGTCGCTGTGGTCGCCGCGGGCTGCGCGAGCGACTGCAGTGTCTTCGACGTGTTGGTCGCCGTCGAGTTCGCCGTCGCAGTGCTGACGGCGTTGGCCTGATTGACCTCGCCCGACTGGTTGGTGACCTCGGGCGCCTTCTGGAACGGCGTGTGCTTGGTCGCGGCGGCCGATTGCCCCGCGTAGCTGTACATCGCGCCGGCATCCTGGGCCCAGTACTCGCCGTACTGTGCTTCCAGCTGAGCGATCAGCGGGGTGTTCTGCCCGAGGACGTTGGTCGCCTGCAGCTGGGTCACCTGCGTGCGGTTGGCTGCGATCAGCGGGGGCGGCACCGAGGAGGCCAGCGCGGTCTCATACGCCGCCGCGGCCGAACGCGCCTGTGTGGCAGCCTCTTCCGCCTGAGCGGCCGTCGTGGTGAGCCAGTCCACGTACGGTTGGGCAGCTTGCGCCATCGCCGCCGACGCGGTCCCGGTCCACTCGTCGCTGCTCAAGGCGGTGATGACGTTGTCATAGCTGAGCGCGGACGAGTTGAGTTCGGCCGCAAGCGCACTCCACGCCGATGCCGCCGCCACGAACGAACCCGACCCCGGACCGGAGTAGATCCGCGCCGAATTGAACTCCGGTGGGAACGCCCCATAATCCACCACGAATGTGCCCCTTATCCTGTGATTTTCGGATCGAAGAGTCGAGTAGTAAACGACGTTAATGCGCTGGTGGCCGCGGCCACGCCAGTCAGCGGAGTATCGGCCTCCAGCCGCACGTCTTCGCCGGGAGCCGGGACCAGTCGCTCGGCGCTGGCCGGCCACCCGAAGTTCGGGCGCGATTGCAGGCGTGAGCTGCCGGAATAGCCGGAGCTGAGGACTCGCCGGTTACCGTCGGCGCCGCGCGGTTGCGGCGTGGCCGGGCGGACGTGCGTCGAGGCTCGGAATAAAATCCGGCCGCGGATAAAGGTGCGGGTGTACATGACGGATTCCGCCGCTCATCCGGCCGATGGCGGGCGGGTCAGCACGCTGTAGCGGAATCCGTATTTGTTGACGTAGCCGGCGGCGGCGCCGCGCCGTCCCATGCCCCCCACCGGCATTCCCCGCAGCAGACCGTTGGCCGGCGAACCGGGCGCCCCCGTCGGGCCGACGGCCTGAACGGGTGTGGCCTCCTCGGAGACCGCGGCCGGGCTGACCGCCGAGGTCAGCGTCGCCCAGTGCTGTGGCACCGAGAGCATCCCCACCCGGGCCGCCTGCCCGGCACCCGCGGAGACCGCGCCCACCTGGCCGACGCCGCCGCCCAGGTTGCCCAGACCCAAACTGGCGAACTGCGGAGTCGGGAACCAGGCACCGCTCGCACCCGCCGTGCTACCGCCGGGACCGAAGGTCAACTGCTGGGCGATCGACGAACTGAAGCTCGCCATACCGATCGAGAAGTAACCCAGACCCGTCGTCCGTTTGAGAATCGTGTCGTAAATGCTGCTGGTCAGCCCGGCGTAGTTATTGGTCGGGGTGGGCAGCCCGGAAGTCAGGAATCCTTGGATCAGATTATCCAGCCAGGTGAACGGACCCGGCTCCGTGGCGGTCGTGGTCGATGCTTGCGCAACCACCTGAGAAGTGGTGGCGGACAACGTTTGTGGGGACACCAGCTGCGAGGTCGCATTAGCGGTGGTCTGAGCGGTGTTGCCGGCGGGCTCGGCGACGGCCTGCTCGACCGCGTCGGCCTGGTTGGAAGCCGCTTCCGGGGCGGTGGTGTTGGGCGGTGACGTGAACGGAGCCAGCTCCGATGCGGCCGCCGACGAGACGGCGTAACCGGTCATCGCGGCGGCGTCCTGGGCCCACATCTCCATGTACTGCGCCTCGGTGGCCGCGATCGCCGGGGTGTTCTGCCCGAAGAAATTCGTCGCCACCAGGGTCGCCAGCAACACCCGGTTGGCGGCGATGACCGGCGGCGGCACCGTCATCGCAAACGCCGCCTCAAACGCCGCGGCGGCCGCCCTGGCCTGCCCGGCGGTCTCGTCGGCCTGCGCGGCCAGGGCGCTGAGCCAGCTCACGTACGGCGTGACCGCCGACAACATCGTCGCCGAGGCAGGGCCGACCCACGGCGCCTGGGTCAGCTCCGAAATCACCGATGTGTAGCCGCTGGCCGCCGAGCCCAGCTCGGCACCGAGTCCGTCCCAGGCCGCTGCCGCGGCCATCATGGGCCCCGACCCCGGACCCGCATAAATACGGCCGGAATTGACCTCCGGTGGCAATGCCCAGAAGTACATGGTTACGAAGCACCGGGCTCGAACGACATGTAACCCCTCGCAGATAATTCGCAGCGATGACTTTCAGAATTTGCTTGCCAAAGGCTAAATGGCCGCACCGGCCGATCGCCGCGCCGCGATACGGCCGCTGGTGCGGCGGCGCCGCTTTCCAGAGCGGGATTCCCGCGTAGCCGCGCAGTCGGGGCGCCGGCCGGCGGATCCCGCCGTCACGGCCGCTACCTGCAGGGACACTCGGGCCGAGGGGTCCGCTGCCCGTCCACTATCCCGACATCGAGGGTCGTGTCGGGGAGGCGGCACCGACGCGAAAACCCCAGCGCGGGGTAAAAATCCGGCCGCAGATAAAGCCCGCTCGAGATTCGCTGCGGCACCTGGGACGCGCCTCGGCACAAGCGGTCGCGGATTCACCCATCCAATGACCGACGATCGGTCGGCGGTGCCGGTCGCACCAAGACGCGAAACGCGCCCTGCCGCCGATTCTTCGGGGGCAGGGCGCGTCGCAGCTCGCGCCGGCGGTGCGGGCTATCCCGCGAAGGGGGGCCGGGCCATGACGGTGGGCCGGAATCCGTATTTGGGACCGGCGACGCCGTGACCTGCGGCACCCGCACCGGCCAGCGGCATGCCGCCGAGCAGGTTTCCGGGTCCGCCCGCGGCTTCCGGGGCAGCACTGATGGCGCTGACCGGGATGGCACGTCCCAACGTCGGCGCAGCCGCGCTCGGACCACCACCCGTCCAGGCGACCGGGACCGACAACTTGCCACCCACCGAAGCCGCGTTGCCCAGCGCCGCCACCGGATGTGCGGCCGCGGCCCCACCGCCGAGCATGCCGCCCAGCCCGCCGAGTCCGGGCAGGGCCTTGGCCGCGGCCGGAGCCGCACCACCGATGACACCCAGCGACTTCGCGATCTGCACGAAGTTGTTGCCCATACCGATGCTGAAGTACGGCAGACCCTCGGTGTTGTAGAACAAACCGGCAAACGGGGCATAGCCGTTGACGGCCGTTCCGAGGTTGCTGGGCAGCACCGATTGCCCGGTCAACAGGAACCACAGCTCGGTCAGCGGATCCGTGGCCGTCTGAGTGGCCTGGGTGGTCGCGTTGGTCGTCGCGTTCGTTGCGTTCGTCGCCGCGTTGCTCACGACCTTCGAGGTGTTGGTCGCCGTCGAGTTCGCCGTAGCGGTGGTGACCGCATTGGCCTGGTTCGCCGTGCCCACGTCGTTGGTGACCTTCGGAGCGGGCTGAACCGTCGTCATGCCCTTGGTGAGCGTGGTCGACTGAGCCGCGTAGGTCGACATCGCGGCGGCGTCCTGGGCCCAAAACTCGCCGTATTGAGCCTCCAACTGCATGATCAACGGCGTGTTTTGACCCAACACGTTCGTCATCTGCAGCTGCTGCGACTGCATCCGGTTCGCCGCGATCAACGGTGGCGCCACCGACGACGCCAGCGCCGACTCATACGCCGCCGCCGCCGCCTGCGCCTGGGTGGCCGTCAGTTCAGCCTGCGTCGCCGTGGTGCTCAGCCACTCCGCGTACGGAGTCGCCGCCTGAACCATCGCCGCCGACGCCGTCCCGGTCCACTCCTCACTGGACAGCTGCGTTATCACGGTCTGGTAACTCAACGCAGCCGACTGCAGCTCGGCGGCAATCGCATTCCATGCCGATGCCGCGGCCACGTACGAACCCGACCCCGGACCCGAATAGATCCGCGCCGAATTGAACTCCGGCGGAAACATCCCGTAATCCAACATCATCGACTCCTTAACAAGCCGCGGCGGCGTTGGCCGCCTCGGTCAGGGCGTACGACCCGGAGCTTGTGCTCAGGGTGTTGACAAACATTTCGTGGATCGCCGCAGCCTGAGCGCTGACGGCCTGATACGTCTGCGCGTGGGCGGCGAACTGCGCCGCCGTCAGCGCCGACACCTCGTCGGCAGCGGCCGGCACCACCCCCGTCGTTGGGGCCGCGGCCGCGGCATTCTGAGCGCTCAGCGTTGAGCCGATGGCTTGGAGGTTGCCAGCTGCCGCTGCCAGCGCCTCCGGCTGCGTGGTCACAAACGACATCTAGACTCCTTCTTTCCTTACATCGGACCCGGCGACGTTCCGGGGCAGGTTTGCTGGTGGGTTGATGTTCATCTGGACTCTCCGCTATCCGGCCGATGGCGGGCGCGTCAGGACGCTGTAGCGGAATCCGTATTTGTTGACGTAGCCGGCGGCGGCGCCGCGCCGTCCCATGCCCCCCACCGGCATTCCCCGCAGCAGACCGTTGGCCGGTGAACCGGGCGCCCCCGTCGCGCCGACGGCCTGAACGGGTGTGGCCTCCTCGGAGACCGCGGCCGGGCTGACCGCCGAGGTCAGGTTCGCCCAGTGCTGGGGTACCGAGAGCATCCCCACCCGGGCGGCCTGTCCGGCACCCGCGGATACCGCGCCCACGTGCCCGACGCCGCCGCCGAGGTTGCCCAGACCCAGATTGGCGAACTGCGGGGTCGGGAACCAGGCACCGCCGGCGCCCGCCGTGCTACCGCCGGGACCGAAGGTCAACTGCTGTGCGATCGAGGAACTGAACTGCGCCAGTCCGTTCGAGAAGTAACCCAGACCCGTCATCCGCTTGAAGATCGTGTCGTAGAAAGTGGAGTTCAACCCCAGGTAGTTATTGGTCGGCGTCGGAAGTCCGGACTGGAAGAAGTTCTGAATCGCGCTCGTGAGCCAGGTGAACGGTCCCGGGTCCGACGCGTTCGCTGCGGCCGTGGGCGCCTGTACCGCTTGAGTCGTGCTGAGCGACAACGCTTGTGAGGATGCCAGCTGCGACGTGGTGTTGGCGGTGGTCTGTGCGGTGCTGCCGGCGGGCTCGGCGGCTGCCTGCTCGACCGCGGCGGCCTGGTTGGCAAACGCTTCGGGAGCACTCGTGTTGGGCGGCATCGCTACCGGAGGCAGCACCGACGCGGTCGCCGACGCCGCGGCATAACCGGTCATCGCGGCGGCGTCTTGTGCCCACATCTCCATGTACTGCGCCTCGGTGGCCGCGATGGCCGGGGTGTTCTGCCCGAAGAAGTTAGTCGCGACCAGGGTCGCCAGCAGCACTCGGTTGGCCGCGATCATCGGCGGCGGCACCGTCATCGCAAACGCCGCCTCAAAGGCCGCCGCGGCCGCCCGGCCCTGCCCCGCCGTCTCCTCGGCCTGCGCGGCCATCGTGTTCAGCCAGCTCACATACGGGGTGACCGCCGACACCATCGACATCGATGCCGGCCCCACCCATGGCCCGCTGGTGAGCTCGGTGATCACCGAGCCGTAACCGCTGGCCGCTACACCCAATTCCGCCGCGATCTCATCCCAGGCGGCGGACGCGGCCATCATTGGCCCCGACCCCGGACCCGCGTACATGCGACCGGAATTGAATTCGGGCGGAAACGCCGCGAAGTCAAACACCGTGTCCTCCTCAGTCGGCCGGAAACGCGATCTCGGCTGTCACACAGGTATCAGTGGTGGCCGTGGTCACGGCTCTGTAGACGACGCCACCGGTCGGCCGCTGCGCCCACGGGAGTCACCAACGGGGCCTCTTCGCCCCGCAACCCCATCAACCGGTGCGGTGTGCGCGCGCTGACCAGCTGACTGTGTCCGCAAAGGTGGTCTGCCACCGTACTTCTCGGACTTCTGGTCGGAAATGACATGCGCTCTCTGCCCCGGCTAATCTCCCGCTATCAGCAACCGAGCGACAGCTCGCGTATGCCCGAACTGCCGCCCGGCACTGAGATTAGTTCGTTACGGGGCAAACACGGACCCCCCAGAGCCACCTGTTCATCAATGGCCAGCCACTGTTCATTCCCGGTCGGCGGGAGTTCATGCAAGGCAACGGAATGTTCACCGACCGTTTGCTTTCCGCGCTGGGGCAGCGCCGGTCGGCGTCCTCAGTCCTGTTCGAGGATCAGCGCCATTTCGGGACAGGAAGCGACGCCGTCGCGGGTGGATTGCTCGTCCTCGGGCCGGACCTCATGCTCCTCGAGAATCGAATAACCCGACTCATCGATGGGGAAGAGCTCCGGGTCGACGGCGTAGCACTGGGCGTGGCCCACACACTTCGACTGTTCCAGACGAACCCTCACGAGGCTTCCTCCCTAGCGGCCCGGCTGACGGGTTTGCAGTTCACCGTTCGCTACCCAGATTAGTCGGTCGGTAAAGTGTCCAGAATGCTCGCCAATCGCTCACCGGCACCCGGGATCCCGGATTAGCGTGAGCAGGCGGACCGTGTTCCGTTGCCGCGCATGCAATATTGCTCCGCCGCCACGTGTTGGTAGGCACGAAGCGCGACCGACAACCGGAGACCGAAACGCATGAGCGAAGGCCAGCAGGGCTCGTTCTACCTACCCCGGCTCGATTTCGCGACCCTGCCGATGACCGTTGACCGGGGCCTCGGGTGGAAGACGCTGCGCGACGCCGGGCCGGTCGTCTTCATGAACGGCCACTACTACATCACCCGGCGCGAAGATGTGCTGGCCGCGCTGCGCAACACCAAGGTGTTCTCATCGACGGTGCTCCAGCCCCCCGGCCACCCATTGCCGGTGCTGCCCTTGGCTTTTGATCCACCACAACACACCCGCTATCGCCAGATCCTGCAGCCGTACTTCAGCCCGCACGCGTTGAGCAAGTCGCGTCCGGTGCTGGTGCGCCACGCCCGTGACATGATCGCGGCGCTGACCGGCCGCGGCGGGTGTGAAGTGATGGCGGACTTCGCCCACCTGTACCCGTTCCAGGTGTTCCTGGACCTCTACGGGCTGCCGCTGGAGGATCGCGATCGTCTCATCGATTGGAAAGACGCCGTCGTCAACGACAAGCCGTTCATCACCCGGACCGACATCGAGAAGTCGGAGAAGCTGCTCGCGTACTTGGCCGATGCGATCGCGCAGCGACGGCAGAACCCGGGATCGGACATGCTGTCACAAGTGATGACCGGCAAGGGCGACTTCACCGACGTCGAACTGCTGGGCATGAGTCACCTGTTGATCCTGGCGGGATTGGACACGGTGACCGCGGCCATCGGCTTCTCGTTGTACGAATTGGCGCGTAGACCCGAGCTGCGCGAGGAGCTGCGCGACAACCCGAAGCAGATCAGGGTTTTCATCGAGGAGATCGTCCGGCTCGAACCGTCCGCGCCGGTGGCACCACGGATCACCACCGAATTCGTTGAGGTCGGCGGCATGACGCTGCCGCCGGGCACGTCGGTGCGCCTGTGCATGGCCGCGGTCAACCGGGATGACAACGACGCCATGTCCACCAACCAACTCAATATGGATGGAAAAGTCCACCGGCACTGGGGGTTCGGCGGTGGACCACACCGCTGCCTGGGTTCTCATCTGGCGCGCATCGAACTGACGGTGGTCGTCGCGGAATGGCTGACCCAGATTCCGGAGTTCGAACTGCCGGAGGACTACTCCCCCGTGATCAATTACCCCTCGAAGAGTTTCGCGCTCAAGGAGTTGCCGCTGCGCTGGGGCTGAGGTGCAACAGCCACAGCGCAGCGGCGCCGTCTCACTTGCGCAGTTCGGTCGCCGCGACCTGAACGAACACGCCCGTGTCTTCGGCCATCAGCAGTCCTCGACCGCGAGGCAGCGGACCACCCTTCATCTTGCCGCGGATGAATCCCTCGTCCGGGTCGGCGTCCATCACCAGCAACGGTGCGTTCGCCTGCGCCAGCGCCCGCAACATCGGGTCGCTGCCGGCCGAGGACCAGCCACCGAACGTACGCGTGACGATTACGTGCAGGCCGACGTCGGCGGCTCGGGTCACCCATGGCGCGGCCTTGTGTAGCGGCGAGTCGAAACCCGCAGGCAGCTGCTGGATGTCGTCCACGATCAAGAAGATCTCCGGCCCGCTCCACCAGTTCCGCGCCAACAACTCCTCGGCGGACAACCCGGGCGGCGGCTCGCGGCCGGCCAGAACGGCGGCCAACTCGCCCATCATCGCCTGCACACCATCGAGGTTGTAGGCGAACTTCTCCACGTAGTCGGAACCAAGCGTGGTCAGCAGCTGACGACGCGGGTCGACCAGCCACACCTGCGCCGACGGCTGGCCGGCCGGAGGCGTCGGTGCGCTGGTCGCGCCGGGCGCATAGAGCCGCCCGATCTCGGACATGATCGTGGCCAGTGTCGTGGTACGCCCACATTCGCGACGTCCGGTCACCATCAGGTGCGCGTTCTCGGCGAAGTTGAGATACACCGGGGACAGATCCAATTCCGAGATGGCCCAGGCGATTCCGCCCGCGCCGACGCCCTGGCGGGTGTCGTGCGCGGCGAGCTCGCGGAGCTGCTCCACCCCGAAGATCGCGGGCAGCCGGCGCACCGGCGGAGCCTGAGCGCTCGTGATGCGGCTGACGGCCTCGACGATGCTGTCGGATTCGAACCGGTTGTCCGGCGTGCTGGCCAGCGCGGGACGCGCCACCAGGGTGTGCAGACCGGATTGCGGGTCGGCGTCGAGGCGGACGTAGTTGACCGCGACCATGCCGCGACCCGGCTTGACCGGAACGTCCTTGGCGAACCGGGAACGCACCAGCTTGGCGTCTTCGACGGCGGCCAGCCGCAGCTCGACCCGGGAGCCGAAGCCGCTGCGCACCGGCGGCCGCAGCTCGGATTCGCGGTCGGCGGTGACCACCACGTGCACCCCGAACGAGGGGCCCTGGTTGATGATCACGTTGACCTGCTCGATCAGCACCTCGTTCTCTTCGGCCAGCGCCCGGTAGTTGTCGACGACCAGGTAGACGTCGCCGAACCCGTCGTTGGGGACCGGACCGGGCTCGTTGCCGAACTTGCGGCGCCGGAACACCTCCATCGAGGCGATCCCGTACTCGAGGAAGCTGCGCTTGCGCTCTCGCACCAAGGCCAGCAGTTCGGCCACCGTGCGGCGGACGCCGTAGGGGTCGGTGGGGCCGGCCACCTCACCGACGTGGGGTAGGCGGGCGACGGTGGTCAGCGCGGTACCGCTGTACGCCAGGCAGTAGAACTGGATCTGCTCGGGCGTGTGGGTCAGCGCCGCCGAACAGATCAGGGTCTGCAGCGCGGTGGTCTTACCCGAACCGCCGGCACCCAGGATCAGGACGTTGGCGCCGGGTCCCGACGTGTCGACGGTCCACGGCGGCTGGTCATGCTTGAAGGGACGGTCGATGATCCCGATCGGGAAGACGAGATCCCGGGCGGTGCCGTAGTCCTGCTGCCAGGGGTGACCGAGGAACCGGTTCACCAGTTCGTCGATGGCGACCGGCCGGTCCAGCGGCGGCTGCCACAGCCGGTACGGCTGGAAGTCGATTTTGCGCAGCTGGTCGATGATGACCGTACCGACCTTGGGCGTCCGGATCCCTTCGGCGTCGTCGTCCTCGGCCGCCTCGATCGGAAGCGGCTCACCGTCGGCGGGAATGGCGGGAGCGGTGACGTCCGGCCCGCCGACGCTGACTTCCAGCGGGGTGAACGAGGTGGTGAACAGTTGCGGACGGATGTAGTCGATGCTGTGCACCAGCGACGGCGCTTCTTCTCCGTCGTCGGTGATGCCCCGCGGGAAGTAGTCCCGCCAAAGGAATTCGGCCTGGAACCGGGTGATGTCTTCCAGGCTGCGGCGGAAGTAGCCCAGACCGGCCTGGGCGGGCAGGTTCACCGCGTTCGGCACACCGGCCGCCTGGGCCGCACCGGCGGTGCGCGCCTTCAGCACCAACCGGTAACCCATGTTCTCCATGAGCTTTTCGGCGCGGCTCTCGATGGTCTGCGACGCCATCATCAGGTGGATCCAGTACGCGCGGCCCTGACGGCCGATCGAGTCGAGGACGTCGACCGCCGTCGGCATGATGCGGAACCACTCGTAGAACTCGTCGATGACGACAACGAGCATCGGCAGCGGTGCCATGTCCTGGCCACGCGCCCGCATCCGGCTGCGCACCGAGTTGTATTCCTTGGCGTCATCGACACCGGCGCTGTCGCAAATCGCCTTGCGACGGGCGATCTCACCCCACAGCGCGTCCAGGAAGCGCTCCATCAACGCCTGGTCCTCTTCCAGGTCGGTGATGATCCGGGACACGTGCGGCACCCCGGCGAACGGCTTGACCGCCGACCCACCCTTGAGGTCGGCCAGCACAAACTGGAGCTCTTCCGGCGGGTGGCTGAGCATCAGCGACTCGATCACCGTCCGCACCAGGGTCGATTTACCCGAACCCGTCGTTCCGGACATGACGCCGTGCGGACCGTCACCGCCTTCGTCCAGCGACTTCATGTCCAAAAACAGCAGTTCGCCGTTGTCGGAGCGAACACCGAACGGGGCCCGCAACCGCGACCTGCCCATCGAGTCGTTGCGGCTACCCCAGAGCGCCTCGAAGTCGATGCGGCCCGGATCGTCGATTCCGTAGTAGGCCATGATGTCGCGGGCGCCGATGTGCGCCACCCGCTGGCCGATCTCCTCGTATGCCTCGGCGAGCCGCCAGCGCGCCAGCTTCTGCGCGAACTCTTCCGCCTCGGCGGTGCTGATGTGGTCGGTGAGGGCGAAGAACCAGGGCTTCTCGTCGATGACCATCCAGGTGTCGCGGTCGCGGGGCAGCGCCTCGATCACACCCTTGTTGTCGAACCGCAGCGTGCGCTCCGGGACGGCGGTCCACATCGCCGAGCCGGTGAGGTCGAAGAACGTCACCCCGTCGACGCCTTCACCGCTGATCACGTACTCCCATTGCGGGTCAACGACATCCGCGATGATGACGGTGTGCGGCGTCGGGGTCTGGGCCGACGAACTGGCGTGTCGGGGCGTGAAAGAGCCACGGCCGGCGAACAATTCGGCCTGCTCGGCCGCGAACTCACGCACCGAGCTGTAGACCATCCGCGCGTTGCCCGCGGCGTCCTGGCGGCGCGGGTCACCGAAGTGGGGCAGCCACTTCACCCAGTCCCAGTCGTCCAGGTTCGAACTGACCACGATCATGCGCATGTGGTCGGGCCCGTGCGAGAACGCCAGCTGGCAGACGATCGCCCGCATCAGCCCCGCCGCCTGCTCGCGATCTCCGGCCAGCGAGTACCAGGGCTCGACCAGCACCGAGATCATCTTCGGCAGGTTGTAGACGACGCTTTGATAGCGACCGAATTCCTGCAGCGCCTTACCGGTCACCGGCTCCAGCTCGATGTCGGTCGGCATGTTCTGGGGCTCACCCCAGGTCACCTCGGGCCGCGTCATACCGACACCGACGCGGACCACGCCGAAGTTCAGGTCTTTACCGTCGGGCTTGCGTTCCCACATCCGCGACGACCCGACCGCGGCGGCCAAGGTGGTCGGCGCTGGGTGGAACCACCGGTAGTTGGCGTCCATGCTGTCGGCCGACTCGTGGGCGGTCTCCCGCAGCATGTCCAGCATCAGCATGAACTGGGCGCGCATTGAGTCCAGCTTGGGCCGGCTCATCTGCTGCTGGCCGCCGAACCGGCCGCCGAACATCATCATCGCGACGCCACCGATCATGAAGATCGGGAAGATCGAGCCCGCGCCGCCGAACACGTGCGAACCGCTGGCGAAGGTCATGGCGACCATGCCGATCAGCAGACCGACCACCACGACGCCGACCACGATCAGCCACCAGGGCTTGCCTTCCGGAGGCGGGACGCTCAGCGGCGTCGGAAGGACGATGTTCTCCGGCTTGATGACCGGAGGCTTCTCCGGCGTCGGCCGCGCAAATCCACGTTTCACTTCGGTACCGCCAACTCTCCTGGGGACATATCCATCGGTAGCGTGTCGTGCTCCACCAGCGCATCCGCTCGCGACAACGTCGGGCCTTGCGGGAGCAGCCGCAGTGCCACCCACGGCGCCAGGCCCGGTTTAGTCTTGAGGCCCAACGCTTCTCGCACCTCGCGGGTGTCGTCGACCCCGAAGCGGGCACCCGCATCCGTGAGCCACCACAGCGATTCGGTTGTCTTCGCGCCGGGGTCGTTCCCGGTGACCGCCACGAAGTTCGCATAGTCGGGTCCGAAGAAGACCTGGTCGGCTTCGCGTCCGGTGGTGTCCGCCTTGACCAGTGACACCACCCTGTTGACGTCCTTCGCCTCGATCGGGAGGGTCGCGCCGGAGATGACCTGGACGCGGGCCCGGTTTTCACCGGAGGTCTTCTGCCACCACCAGCAGGTCGCCGGGTTCTCGCGGATGTCCATCACGTTCAGGGGCGCGTCCGGGTAGGACGACAGGTCGAGCTTGTTGACCACCGGCATCTTCGCCAGCGCGGACGGCTCGACCGTCACCGGCTTGGTGTTGCCCGGTCCGGCGTTCTGCAGGATCTGGGCGACCAGGGGCGGCAGCGTCTGCACTCCATCGGCCAGCACCAACGAATACTGTTGTGGCCCACTGATTTGCGGGGTGACGATCACCGTGCCGATCGGGCCGGGCGCGTTCGGGAATGAAGCGCCGGCGCCGGCATTCTGGATCTGCGGCACAGTCAGTTCCGGACCCACCGGCAACGCGTCGTACAGCGCGCGGCTCATCGGCTTCGCCGTGCTGACCTGCTCAGGGGTGAGTCCAAGTGGCAGCAACACCGATCGGTTCGACCCGTCGATGCGCGAGCGGCGTCCGTCGCGGATCACCCACGAGTCTCCGCCGTAGTTCAGCACCACCGCGTCCGAGCCGGTCAACACCCGCCGATGGTTGCTCAGATCGGGATTGCCGTCGATCACCGTCACCGTCACACCCGACGGCGCGCCGGCTCCCGTCGAGTTGGCCACGGTGTCGCAGACCAACCAGGACGACGCGGACGGGCTGGTGGGGTGGAAGCTCGAGGGCGCCCCCGGGATGCCCACCATCGGACCGCGCGGCAGGGTGGCGATCTGGTTCGACCTGACCAGGTGCGGGTTGTCGGGGCGACCGGTGATGAGGCGGGCCGACGCCAAGTTCAGGGCCGGGTACAGCTTGTCGCCGACCCGGACATAGAGCGCGCCCGAGTCGCGGTCGGCGATGATCGGCGACTCGTTGATCTGGCCGGCCGGGCTGATGAAGGAGTAAAGCAGCGCGCCCAGGCAGATCACCAGCGCGGCCGAGATCGATGCCACGATGGCCAGGTTCTGGCGCCGGCCGGGCTCGACCTCCATGCGGACGCGCCACCGGGTCAGTGCCATCGCGGTCCGGCGCGCCAGGAACTGGTAGCCGGTCACCTGGGTCCGGGTCGACAACCCGAGGCCGTACCCCGACCCGCGCTGCCCGCGACTCTCTTCCGCCACTTATTCACCATCCGGTCTGCTGATGCGTCTGAATTCTGTCCCGATGAACTGATCCAGCGCGAATTACATGACAACGTTAAGGCACCTGCGCGGACCTCGCCACGCGGCGCCGAAGCCATTCACTTCTACATCTCTTTGTGCACCCGAATCCAGCGGCGCCCGCGGCGCCGGAGCCCCGCGAGGCCAACCGCGACATGCGCCATTGAGCTGGCAATTCATTTTCCCCGCCGAAGAGCTCACCGGATCTCTTCGCCTTCTCGAAGCATCGTAGTGGCCACACGGCGGCTCGTCCTGTCGAGCGCACAGCGCCGTTGTCCGCGGGAGCCATTTGTTAATGGCAGGTCACCGCCCAGCAAACAATGCGCTAACTCGCGTCGGGTCCGAGTCGCCGGCACGCGAAACATGGCAGCAAGATGGCCGTATGACTGAACTCGCGCCGTCGCTGATCGAACTCGCCCGGAGATATGGCATCGCGACGGATTACGAGGACTGGACAGGTCGGCGGGTGCGAGTTTCCGAGGGCACATTGAAGGCCGTGTTGGGTTCTTTTGGCGTCGCGGCCGATACCGAGCAAGAACGCAACGTCGCGCTGACCGCGAAAGCGCGGTCGCACTGGGCGCGCCGACTGCCCGCGACCATCGTTGGGCGCACCGGCGAGCAGATCCGGTTCTGGGCGCACGTCACCCACGGCGATCCCGCCGAGGTGTGGTTGGCGCTGGAAGACGGCACCGTGCGCGCCGATGTCGAACAGGTCGACAACTTCACCCCGCCGTTCGACCTGGACGGCCGCTGGGTCGGCGAGGCCAGCTTCCTGCTGCCCGCCCATCTGCCCCTGGGCTACCACCGGGTACACCTGCGCTCCGGCGGCTCCGAGACCAGCACCGCGCTGATCGTCACGCCGGACTGGCTCGGGCTGCCGGAGCGCCTCGGCGCCCGCCGCGCGTGGGGCCTGGCCGCTCAGCTCTACAGCGTGCGATCACGGCAGTCGTGGGGTGTCGGCGATCTGACCGATCTGACCGACCTGGCCGTGTGGTCGGCTTCGCGGCACGGCGCCGACTATCTCTTGGTCAACCCCCTGCACGCGGCGGCCCCGACCAAGCCGATGGAGCCTTCGCCGTACCTGCCGACCTCGCGGCGCTTCGTCAATCCGATTTATCTTCACGTCGAGGCGATCCCCGAATTCGCCGACCTGACCAAGCGCAGCCGGGTCCGACGGCTCCGTTCCGAGGTTCAGCAGCATGCCGCCCGCCTCGACGCCATCGACCGCGACAGCTCGTGGACGGCGAAACGGGCAGCGCTCAAGCTGCTGCACTCAGAACCGCGGTCGGCGGGACGGGAGCTGTCCTACGTCGCGTTCCGCGACCGGGAGGGCCGCGCGCTGGACGACTTCGCCACCTGGTGCGCGCTGGCCGAAAAGTACGGTGCCGACTGGCATTCCTGGCCACAGGCGCTACAGCACCCGGACGCCTCCGGGGTCGCGGACTTCGTCAAAAAGCACTCGGACACAGTCGATTTCCACCGCTGGCTGCAGTGGCAACTCGACGAGCAGCTTGCCGCGACGCAGTCACAGGCGATCCGGGCCGGCATGTCGTTGGGCATCATGCACGACCTGGCCGTCGGCGTGCACCCCAACGGCGCGGACGCCTGGGCGCTGCAGGACGTGATGGCGCTGGGCGTGACCGCCGGCGCGCCGCCGGACGAGTTCAACCAGCTCGGCCAGGACTGGTCCCAGCCGCCGTGGCGCCCGGACCGGTTGAACGAGCTCGAATATCGCCCCTTTCGCGCGTTGATCGGTGCGGTGTTGCGGCATGCCGGTGGGGTGCGCATCGACCACATCATCGGTTTGTTCCGGCTCTGGTGGATCCCGCGCGGTAGTTCACCCACCGAGGGCACCTACGTCCGGTACGACCACGAAGCCATGATCGGCATCGTCGCGCTGGAAGCGCACCGGGCCGGCGCCGTCGTCGTCGGCGAGGATCTCGGCACGGTCGAGCCGTGGGTGCGCGACTACCTCTTGTTGCGGGGGTTGCTGGGCACCTCGATCCTCTGGTTCGAGTTGGATCGCGACGACCCGAGGGCCAGCGGTGCTCCGCTGCGTGCCGAGCGTTGGCGCGAGTACTGCCTATCCTCGGTCACCACGCACGACTTGCCTCCGACCGCGGGCTATCTGGCGGGTGATCATGTGCGGCTGCGCGATTCGTTGGGTCTGCTGACCCGTCCGGTCGAAGAGGAGCTCGAGTCCGACCGGACCGAGCTGGCGGCGTGGATGGCTGAACTGCGCAGGGTCGGGTTGCTCGAGGACGGCGAAGAACAACCCGAGCAGGTCGTGCTGGCCCTGTACCGCTATCTGGGCAGGACGCCGTCCCGGCTGCTTGGTGTGGCACTTACCGACGCCGTCGGTGACCGCCGGACCCAGAATCAGCCGGGTACCACCGACGAATACCCCAACTGGCGGGTGCCGCTGACCGGTCCAGACGGGCGGGCGGTGATGCTCGAGGACGTCTTCGCCGATCGCCGCACCGCAACGCTCGCCGAAGCCGTGCGTGCGGCGGTCGCGCCGGTCGCCGCGGAAAGCGCGGCCCGCTAGTCGTCCCGGCTCGGGCCTTGTTAGCTTCGAAAACCATGAAGGTCTCAGTCGTGGCCCCGGTCGGCGACGGTGTCACCGCGGACCCCGACTGGATGGTGGCCTTCGCGCGCCACCTCGAAGAGTGCGGGTTCGAATCGATCGTCGCTGTCGAGCACACCGTGTTGCTCACCCGCTACGACAGCGTCTATCCCTACGACAATTCGGGTCGCGTCGGACTGGCGCCGGACTGCCCCATCCCGGATCCGCTTGACCTGCTTGCGTTTCTGGCCGGCCACACCAGCCGCCTGGGGCTGGCCACCGGCGTGCTGGTCCTGCCCAACCACCACCCTGTGGTGCTGGCCAAACGGGCAGCCACCCTCGATGTCCTGTCGGGCGGCCGACTGCGCCTGTGTGTGGGTGTGGGCTGGCTCAAGGAGGAGCTGGCCGCCTGTGATGTGGACTTCGAGAGCCGGGGCCGGCGCGCGGATGAGCAGCTGGCCGTCATGCGGGAATTGTGGGCGCGGCGGTCCGATGGCGCGTCCTTCACAGGCGAGTTCTTCGACTTTGAGAACGTCATGTGTTACCCGAAACCGATTGCGGCGGAACGCCTTCCGATTCACATCGGTGGACACAGCCGGGCCGCCGCGCGCCGCGCCGGGCGCCTTGGCGACGGCTTTCAGCCGCTGGGCGTGACGGGGCCCAAGCTCGCGTCGCTGATCGCGCTCATGCGTGAGGAGGCGTCGGCGGCGGGCCGTGATCCGGCGGCGCTCGAGGTGTCATTGGGCCACGCGGTCAACAAGATCGATGCCGAGCGCGCGGCGGCGCTCGTCGATCAGGGTGCCGACCGTCTGGTGCTGGCCATGCCGCCGGCCACCGATATCGAGCACGCGAAGGACCTGCTGTCGGCGTGCGCTCAGCGGCTGTCCTTGGGCTCATGACGCTTCCGGCCGAACTGCGGGCGGCGCTGAGCGACCTGGTGCACCGGTATGCCGCTTACGTCGATGACCGCGAATTCACCTCTGTTGCAGGGCTTTTCAACGACGATGCCGAGCTGGTGGCGCCCGCGCCGCCGGCCGATCTGCGGCCGATCCAGTCGTATCGCGGCCGGCGAGCCATCACCGCCGCGGTGGCGGCCGTGGCCGCGGTCGCCCGCACCGAGCACGCGATCATCGGTGAGGTGTACGACGCCGCGCAACCCGGCACCGCCCGCGGGCGGATCGCGGCCGTCGCGCACCACTGGAACGAGCGCGACGGTGAGTTGGTGGACGTGGCATGGCACCTGCGCTACGACGACGAGTATCTGCTGACCGACGTGGGCTGGCGGATCAGCCGCAGGGCATTGACGGTCAACGCGATCGAGACGCGCCCAGTGCGCCGGCTGCTGCCGCATGACCCTGGCTAGCGTGTTGGCAGTAAATTGTGCGCACACTCACAGCAAAACCCACCCGTTCGTATGTGCGGAGCAAATTGCGGCTTTCTCGGGGTAGGTGCGGCTAACGCTGCCGACAACCGGCCGGATTTGGCGCCCTCAGCGCGCTCCACAAACATTCCGGCCCGGATGGGCGCCCGGACCATCGCTTTCGTTCCCGATCGACTCCAATTAATCCAGGCGCGTTCGTGTAATTTCGGCCGCGTGACGAACACCGTTGATTCCGCGGAGACCGGTGGAGGGCGAGCAGCGCAGCACGGCTCGGTATCGACGCTGGGAGTGGGCACCCCGCTGACGTCCAATCCGGACTACCGCAACGAGATACACACCGCCGAAGACATCATCGATGTGGAGCACTACGGTGGCGGCTTCGATCTCACGAGGCGGGCCACCGCACCCAAGCTCCGAGTTGGCCGCGACAAGTGGTTCAACCTGCTGTGGCTCATCCCCATCGGCTTCGCCCTCCTGGTCGCGGCGGTGGCCATCGGCAAGGGCCTGTACAACATGCCGTCGGTGCAGGAATTCATTCACCGTTATCCCGGCGCCGATATCCCCGCGAAGGTGCCCGGCGTCCCGGCCTGGCTGGGCTGGACGCACTTTTTCAACCTGTTCATGATGATGTTCATCATCAGGACCGGCATCCAGATCCTCTGTGATCACCCGCGGCTTTACTTCAGCCGCAACGCCACCCCTGGGAAGGACGAGTGGCTGCGCGTAGGGCCCCCGGTGCCGGACGACGAGCTGTGGACCGCCAACGCCGACACCGTCGCCCTGCCGCCCCAACTGGGGCTGCCCGGTTTCCGGCACTCCATCGGGCTGGCCCGCTGGTGGCATCTGGGCATGGACGTGCTGTGGCTGCTCAACGGCCTGGTCTTCTACGTTCTGTTGTTCGTCACCGGGCAATGGCGGCACATCGTGCCGACCAGCTGGGACGTGTTCCCCAATGCGCTTTCGGTGGCGATTCAGTACCTATCCGTAGAGCACTGGCCGGCCGACAACGGCTGGGTCGCCTACAACGGCATGCAGGTGTTGGCGTACTTCACCACCGTGTTCATCGCCGCGCCGGCCGCGCTGATCACCGGTCTGGGAATGTCGCCCGCACTGTCGCAGCGCGTCCACTGGCTCAGCAAGCGGCTGAGCATTCAGCACGCGCGGTCGCTGCACTTCCTGGTGCTGGTCTATTTCTTGTTCTTCATCATCGTGCACGTCACGCTGGTGTTCGCGACCAGCGCGCTGAAGAACCTCAACCACATGTTCGCCGCCCGCGACGACAACGGTTGGATGGGCTTTTGGATCTTCGCGGCGGCCATGGTGGTGACGGCTGTCGCCTGGGTATGGGCCACCCCGTTCACCATCAAGCACCCCCGCGTGGTGCAGCGGGTCGGCTATGCGCTGGTGGGTCCCTTCCAGCGGATGCTCGAGCAGCTGGACCCCAAGCCCGGTGCCTTCACCGAAAAGGACATCTCGCCGCACCACTGGCGCAACGGACGCCTGCCGGAGACCGTCGAATACAAAGAGCTCGAGCGCGACGACTTCAAGGACTGGCGGCTGCGGGTCTACGGTCTGGTCGAGCACCCGATGGAATTCTCGCTCGAGGATTTGATGGCGCTGCCCTACCACGAGCAGATCAGCCAGCACTTCTGCATCCAGGCGTGGTCAGGCGTCGCCAAATGGGGTGGCGTGCAGATGAAGACGATCATGGACATCGTCAAACCGCTTCCCGAAGCGAAATGGGCGGTCTTCTACTCGATGGGTCTGGGCGCCACGGGCGGCATCTATTACAACGCCCACCACATCGGTCAGATGGACCACCACATGACGATGCTGGCCTACAACATGAACGACCAGCAGCTGCCCTACATGCACGGCCGACCGCTGCGGCTGCGCAATGAATTGCAGCACGGCTTCAAGCTGGTGAAGTGGATCAAAGGCATCGAGTTCGTTGCCGACTACCACGACATCGGCAGCGGTTATGGCGGCTACAGCGAAGACCACAAGTACTTCGGGCGGCACCAAACGCTCTAACAGCGCGAGCCGCGTTACCGCCGCGAAGTCGTTTGTCCGAACGGCCTTTCGGGTAGCTCCAACACATCGGTCGAAACGATGTGACAGCAGAGGAGACGCCCGTGAGGCACAGCCCTGTCGACCACGGTCGGACCGCTGATCGGTATGCGCACAGGTCGGTTGCGGCGCGGCCGCCCGGGCTCCTCGTGGTCGCGGCGGCCGCACTGGCGTTCGCGGTGTGCGTAGTCAATTTCGCCCTCGGCGAGGCCGGCGCGGGCGTCGTTTCCGCGATCATCGCCATGCTTGCTTTCGGGGCCGGCCTGTCCTGGCTTGCGATGGACGGCAGGCGCATCCGCGACGCCGAACGGGAGTGGGTGCTCGGCCGGCGGGTCCGATAGCGCAGCGTGGAGCGGCTATCGCAGCGCCGCGAGGTTGTTGACGGACTTCTGCACATCGGAGCGCAGAACCCGGGCGACCAGCGCCCCGACCGGTCCACTGAGTAACCCGCCACCGAGGTCGGCGGTGAGGTGGAACGTCGATCCGGGATGATCATCGGTCACGGTCATCGCCACCGTGAGGCGGATACCGCCACGCCCGCGCCCTTGCAGCTCAATCGCTTTGGGCTCGTCGTATCGGGTGACCTTCCAGTGGATGACGTTGCGGAAACCCTTGACCTTGACGCACGACGAGACGCACGTGCCCTCCTCGATCGTGTCGGGCACCGGCCCCCGCCACCCGGCGAAAATTGTCATCCACTCATCGAATCGATCCAGGTCGGACGCCAGCTTCCAAGCCGCTTCCGGTTCCACCTGCGACGACACCGAGACATCTACGCGAGCCAACGTCTTCCTCCCTGGCGATCAGAACGCACAACCATGGCTGGGTACCCCGACGCCGCCGCACGTATTCGTGGGCCGCCCGCTCAGGGCCAGGCCTTCTCCAGCTGCTGGGACACGTCGATGATCTGCGCCGCCTGCGATTGGGGCGCATCGATCTCGGCGGCGACGTATTGCGCGATGAAGCGCCGGATCTCACCGTCGACACCGGCCAGGATTCGCAGCACCTCGCCACGGATTGACTTGGACGAAACGTTGACGGTGATGTCGGAAGGCCGCGGTTTGGCGACGTCGACGATCAGCAACAGCGGTTCGGCCGCTCGCGCGGTCGCGCGCAATTGAATATCCCCGGAGACCTTGAAACGCTGCTTGTCCAGCCATAGGTCGACCAGCAGGTCGATCGAGAGCGGGATGTGAATGACGAAGGTGATGCTGTCGCCCAGCCGGCGCGTCACGCGGGGCTCCTGGATTTGGACGTTGGCACTGACTTTGGCGATTCGGCCCGGTCCCTGGGCTATCGGCTCCATGGCGAACTCGCTGCCGGCGATGTCGGCGAACGCGGCAGCGACCCGCTCCGGAGTGACGGCGACCTCGAAGAACCTGCGGCCAAACTCTTCGTAGGTGACATAATCGTGATTCGTCATAGGCTTATACCGTCTCATGTCGCCTGCCGGAACAGTCGCTGATCTGTTCGCGTCGCACTAATCACGCGTCAGATCCCCTCGTCCAGGGCTGGCAAACCCGGCGGTCGATCCCCCGGCAACATGCATCGATTCCGCGGAGTTTGTGAAGCGCATCACAGGCGGGGGGCTTCGATTCGATGCGCAGGGCGATCGCCTGCAAGGCTTGATGGTGGAGGTGTTTGGAGTCTCATGCCCCAGGAAGTAACTGAACCGCGCACGGGCCTGGCCCAGGTGTCGGAGGTCCTCATCTGGCTCGGTGGCGGACACCGGCGCGAGCTGGGTGAGCGTCACGAACGGTCCACTCACGCGGTCGCCGGCGCCGTCGTGTTGGCGGGCGCGGTGTTGGCGTGGCTGGTCGCGATCCTGGCGGTCAGCGAGTCGGCTCGCTGGCCGCTGCCGGCCGTCGTGCCGCTCACCGGAGTCTTCGGCCTGCTCGTCGGCGCTGTCGTCCGCGGCACCATCCCGGGGCTCAAACGCAGCCGCCCAGGTGTCGTGGGCCGCGCCGCTGTGGCGGCGGCGGTGGGCGTCGTCGTCGGCGAACTGGCGGCACTGGTCATACTGTCCAGCTCGATCGACCATCGTCTCGACGAACGAGCGGTGCGCAACGCCGAATCGGCCCCCGCGGTCGCGCAAGCGTCGGCGTCGCTGCAGCAATCCAAGGCTGCCCGCGCCGGGCTCGACAGCGCGGTCGCGCAGGCCCGCGACCGCCAGGACAAGGCCTTGGTCGTCGCCCGCTGCGAATACCGTCCCACGCCTGGCTGCCCCCAGACCCGGATCACCGGTGATCCCGGCGCCGGGCCGGAGACGCGCACGGCCAACGAGCTTCTCGCGGATGCTCAGCACGAATTGGACACCGCGCTGGCGGCGCGGGACAGCCGCGCGCCGGACCTGGATGCCGCGATTTCCCGTGAAGAGCTGGCTCTGCGCAACGCACGGAGCGGGGCCGTGGCGGACGCGGGCCGTGGCCTGGGCGCACGGTGGGTCGCGATGAACGACCTCGCCTCCGCCGATGCCGGGGCAATGACCCTGCGGCTGCTGACGATCGCGCTGTGCATGCTGCTCTACGTGACGCCACTGATCCTGGGTTTGTGGCGCGGTGAGACTACCCACGATCGCCGTGCCTCCTCGCGCGCCCAGCGTGAACGCGCCGAACTCGATGCGGACACCGCCATCGCCGTCAAGCGCGCCGAGGTGCGCCGCGAGGCCGAAATCCTCTGGGCCGAACACCAACTGACGCAGGCTCGGCTTGCCATTGCGGCGCAGACCGAGATCGACCGCGAGCAGCAGCGCCGCCGGGTTTCCGAGGCTTTGGGCCCCGCGGTGCACGCGCCATCGCACCGCGCCTTCGAGCCGGCCGACGACGACGTGTATCTGCCGATCGCCGCCGAAGCCGAGGCGGCCAGCCTGGCGATCACCCAACTGCCCGCCCCGGAACCGGCCGCAGGCACTGCCCAGACCTCCGAGGCGCCGGAGAACCTGCCCGCGCCCCTGCCGCAGGCCGGCGAGGTCGAGGCCCACGAAGAGCGGAATGCACCGTCGATCCCGTCGATCCCGGACGCCACCAGGGCAGCGGCCCGCTGGATTCGCCCGCTGGTGCCGCCGTTCGTGGCGAAGGTGATCGATACGACCACCCAGCCGCTGCGCAGCGCGCGCCAGGTGTTCGAAGGCGTCCTGGAAGAGACGGAAGAGATCACATTCACGCTGAAGCGGAGCCGCAAGTTGGCGGTCAACTCCGAGGCCTCGGACACCGAGTTATCTGGGCTGCCCCCCAACGCTCAAACCGGCTCGGCAAAAACGGAATTCGTCGCCTCGTCGCGGCAGGAACCCGGCGGTCGAGCACGTCGGCCGGTGGCGGGTCGGGATTTCCATTCGCCCTTGCCGCGGCGGTCCGGACATGATGCGGGACGGCTGTCGGTGGAATCCGCCGACCGCGGCTCTCGGCGTTCGCTGACGAAGCGGGACGGGCCACCCGAATTGGATCCGCCGGACGGCCCGCGCCAGCTGCCGCCGCCGAAATAGCCTGTCGTTATTCGACATCGGAAGCGCTTTGCTGTCGGGTTGACATCGTCGTAGTTGGAAGCGGCCGGGCAACCCCTCGAAGCTCGGCCGCCCCAACGTCTTGGCGCCCTCAGCAGGTCAGGGCGGCGGATGTGAACAGCGCACCCCACTCGTGGCGGGCTGCGGACTGCGCGTCGACGAAGCTGGGAGTCTTCTCGCCGTCGCCCGCCAGGTGGACGAGTGCCCAGGCCATGGCGAATACCGGTACTTTGTGCCGTATCGCCGCGCTGTGCAATTCGTCCAAAGCGGCGTCGGAAGGACACCGGCGAAGGCCGATGAGAATGCCCCGGGCGGTGTCGAGAATCCGACCGGAATTCGGCCCACAAGAAGTTTGGGCGGGGACCCAGTTCGACGTCATGCTGTGTGATACCTCCTGCTGCGCCCTTGCGGAACCGCTACTCGCATAGCGGCAGGAATTCGTGCGGTACGCTTCGTTGCGGCCGCAATCCCCAAAAGGCGCCCTGTGCAATGATTTGCGGATCCGTCGCGTTGTGCCAGTGCACCATTGACATTGAGACGCGGCCGTTACCGTTTCGGAATCGGTTGCTCATCAAAGAATTCGCGACACATGGTATCGAAAAGGGCTGCAAAGCAGCGCAATCAGAGAATGGCGTTGGTCGCCTTGGCCTCGGCGATGTCATCCCAGTCGATGTCGAGTTCCAGCAGGATCTCTTCGGTGTGCTGTCCGTGCTCCGGGGCGCGCGCGGGAGACGGTGGCGTCTCGTTGAATTGCACTGGCGCGGCGACGATTCGGTACTTCTCACCTTGGTCGTCGACATTGGTCACGACGTATCCGTTGGGTTCGACCTGCGGGTCGTTGAGCGTTTCGCGTGGGGTCGCCAGCGCACCCCACACGCCCGGCTCGTCCGCGAGCACCGCCTGCCAGTGTGCGAGGTCGTGACGGGCAAAGGTATTGGCCAGCAGCTCGGTCGCGGCGGCCGCGTTGGCGATCAGGTTGGCCGACGGGACGAATCGCTCATCGTCGGCCAGTTCGGCCAGTCCCATGCGCCGGCAGAAGCCCGCCCAGAATTTGTCGGGCTGCAGGAACACCAGCTGGATCCACCGGCCGTCTTTGGTCTTGTACCGATTCACCAGCGGGTTGATGGCCAGCCCCGGCGGTGCGCCCGGGATACCGTCGATATCGAAGAAGTCGGCCGCCGAAATGGACGGCGCTATCGACCACATCGCCTGTGCCAGCAGCGAAGAGTCGACGATGACGGGTTCGCCGGTGCGTTCCCGGTGGAACAACGCGGCACAAACCCCGCCCGCCAGCGTCGCCCCGCCCTGCAAGTCACCGAAGCCGGGCCCCTGGACCGCGGGGTTCTCGCTGCCGAATGGCGTGAGCGTATAGGCGACCCCGCCGCGAGCCAGATACGTCGTGGCATCGAATCCGCCGCGATCGCGATCGGGCCCGCGGACCCCCAGGCCGGTGCCGCGCGCGATGATGATCTTCGGGTTGAACGAGCGGATGTCCTCAACTGTCAGCCGGGCGCGTTCGAGGGCACCCGGCAGCCAATTGGTCAAGAACACATCGGCACTGGCCAACAGCCGGCCGAACAGCTCGCGGCCCGTTTCCGACTTGATGTCGATGGCGATGCTGCGCTTGCCGCGGTTGCCCAGCTCCAGGATGAAGTCGGCGTCCGGGCGGGCCGCCTGACGGGTGAAGCCACCCACGACCAGCGCGCGTCCGGGATCGCCCGCGCTGACGCCCTCCACCTTGATGACGTCGGCGCCCCAGTCCGACAACACGGCGCCCGCGGAGGGCACATAGGTCCACGAGGCCAGTTCGATCACCCGCACCCCTCGAAGGACACCGCCGTGCACGTCAGACATCGTCAATCCCCTCGTCGTGTCCATTCCTTGCTATTTTAGATATTCTAGCTAGTCTTGGGCGTAGTGATAGCCCATCTGCAGGTCAGCGCAGTTTTTGGTGGAAGAGATGCGATGGAGCCGACCGAGGGTCTCATTCCGGTGCCAGCCGCGGTGACAGGTGCGTCGTACTGCGGCGCGGGCGGGCGAGAAGTCGATTCCTTCCCACGCCAGCACGAGCGGTGCCAACGAGTGACGTTGCGGCGCAACGTGGGTCGTGATTCCTATACACGGACGAAGGACGGGCGATGGGCAGGGTAACCGGCAAGGTGGCCGTGATCAGTGGTGCCGCGCGCGGTCAGGGCCGTTCACATGCGCGAATGCTGGCCGCCGAAGGTGCGGACATCATTGCCGTGGACCTCTGCACCGACATCGACACCAACGAGTATCCCCTGGCGCGCCCCGAGGACCTCGATGAAACGGCACGGCTGGTGGAGAAGGAGGGACAGCGGGCCTTCACCGCGATCGCCGATGTTCGTGACCGCGTCGCCCTTGCCGCGGCCATCGACGAGGGTGTCGCCGAATTCGGGCACCTCGACGTCGTGGTGGCCAACGCGGGCATCTGCCCGCTGACCGCGGGCCTGCCACCGAAGGCCTTCGCCGATGCGGTGGACGTGGACCTGGTCGGCGTGCTCAACCTCGTCCATGCCAGCCTCAAACACTTGCAGGCCGGCGCGTCGATCGTCGTCATCGGGTCCAACGCGGCCTTCATGTCGTCGATGAACACGACCGGCATCGACGGCGGCCCCGGCGGAGCCGGCTATGCCTTCGCGAAACTGGCTGCCGCGCACTACGTCAACGACTTCGCCCTGGCGCTCGCTCCGTTCTCCATCCGGATGAACGCGGTGCACCCGACCAATGTCAACACCGACATGTTGCACAGCCCGCCGATGTACCGGGCCTTCCGGCCCGACCTGAAGGAGCCGACCCGCGAGGACGCCGAACCGATCTTCCCGTTCGTGCAGGCGATGCCCATCCCCTACGTCGAGCCCGAGGACATCAGCGAGGCGGTGTTGTTCCTCGCATCCGACGCCGCCCGCTATATTACCGGACAGCAACTCCGGGTGGACGGCGGCGGCTTCCTCAAGGTCAAGCCGTGGTCGGGCGCGTGACGGCGGTGTCACCAATCCAACTGCACCGCAACGGGATTACGCGATGACCGACGACCCCTCCACGCAACGGCGCCTCTACGCGCTCATGGTGCTGATGAAGGCGGCCGACGACCGGCTATCCAAGGGGATCGGCACCGGGGAGTTCATGTGCGTGTACTGGCCGTCGCGCGGTCAGGAGGCGATCGCCGCCGCGATGGGTGTGGCGCTGCGGCCCGACGATCAGCTGGTGACCACCTATCGCGGATTGCACGACCTCGTCGGCAAGGGAGTGCCGCTCGAGGAGATCTACGGCGAAATGATGGGCCGGACGATCGGCGCGAGCCGGGGCAAAGGCGGCACTATGCACATCGCCAAACCCGAGGTGGGCGTGATGCTATCGACCGGCATCGTCGGGGCCGGGCCGCCGGTGGCCGTAGGACTGGCGATGGCCGCCAGGCGCAAGGGGCTCGACCGAGTCACGGTGGTCAGCTTCGGTGACGGCGCCACCAACACCGGCTCCTTCCACGAAGCGGCCAACATGGCCGCGCTCTGGGACCTGCCCATGGTGTTCGTCTGCCAGAACAACCAGTACGCCGAGATGACCCCGACCGGCGACACCATGAAGCTCGAGCAGGTGGCCGACCGGGCCGCCGGATACGGAATGCCGGGTGTACGCGTCGACGGCAACGATCCCGTGGCGGTGAAAGCCGCCCTCGACGCGGCGCTGCAGCGGGCCCGCGGCGGCGAAGGTCCCACCTTCATCGAGTGCGTGACCTTCCGCTTCCGCGGCCACTATTTCGGGGACCGGATGCCCTACATACCCGCCGAACAACTCGAAGCGGCGCTGGCTGCCGATCCGGTGCCCCGCTTTCGCCGCCACCTTGCCGACGCCGGCACCTGCGATGAGGACGAACTCGCCCGCATCGAAGGCGAGGCGGCGGCCACGGTGGAAGCCGCCCTGCAGGCGGTGATGAGCGCGGATCCGCCGACGGCGGACGAACTCGACCGGGACGTGTACGCAGCTCCGATCCGGTTCCCGGTCTGAGGATTCGGCGATGGACGAAAAAGAGATGACGATGCGCGAGGCGCTGAACCTCGCGCTCGATCAGGCGCTCGCGGCGGACGAGCGGGTCTTCTTGCTCGGTGAGGACATTGCCGATCCCGGCGCGTCCGGTCCGACCGCGGGGCTGTCCACCAAGTACGGGCACCAGCGCGTCCTCGACACACCGATCTCGGAGGCCGCGATCCTGGGCGCGGCCGTCGGGGCCGCGATCGACGGTCTGCTGCCCGTCGCCGAGATCATGATCATGGATTTCATCGGCATCGCCGCCGACCAGCTGATCAACAACGCCGCCAAGCTCAGGTTCATGACGGCCGGGCGCACCTCGGCGCCGATCACCGTCCGCACTCAGGTGTACGCCGGGCTGGCCACCGGTGCGACGCATTCGCAAAGCCTGGAGGCGTGGTTCCTGCACATCCCCGGGATGAAGGTGATCGTGCCGTCCACCCCGCGCGACGGCAAGGGACTGCTGTCGGCGGCGATATTCGACCCGGATCCCTGCCTGTTCATCGAAACAATCCGGTTGCAAAGCAAGAAGGGGCCGGTGCCGCTAGATCCCGGGTTCTCGATCCCGTTGGGCCAGGCCGATATCAAGCGGTCCGGCACCGACGTGAGCCTGATCTGCTATGGCCGTTGCGTGCACGACGCGCTCGCCGCGGCGGCGACCCTGGCCGAGCACGGAGTCAACGCCGAGATCATCGACTTGCGCACCCTGGTGCCGCTGGACGTCGAGACCCTGATCGCGTCCGTCGGGCGCACTCGCAGGGCCGTCATCGTGCACGATGCGGTCCAATTCGGCGGCCCGGGAGCCGAAATCGCGGCGATCCTCGGGACCGAGCTGTTCGGCGAACTCGCCGCGCCCATCGAGCGGGTCGCCACTCGGTTCGTGCCCAACCCGGCCGCCGCCGCGCTCGAAGCCCAGGTGTATCCGTCGCCGGCACGCATCGTCGAGGCGGCCGAGCGCACTCTGGAAAAGGCGAATGCGCATGGCTGAGTTCATCATTCGCATCCCCCGGGTGTCGGTGGCCGTGTCCGAGGCCGAACTCACCGGGTTGCTCGTCGATGCCGGTGAGCGCGTCGAAGCGGGCACGCCGATCTACGTGATCGCCACCGAGAAGGTGGAACAGGAAGTCGAAGCGGGGGCATCTGGCACCGTGCGCTGGACGGGTCAGGTCGGGACAACCTATGACATCGGCGCCGAAATCGGCGTCATAACGCTCAACGAGGAAGGGTAAGCCCTATGGATCTCAACGAGACCCGCGAGAGAATCATCTACGAAAAAGTGGGCCCGATCGCCCGCATCACGCTCAACTGGCCGGAGAAGGCCAACGCCCAGGACCAGAAGCTGGCCGAAGAGGTCGATGCGGCGCTGCTGGATGCGGACCGCGACTATGACATCAAGGTGTTGGTACTCAAGGCCAACGGCAAGGGCTTCTGCTCCGGGCACGCGATCGGCAACAACGCCGTCGACTACCCGTCGTTCGTGGAAAACGCCATGGTCACGGGCCACCCGTGGAAGGCGCAGTCGGACCTCTTCGTCAAGCCAACCCTGAACCTGTGGGAATTCTCCAAGCCCACCATCTCGCAGGTGCACGGCTACTGCGTGGGCGGTGGCACCCACATGGGCCTTACCACCGACATCGTCATCGCCTCCGAGGACGCCTACTTCTCCTACCCGCCGCTGCAGGGGTTCGGCATGCCGTCCGGTGAATGTTCCATCGAGCCCTGGGTGTTCATGAACTGGCGCCGCGCCGCCTACTACCTGTTCACCGCGGAGGTGATCGACGCCAAGAAGGCGCTCGACGTCGGCCTCGTCAACGAGGTCGTTGCGCGAGACCAGCTCGACGACCGCGTCGACGCGATCGCTCGCCACATCGCGCAGGCGCCGTTGACGACCCTGATGCTCACCAAGGCCAACCTCAAACGCGCCTGGGAACTGATGGGCATGCGGGTGCACTGGCAGAGCTCCAACGACCTCGTCGCGCTCGCCTCGATCAGCAAGGACGTGCAGCAGCTGATCCAGACCGTGTTCAAGGACAAGGTGCTGCCGTCCGAGCACGCCCGGCGACAGGCCGCGGCCGCCGCCCAGACCGACGGCGCCGCAACAACTTAGGGCTGCTGGTGAACATCGCCGATCACGCGATCGCAGCCGCACAGTCGTCGGCCCTGGTCACCGACGGCGGCACGATCTCGTTCGGCGAACTGTATGCCCGGAGCCGGCGGGTGGCCGCCGTATTGCACGAGGCGGGCCTGCGCCGCGGCGACGGCGTGGCACTGGTGCTGCCGAACCGGCCGGAATTCTTCGAAATCACTTGGGGTGCTCAGCTTTCCGGCCTCTACTACACCGCGGTCAACACCCACTTCCTGCCCGAGGAGGTCAGCTACGTCATCGACGACTCGGACGCCAAGGCGGTCTTCGTCGACGCCTCGATGCCCGGCCTGGCAGCGCACATCCACAACGCCAACGCCGGCGTGGTCGCCCACATCGCGATCGGGGATTTCCTGGCCAGCTGGCGGTCATATGAGGACGCGCTGGCGGCGGCCGGCGCGGCCCCACCGGTTTCGGACGGGTCGGAGATGCTCTATTCATCCGGCACCACCGGGCGGCCCAAGGCGGTGCGGCGGCCGCTGCCGGTCGACGGCAACGGATCCTGGGCACAGTCGGTGCTCGAGATGGCGCTCATCCACAAATACGGCATGAGCTCCTCGAGCGTGTACCTGTCGCCCGCGCCGCTGTATCACGCGGCGGGGGTGAACTACACCATGGCGGCCAACCGGGTGGGCGCGGCGTCGATCCTCATGCGCAAGTTCGACGCCGAGGCGGTGTTGCGGCTGATCGAGACCCACCGGGTGACCCACGCGCAGTTCGTCCCGACGATGTTCGTGCGCATGCTCAAGTTGCCCGCGGCGGTCCGCGAACGCTATGACGTGTCCAGCTTGCAGTGCGTCATTCACGCGGCCGCACCCTGCCCGGTCGATGTCAAGCACGGGATGATGGACTGGTTCGGGCCCATTATTCACGAATATTACGGCGGCACCGAGGGTTTCGCGGGGACCACGATCGGTCCGCAGGATTGGCTCGCGCATCCCGGCTCCGTGGGGATTCCGATGGCCCCCGTTCACGTGCTCGGCGAAGACGGGCAAGAACTTCCCGTCGGCGGATCCGGCGAGCTCTATTTCGAAGGTGGGCCCGACTTCGAATACTTCAAGGATCCCGCCAAGACCGCATCGGTGTACAACGACCGGGGGTGGCGATCGCTCGGCGACATGGGCTATGTCGACCGTGACGGGTACCTGTATCTCACCGACCGGTCGACGTTCACGATCGTCTCCGGCGGGGTGAACATCTACCCGCAAGAGGCGGAGAATCTGCTCGTCATGCATCCGAAGCTGATTGACGCGGCGGTATTCGGGGTGCCCAACGACGAGTTCGGCGAGGAGGTCAAGGCCGTCGTGCAGCCGGCCGACGGCGTGGAGCCCGGACCCGGGCTCGAGGCCGAACTGCTCGAATATTGCCGGGCCCACCTGGCCGGCTACAAGTGCCCCCGCACGGTCGAATTCGACCGCGAGCTCCCGCGGGACCCAAACGGAAAGCTGTACAAGAGGCGCATCCGCGACCGTTACTGGCAGGGACGGGCGTCGCGAATCCTATGAAAAAGGGAATCGAAGCATGGTGACCACCAACAACAACGACGTGAACTGGACCCCGCTTCCGGTGCCGTGGGCGGTCCAGACCGCCGATCGGATTCCCAAGCAGCGGTACTACGACCCGGAGTTCTACGCGCTCGAAAATGAACTGCTCTGGCCGCGGGTGTGGCAGATGGCTTGCCGCCTCGAGGAAATCCCCAAGCCGGGCGACTATGTCGAGTACGAGATTATCGACGATTCCGTCATCGTGGTCCGGTTGGACGCCGAGACCGTGCGCGCCTACCACAATGCGTGCCGCCACCGCGGGGTGAAGTTGGTGGAGGGCAACGGGAATCGGCGCACCTTCGTGTGCCCCTTCCATGGCTGGTGCTGGGGCATGGATGGGCGTAACACGTTTGTGTTGAGGCCCGAGGAGTTTGACGAGCACAACCTGAGCCCCGAGGATCTGCGCCTCGTCTCGGTGCGATGCGAGGTCTGGGGCGGGTGCGCATGGATCAACCTCGACGATAACGCACCGCCGTTGCGCGACTGCTTCGAGCCGTTCGCATCGATCTACGACGCATGGAAGGTGGAGTCACTGCGCGTCGAGTGGTGGCAGTCGTGCCGGCTGCCGGTGAACTGGAAGCTGGCGACGGCCGCCTTCATGGAGGGCTATCACGTGCCGCAGACCCACCCGCAGCTGCTGCCTTCCAGCATGCCGACTACCGCCAAGCCACCGGGCCTGGCGCAGACCAATGTGTATTTCATGCGCGCGCTCGGCGAGGGCATGGCCGGCATGACGCACGAGAATGACGTCCGCATCGCCGAAGGCCTGCAGGACATGGAGTTGCCGTCGGATCCGGCCGAGGCGATGGCGGTCTGGCGCAGCACCCTCAACGACGCCATCGTGCACTGGCATCGAGCCAGGGGCTGCGACATCCCCGACCTCAACGACCTGGCACGGCGAGGCATCACCGAGGCCATCAACTTCTGCTTCCCGCATTACTTTGTGCTGCCGCAGTACAGCAGCGCGTCGTCCTACCGGATCCGGCCGCTGGGGGCGGAGGAAACCCTCTTCGAGATCTGGTCACTCACCCGCATCCCACCCGACCGCACCACGCCCAAGCCGACGCCGCCGGTTCCGATGGCGCCCGACGACCCACGTTGGCCGCCGATTCCCGCGCAGGACTTCTCCAATCTGCCCAAGCAACAAAAAGGACTGCACTCGAAGGGTTTTGAATACATGAGGTTGTCCAGCAGAATCGAGGGGCTGATCTCGAACTTCGAACGCGTCATCGACGGCTTCCTCGCCGGACTGCCGTACGACACGCTGGTACCCGCCATCCAGAAGACCAACACCACCATCGACGTGCCGATGGTGGATCTCGGCTTCACTTCGGCATTCGGGGCCGCCGGCAGGGCGGCACGATGAGCACCCAGTGGGACCACTCCGTCGACCTGCTCATCGCGGGCAGCGGCGGGGGCGGCATGGCCGCGGCCTTGGCTGCGCTCGACTCCGGCATCGAGCCGCTGGTGCTCGAAAAGCAGTCGCTGGTGGGCGGTTCCACGGGGCTTTCCGGTGGCATGGTGTGGCTGCCGAACAACCCGTTGATGCGCGCCGACGGAATCGCGGACTCGCATGAGGACGGCCTGGCGTACTTCGACGACGTCGTCGGCGACATCGGGGCCGCGTCCTCACCTGCGCGCCGGGAGACGTTCCTGACCGCGGGCTACGAAATGGTCAACTTCCTGATCCGCAAGGGCGTCCGCTTCGTGCGGTGCCCCGGCTGGAGCGACTACTACCCGAACCACAAGGGCGGCAACGAGTCCGGTCGTGCCATCGAATGCGTTCCCTATGACGCGGCGGCGCTGGGAGACTGGCGCGACAAGGTGCAGCCGTCCATGGCCAAGAGCTACGGCGGGTTCGTCCTCAAGACGAACGAGTTGCGCTCGGTGCAGTACTTCAACCGATCGCCGCGCGCCTTCGCCGTGGCGATGCGGGTGTTCGCGCGGACCAGGGCGGCGCGGCTGCGCCGTCGCGAGATGCTCACCAACGGAGCCTCACTCATCGGCCAGATGCTGAAGGTGCTGATCGACCTGCGCGGTGACCCGCCGATCTGGACTGACGCGGCCATGCTCGATCTGATCGTCGAGGACGGCCGTGTCGTCGGCGCGCGCGTCTCCCACGGCGGCGCCACGCGCAATGTCGAGGCGCGCAAGGGCGTACTGCTCGCGGCGGGTGGCTTCAGCCGCAATGCGGACATGCGCCGCCGCTACAGCGGCGACCAGCCCAACGAGGCGCGTTGGTCGATCGCCAATGCCGGCGACACCGGCGAGGTGCTTCAGACCGCCATGCGGCTGGGCGCGAAGACCGACCTGCTGGACGAGGCTTGGTGGCTGCCCTCCATTTTCATCGCCGACGGCGGTGATGCCGCGAGGGCGCTCGGCAGCGGGCGGCAGCGGCCGGGTGCCATTTACGTCGACGGGGCGGGCAAGAGATTCTGCAACGAGTCGAATTCCTACGTGGAGGTCGGCAAGGCCATGTACGCCAATAAGGCGGTGCCCTGCTGGATGGTCTTCGACGAGGGTTACATCCGCCGATACGTCTCGGGCGCCAACCCGTTCAAGAAGCGCAGCCTGCCCGAGGAGCTGATAGAGCGGGGCGCGGTCCTGCGCGGTGCGACCATCGCCGATCTCGCACGCCAGATCGATGTCCCGGCCGACGCGCTCGAACAAACGGTCAAGCGGTTCAACGGGTTTGCGGTCAAGGGCCTCGACCCCGATTTCGGCCGCGGCCAGTCGGCGTACAACGACTGCCTGGGTGATCCCGGCTACCGCCCGAACGCCGCGTTGGGGCCGCTCGAGCGGCCACCGTACTACGCAACCAGGGTGCTACCCGCCGATGTCGGGACGTGCGGAGGCGTGATCACCAACGAACACGCGCAGGTGCTCGACGAGGACGACTGCGTGATCGACGGGTTGTATGCGACGGGCAACATCACGGCGACGGTGATGGGCCGAAACTATTTGGGCGCGGGCGGGAGCATCGCATACACCATGGTGTTCGGCTACGTCGCGGCGCGGCACGCAGCCGGCCGCAAGATCGCCGGCGAGCGGACTCGCTAGGACTCGTCGCGGTCGACGAAGTCACGCGGCTTCATGCCCGACTGCATCAGCTCGGTGCGCCGCGCCTGCACATCGGACGCGGCACCCACCATGTTGGTCAGGATGTGGCTGACCTGGAGATGGACCCGCATGCCCATCAATTCCCACGCGCGTTTCACGTTGTTCTTGACCGCCATCAGTGTGGTCAACGGGATTTGGGCGATCTTGCGCGCCATCTCCTCGACGGTGTCCTCGAGGTCGTCGCGTGGAACCACCCGGTTGAGCAGCCCCCACTCGAGGGCCTGCTGCGCGGACAGCGTCGGCGCCAGCAGCAGCCAGTCCATGGTGCGATGCCAATTCATCAACAGCCACGGCTCGATCATCGTGTGCCCGCCGGGTTCGCCGAGGCTTTGGGCAAGTGGCATCTGGAAATACGCGTCCTCGGAGGCAACGCAGAAGTCGGTCAGCAAGCCGAGATAGATCCCGCCGCCCATGCAATATCCATGGATCTGCGAGATGGTCGGCTTGGGGAATTCCCACAGATATAGCGTCGGCCACAGGAACAAATCGGCGGTGCCTTTGTAGAGGTCCTCGAACGTGCTCCCGAAATCCGGGTACGGGTTCTCGTCCGGGCCCCAGCGCGCCACATGGCCGCCGCAGAATCCCTTGCCGTTCGCCTTGAGAATCACGACCTTGATGTCCTTGTCCCGGTCGGCCTCGTGCAGGCAGTCGTCGACCTCGGTGACCAGGACGGCGTCCTTGGTGTTGGCCTTGTCCACCCGGTTCAGGATGATCCGCGCAATCGGCGGTTCGCGTTCATAAATGACCGCTTCCAGGACACGGCGCTCCATCCTGGTGACACTACCGGAGACCGCCATTCTCCGAATTCGCTTTGCGGTTGCGCAATGTCAGCGGTTGGAGTGAAGTGTATGGAAGCGCTGGATCAGCCGGAATGGAGCTGTGATGACGACTGCGTCGGACCGGGCGGCACAGCTGGACCTGGTGGCCCGGCTGCAATCCTCCTACCCCGAACTCCCGGACGCCCCCACACCGGATCTCATTGACCACGAACGGTTCAACGCGTACGTCAAGACCCCACACGATGTCGGCGGAGAACCGGACGCTCCCGCCGAATACGAGAACAAGCAGTACGAGATCTGGGAAGAGAACACCTACATCATGTGCGAGGTGCTCGGCTGGCGCGGGATCTGGCTGTCCGAGGAACGCCGCCGGATGGGCAACGTCGACCTCGGCCGCACCATCTATCTCGGCCTTCCCTATTACGGGCGGTGGTTGCTCGCCGTGGTGCGCGTCCTCGTCGAAAAACACCACATCGGCCTGAGCGAATTGGCCGAGCGAATGGCCCAGGTGAAGGCACGGTATGAGGACGGGCTGGCGGGAAAGCCGTTGCGGGCCGAACCCAGATTCGAAGGCGATCCTGCCAAGGTCAAACGCAACGAACACCACATCCACGCCGTCGGCAAAGGTGATCCGCAGATATTTGCCGGGCAGGCCGGCGAGCCGAAGTTCCGCGTCGGCGACAAGGTCGTCGTGAAGGACCTGCCCATCCTTCTCTATACCCGCACCCAGGAATACGTTCGGGGCGCAGTAGGTGAGATTGCCGTCGTCACATATGAAAGCCCCGCCGCCGAAGACGAGACGTGGGCGGGCCCGGATCAGAAACCCGAGTGGTTCTACATCGTTCGGTTCAACCAGTCCGAGCTCTGGCACGGCTACACCGGCCCCCCCAACGACACGCTGCAAACCGAGATACCCGAGCGATGGCTCGAGCGTGCCGTTCATTCCGAGGGGCCATCGGCATGACCGCCCACGACCACGACCACGACCGGACCGCCGCACCGATGGTGGACGAGTCACCGACTTCGAGGTCCTTGAGATCGCCCTTCGTGAATTGTCAGCGACTTCACCGCCTTCCACGTTCTGGTGGACACGCCCACCCTGCACCACGTCATCGTGTGTACCTTGTGCTCCTGCTACCCGCGCCCGATCCTGGGCAACTCACCGGAGTGGTACCGCACGCCCAACTATCGCCGCCGCATCGTGCGCTGGCCGCGCCAGGTGCTCGCGGAATTCGGCCTGATTCTTCCCGAGGACGTCGAGATCCGGGTGGAGGATTCCAACCAGAAACACCGCTTCATGGTGATGCCGGTGCGTCCGGAAGGGACCCAGGGCTGGACCGAGGACCAGCTGGTCGAAATCGTCACTCGCGATTGCCTGATCGGTGTCGCGCTCCCTAAAGCTGGGGTGACGGCGAACGTGATCACCGAAACCCGGCCGGCCATCCATCCGGTCGACAGCTGAACCCCGGGGGCAGACGGGTGAGCAGTTCAGAGAATCCCAGGATCGCGCCATTGGCGGAAATCGTTGAACGCCAACATGTCTGGAGCCGGATGATGGCGAAACACGGGGTCGACAATCCGGTGCCGCCGTGGAAAACGAGCCTTGACGGCATGTGCGATGTCCTGGACCAAAGCAGTTGCGGCACAGAGGTGCTCAGTTTCATCGACCGGCGAAACGAAGAGGACTCCCTGTCCGCAACGGTCTATGCGTCCCTCCCCTATCCAGAGAATCGGCTGGTGGCGTTGGCGCACTCGCTCGTGGCGCGGGGCGTCATCACCGAGGCCGAGTTGGCCGAGCGACTGGCGGCCGTCCGCACCAGGCTGGAAGCCGGCGACGCCTGAGCTTTCGGGGCAGTCCCCTGTTTCGACCGCCTGTTTCGCCGTTCGTCGCGAATAGGCTAGACTGACGACAACGTTGGCCTCACCACACTGAACGCCAACACCGTCGTGGAACGCTTTCTCATCCCCTTCTTGCCGGCCGGAGTTCGCGCTGAGCACTGAATCCAGATGATCCGTGCATCCGCACTAGCTTGTCTCGCGGCGATCGATTTTGCCGACCGGCAATCTCGCCACTCAAGTGCTGATGGCTGCTCGACGATGACGTCTCCGCCCCCGGCACCACCGATGCCTGAAAGGCACCGAAAAGTGACTACCAGCAAGACTTTCGCCGACCTCGGCGTGCGCCACCACCTGGTGGAGGCGCTCGCCAAGCGTGGCATTACAGACCCGTTCCCGATTCAGGTCGAGACCCTGCCCGACACGCTCGCCGGTCGGGACGTGCTCGGTCGCGGAAAGACCGGGAGCGGCAAGACCCTGGCCTTCTCGATCCCGCTCGTCAGCCGCCTGTCGGTGCGAAACCGGCCGGCCTCGCGGCCATCGGGCCTGGTGCTGGCGCCGACCCGGGAATTGGCGACGCAGATCACAGCGACGCTCGAGCCGCTGGCAACCGCTTCCGGCTTGGCGATCACCACGATCTTCGGCGGCGTTTCACAAGGCCGTCAGGTCGCAGCCCTCAAGTCCGGAGTCGACATCGTGGTGGCCTGCCCAGGCCGGCTCGAGGACTTGATGAAGCAGCGGTTGATCAGCCTCGACGCGGTCGAGGTCACCGTCATCGACGAAGCCGACCACATGGCCGATCTAGGCTTCCTGCCCGGCGTCACCCGAATCCTGGCCGCAACTCCGAATGGTGGTCAGCGGCTGCTCTTTTCGGCGACCCTGGACAACGGCGTCGACAAGCTCGTCAAGCGGTTCCTGCGAAACGAGGTGCTGCACTCGGTCGATGAGGCCAACTCGCCGGTGTCCGAGATGACCCATCACGTGTTTCATGTCGCCAATGCCCAAGCCAAGAACGAGGTCGTGCACCGGCTCGCATCCGGCACCGGGCGTCGGATTCTGTTCATGCGTACCAAGCATCAAGCGCGCAAGCTCGCCAGGCAGCTGACCGAATCGGGCGTTCCCTCAGTTGACCTGCACGGCAACCTGTCTCAGCCCGCGCGTGAGCGCAACCTCGCGATGTTCGCCTCGGGTGGCGCCCGGGTGCTGGTGGCAACCGACATCGCCGCGCGTGGCGTCCACGTCGACGAGGTCGAACTCGTCGTGCACATCGACCCGCCCAGTGAGCACAAGTCCTATCTGCACCGGTCCGGGCGCACCGCCCGGGCGGGAAGCGCCGGCGACGTGGTCACCGTGGTGCTGCCCGAGCAGCGCCGCGACACCCAGGTGCTGATGCGCAAGGCCGGCATCACTGTCGCCCCCCAGCAGGTCACCGCCGCATCCGAGGCGGTGCAAGCGCTCGTCGGTGAGGTGGCGCCATACCAGGCCCCCGCACCCGCCCGGTTGGCCGCAGGCGCGCCCCAGCAGCATCGGACCAACACCAACGGGCAGCGGCGTCGCCGGTCCGGGAGGCCGCCGAAGACCAATCCCGCACCCAGCGAATCGGCGATGTCTCACCGCAGCGGTACGCCTGCGCGGCGGCCGGACCGTCGCCGCTCGAGCCGAGCGCAAGGAAGTGCCGGCTAGGGCGGAGCGATTCAGCGCCGGGCCAGCAGCCATGCTTGACCGCCGCCTTCGTCAGCGTCGATCAATTCCAGGTCGGCGAAGGCTGCGGGCAGCTCGCCGGCCGCGGCGCGGAAGGCACCGGCCCCGGCCCCGACCTCGCTGAGCGCGGCGATCGCCAGCAGCCCGCCCGGCGCCAGGCGGTCGATGATCGCCCGGTCGAGGCGGGGGTCCCGGAACTTGCAGCAGACGATGACATCGACCGGCGCCCCCGCCGGCAGACCGCCATCGAAATCGACGACCTCGAAACGACAGCGGTGACCCACCGCGGCGCGCTGGGCCAGTTCTCGCGCCTGGCCGATGGCTACCGGGGAGACGTCGAAACCCACCACCTGCAGGCCGCGTGCGGCCAGCCAGACCGAGCCGGTCCCCTGTCCGCAGGCGAGCTCGAGCGCCCTTCCGGACGTGGGAAACAGATCCGCGTGGCCCGCAAAAACGGGGGGCGGCGCAACCGAACTCAACGGTGGCGGTCCCTTCGCCGCATACCGTTCGTCCCAGCGATGCCGGTCCGCCTCGCCCATGGCGCCACTCTAGAACCCGCCCGCGCCGGTGGCATTCGGTCTTGTTCTAGACATCTGTACGGACAGCGTGCGCTGCCAAACGGCCAGCAAAAGGGCGAGCCGGCCGCGCTGAGTGGATGTTGTTGGCGGCGAGTCCCGTTCCTACACTGGACGAGTGTCTAGAGATGCGTCGTCGCCGGTCGTTGCCGGGAAAGCGGCCACCGCGAACTCGGCCCGCAGGTCGGATCGCCGGCCCGGGCAGACCATTCGCAAGGTCCTCGACGCCGGGTTGGCGGAGTTGCGGGAGTCCTCATACGCGAACCTGACGATGCGCGCGGTCGCGACTCGCGCCGGGGTATCGCCTGCCAGCGCCTACACCTACTTTCCCTCGAAGAGTGCGCTCGTCGCCGCGGTGTATCTGCGTTTCCTGCGCGAGCTGCCGCTACACACCGACGTCAACGACACGACCAAGACCCGGGTCAGCGCCACCCTGCGGGACATGGCGGTCGTGGTCGCCGACGAGCCGGAGCTGACCGCCGCCTGCGGCGCCGCGCTGATGGCCGACGATCCTGCGGTCGCACCGCTCCGGGAGCAGATCGGCGAAGAAGTAACCAAGCGGATCGGGGCCGCGCTCGGCCCCGGTTGGCCCCGGGCCGTGAAATCCACGTTGCAGATGACCTTCTCCGGTGCGCTGATGACCGCCCGGTTCATCAGCTTCGCCGAAATCTCCGGCCAGCTCGACGAGGCGGTCAACCTCATCCTGGGTGCGTCGACGGCATGAACGTTTCGGCCCGCCAAGCCAGTAGGTGCGGCTAACCGGTTCGGGCCAGCTTTCGCGCCGGGCTGCCCGCCCGGAGGAATTCACCGAATCGCCGCCGGCCCAGCTCCCGCGCAGCCGTGCCGGCGCCGAAGGCGAGCTTCCCCGACACCAGCACCGCTGTGACGGTGTCGTCGTTGCGGTTCACCATCCGCGACAGCCCGCCGTAGGATTCCACCGGATTTTCGGCGTAGCGGTCCAGTGATTCGTCGAGCTTGTCCGGATTGATGACGACGATGTCGGCGCGGTCGCCCTCGTGCAGCGTGCCTGCGTCGATCTCGTACCACGCACCGAGCTCCCCGGTAAGCCGGTGCACGGCGCGCTCGATCGACATGAACGGCGTGCCTTGCTTCTCGGCGTCGCGCACGTGGCGCAGCAGGCGCAGGCCCGAGTTGTAGAACGCCATGTTGCGCAGGTGCGCACCCGCGTCCGAGAACCCCATCTGCACGCCCGCGCTTTGCGCCAGCCGCCTGAGCATTTCGGGCCGGTGGTTGGAGATCGTGGTGCGCCAGCGCAACTCGTCGCCGTGCTCGAGCACCAGATCCAGGAACGCGTCGACCGGATGCAGCCCGCCGCGATCCAAGCCCACCTGCCCGAAGGACTTCCCGATCACGGATTCGTCCGGGCACGCCACGATGTCGGCGTCGAAGAAGTCGCGGTGCCACACCCGTGGCCCGTATTTCTGGTCGTAGTCCTTGCGGAACTGCCGCCGGTAGGCCTCGTCGCGCATCAGCTCGTTGCGGGCGATCTCATCCTGCAGATGCAGCGCCGCTGCGCCGGAGCCGAACTCTTCGAAGATCACCAGCGAAATGCCGTCGGCGTAGACCTCGAACGGCACCGGCAGGTGCTGCCAGCGGAAGTCCGCACCGAGCGCGTTGACCAGGCGGGCGAGCCAGTCCATCAGGTAAATGACCGGCGGCAGCGACTTGACGTCGGCGGCCGACAGCAGGCTGGTCTTCAACCGTCGGCGCCCCACCCCCAGCGACGTGGCCAGTTGAGAAATGATCGACAACGGGTTCTTGATGTCGGGCCCCGACTGCAGGATCTTGTTGCGCCGCCGCAGGATAGCGTTCAAACGCCGAAGTTCGCGCGGCTTGGCGTAGGTCGATGGCAGGGTGCGCGAGCGGCACACCTCGCCATCGAGTTTGTCGAACAGCAGTTGCTGCGACGACAGCCCGACGAAGCCTTCGTCGAGAGCGTCTTCGAGCATCGACTCCATTCGCGCCAGCTCGGCCGCCGACGGGCGGGTGTCCTTGCGGGTTGCCCGGTCCAGTCCCATCGTCGCGGCGCGGATGTCGGAGTGACCGATGAACGCCGCAATGTTGGGGCCGAGGTTCAGCCGTTCGAGTGCGGCCACGTACTCCTTGGGACTGTTCCATGACCGGGTTTCGTTGAGCTGCTCGATGACGTAGCGCCGCGGAATCGCTTCGACGCGGCCGAAGATGTCGCCGGCGTCGACGTTGTCCAGGTACACGGTGGACAGCGAGCAGGAGCCCAGCATGACGGTCGTCACCCCGTGTCGCAGCGATTCGGAAAGCGCCGGCTCACACAGTGTTTCGATGTCGTAGTGGGTGTGGATGTCGATGATGCCCGGGATCACCCATTGGCCGGTGGCGTCGATGATCTGAGCGCCGGTCGTGTCGAGTGGCCCCGTGGCGATGGTGGCAACGCGGCCGTCACGAATGCCGATGTCCCGCACAGCCGACGGCCCACCCGTGCCGTCGAACCAGCGTCCGTTCGTGATTACGGTGTCGTACTGCATCGGTCGGCCTCTCTGTTGCGCCGGAGCCTCCGGACCCGCGGTGATCATACATAAAACGCATTTTGTCTTGCCGCGCGAGCGAGGCGGGACTCGGCGGTTAGCCAGCAACGATGGCGTCCTGAAGACGATATGATCCCGCTGTGGGGTTCACCGACTACGGGTTTGCCGCCCGTTAATCATGCGCAGTCACGGTTGGTCAGGTAATACGCCGTCATCCGATGCGGAGGCGATCGAGCGCATCCTCGACGCCGCCGACAAGATCATCGACGAACGTGGCTCGGCTATGCGCATCGCGGACGTGGCGCGGGCCCTGGGGGTGACCCGGCAGACCGTCTATCGATACTTCCCCGGAACGCAGGCCCTGTTGGTGGCCTCGGCGATGCGGTCGGCCGACGGTTTCCTCGATCGCATGGCGGCACACCTTCAGGGAGTCACCGACCCGGTGGTGGCCATCACCGAGGGAATGGCTTTCGCAATCGAAGAGCTTGCCGCGGACAACCAGGTCGAATTCGTGCTCAACCAGCGCCACCGCGGCGGCCACAAAGTCTCGATCATCTCCGATACCGCGCTGGCGTTCGGTCGTTCGATGCTCCATCGCTACGACATCGATTGGGAGCATTACGGTTTCGACGAAGCCGGGCTGGACGAGCTGAACGAATTCTCGCTGCGAGTTCTGCATTCCTTCCTGGCCGACCCGGGCCGGCCGGCGCGCAGCGGTGCCGATCTGCGCCGCTACCTCACCCGCTGGATCGGGCCGGCCATCGCCTATCCGCAGATGGTCCGGGCGATGGACGCGGTGGGCGCCCCGGGGCCGCCGAGAACACGCCGGCGTTCCTCGAAAGCCTCCTGAGCCGGCCAAGACAGGACGGGCGGAACCTGACCATACATATCCGTGATGGTGTCCGGCCGGCCGCGCGCCGTGTCCGGCCTGGAGAGCGATTGATCCGTGCCCCCGGCCCAGCCATCCTTAATGGGCCGACGTTGTCTACCGATTGAAGGAGGCCTCGGCGTGGTCGGTTTGGGACAGGTCGCGCTGAACAGCGCACCCATCTTCGGTGGCGCGCTGCTCGCGGTCGCGGCGGGGCAATTCAGAGGCCCGGATTACCGGGAGGCGATCAGGCAGGACATGGACTTGCTCGATCGCCTGCCCCCCGAGGACGTCCACAGGCGCGCCGAATTGCGGCGCACCATC